>NZ_JBNZGA010000015.1:0-99816 GCF_050573415.1 Paenarthrobacter sp. NEAU-H11 | reverse complement strand
CGGGACTGTCTGAATAACGGTGTGTGGAGTCCGGCCTGATCCGAAAGGAGACGGCCGTGTCAGAGTCCACGTCCGAGATGGCAGGGGTGATGATCGATCCTGTGACGGGAGAGATCATCGATCAGAAGGAGCTTGCGGAGCGGTTGCTCGCGCAGGCCAAGGAGCAGGGCGTGAGCCTGGTAGGCCCGGGCGGGCTGCTGAACCAGCTCACGAGGAATGTGCTGGAGACCGCTCTGGAAGCCGAGCTGACAGAGCACCTCGGCCACGAGCACGGCCAGACACCGATCGCAGCCAACATGCGCAACGGCACCAGGTCAAAGACCGTGTTGACCGAGATCGGTCCGGTCGAGATTGAGGTGCCCCGGGATCGGGACGGCTCGTTCGCGCCGGTGATCGTGCCCAAGCGGAAACGGCGTCTGGACGGGATCGACCAGATCGTGCTCTCCCTCTCTGCCCGAGGGCTGACGACCGGGGAAATCGCCGCCCACTTCGAGGAGGTCTACGGGGCCAGAGTCTCTAAAGACACCATCAGCCGCATCACGGAGAAAGTCGCCTCGGAGCTGGCCGAATGGTCGGCCCGGCCTTTGGATCCGATCTATCCGGTGCTGTTCGTTGATGCGGTCGTGGTCAAGGTCCGTGACGGGCAGGTGCGCAACACCCCGTTCTACGTCGTTATGGGCGTCACCACCAATGGGGAGCGGGAGATCCTGGGCATCTGGGCCGGCGACGGTGGCGAGGGTGCCCGGTTCTGGCTGCAGGTCTTCTCGGAGCTGAAGAACCGGGGCGTGGAAGATGTGCTGATCGCCGTCTGCGACGGGCTCAAAGGCCTGCCGGAGGCGATCACGACCACGTGGGAGCGGACGGTGGTGCAGCAGTGCATCGTGCACCTGATCCGCAACAGCTTCCGCTACGCCGGACGCCAGCACCGCGACGGCATCGTCAAGGCGCTCAAGCCGGTCTACACGGCCCCGTCCGAGCAGGCGGCGAAGGACCGGTTCGCCGAATTCACTGCCGAGTGGGGCCAGCGGTATCCGGCCATCGTACGGCTCTGGGAATCCTCCTGGGCCGAATTCGTGCCCTTCCTGGAGTACGACGTGGAGATCCGACGGGTCATCTGCACGACGAACGCGATCGAGTCGATCAACGCACGCTACCGAAGGGCGGTGAGGGCCCGCGGGCACTTTCCGAACGAGACCGCTGCCCTGAAATGCCTATACCTGGTCACCAGATCTCTTGATCCAACCGGCGGTGGCCGTGCACGCTGGGTGATGAGGTGGAAGCCTGCGCTAAACGCGTTCGCTATTACCTTCGCTGGCCGGTTCGAAAGAACCACTCAACAATGAAAACCGGCCGGACTCCACACACCGTTTATCGGACAGTCCCCTCCAGCCGGCGGAACTTCCGCTTGAAGATCCAGTGGGCGACAACTTTGTGGATCCCGAGGTCTTTTCGCAAGAGGATTCTGTATGGGTCGACTTCTACGCCATGCCCCCGAAACTGCCCGAGGACCCGCTCAAAGAGTGGGAGTGGGGCTTGGTGCACTACTGACGTCGCTTTGAACCTGACTGAATCTGCCGCCATCTGGATCAGCCGTCATTTTGGTGTGCTTCGTCTGACCGCGTCAGCTCCGCTGGAACGACGACGTCATGAAGGGAACATAGGCCGGGCCGGTCCCGTCGTCCCCGCCGGACCCGTCCGTTGTGGTGCTTGTGGTCTTGCCGCCACGGGTTCGTAGCTCCGTGATGTGGGTGAGTACGTTGCCGTCGACGCGCAACGTATGGCGGGTCCACCCGGCACCGCCCCGGCGTTCCACCCTAAGGGCGCCGTCATGCCACGTGCAGCGGGCGGCGGCTGCAGGTGCCGGGCCCGCATTATCCACGTAGTACCAAAAAACATCCTGGTGATCCGGGTCGACAGTGAAGATCCCGTGGCCTTCGGAATGCGTCCCGTCCGGTTCCAGGTGGCGGTAGCTCTGGACGACGGCAGATCCGCCAGCCACCGGGGTGTAGGTCACCTCGGCGTCGACGGTCCGTTCGGGCCCCCAGGGACCGGCGGCGAACCGGGTACTCCCCCGCCAGCGGCCCAGGAAAGCGGCCAGAGCTCCCGGCGCACGGCTGGGAGGGGTCCGTTCCACTGTCCCCTCACCTCCAGAGCCAAGTCCTGCCGTTTGCGAGCTAAGTCCTGCCGTTCCGACGCGTCAGAGTCCGAACGTTTCCGTCTCCTCGAATGGTCCGACGACGGTCACAGTCCTGGGAGCGGCAGCGAGTTCGGCCGCCAATTCCTGGACCTGTTCGGTGGTGACAGCTTTGATCAGGCGCAGGGTTTCGTCAATGTCCTGGTACTCGCCGGACACAAGCTCGGCCCGGCCCAGCCGGGACATCCGCGAACCGGTGTCCTCCAGGGCCAACACGATCCCGCCGCCCAGCTGGCCTACCGCCTTGCGGAGTTCGTCCTCGGCGATGCCGTGCTCAGCCAGCTTGTCCAGCTCAACAGCGAGCAGGTCCAGCACCTGCCGTACCTTGGACGGCGTGCAGCCGGCGTACATGCCGAAGTAGCCGGCATCGGCATAGGAGGAAGCGAAGGAGTACGTGGAGTACACCAGGCCGCGCTTCTCGCGGATCTCCTGGAACAGGCGTGAGGACATTCCCCCGCCCAGCACGGCATTGAGGACGCTCATGACGTAGCGCCTTTCGTCCGTGGCCACGATCGTGGGGCAACCCATGATGATGTTCGCTTGCTCCACGGCGCGCTTGACGACGTGGAGCCCTGCGGTCCCGGCGATGAGGGCACGTTCGGTGGACCGGCGTTCCACCGGCGCCGCATCGGACTCAAGTGACCAGCCGGCAGACTCAAGCGCATCCACCACAAGGCCGCAGACGACGTCGTGCTCCAGGCCGCCGGCTGCGGTAATCACCAGTTCGTCCGGCCGGTAATAGCGCTGGTAGTGCTCCCACACAGAATCACGGGCCACCGCCTTGATGGCATCCGGTGTGCCGCCAATGGGGCGTCCGAGGGGATGGCTGCCCAGGACGGCTGAGACAAAGTGTTCGTGGGCGACGTCCGTGGGGTCGTCGCTGTCCATGGCGATTTCCTCAAGGATGACATCGCGTTCCTGCTCCATCTCGGCAGGATCGATGACGGCGCCTGTGATCATGTCTGCAATGACGTCGATGGCCATCGGCAGGTCGGAGTCCAGGACCCGTGCGAAGTAGCACGTGCTTTCCTTCGCCGTGGCCGCGTTCGACTCGCCGCCCACCTCGTCAAATGCAGAGGCGATCTCCAGCGCAGTCCGGCGCTTGGTTCCCTTGAACAGGAGGTGCTCGAGGAAATGCGTTGAGCCGTGCTGGCCCGGGGCCTCATCGCGGGAGCCGACCCCCACCCAAAATCCGATGGTGGCCGACCGCTGCCCGGGCATCGCCTCGGTCAGTACCCGCACTCCGCCGGGCAGCACCGAACGCCGCACTTCGGAGCCGCCGTCGGCCCCGTGGACCAGGGTATCGCCGCGGTGGTTCTGCTCAAGCGGCAGGGGTACAACAGTCATTGAGGCCTTTCAAGAGGGGCAGCCGGGATCTGGCTGCCATCGTAACAGCGGCGGGGCCGGTGGATCATCCACGGCCCCGCCTCTTCATGCTGCGGGCGAGCCCGCTGTGCGGTGTGCGGGCCGGGGGGGTGGGGGCGCTGCGACTCCCGGGGCGGGGGGGGGCCCCCCCCCCCCCCCCCCCGCCTCTTCATGCTGCGGGCGAGCCCGCTGTGCGGTGTGCTAGACCTCTGCGCCTTCAGCGGGCTCCGTGGCGTGAACGCGCTCGGTCTCCCCGGCGCCCTCCTCTTCAGCCACTACCGGAGACAGCGACAGCTTTCCGCGGTCATCGATCTTGGTGATTTCCACCTGGACCTTCTGGCCCACCGAGACAACGTCTTCGACGTTGTCCACGCGCTTGCCGCCTGCGATCTTGCGCAGCTCGGAGATGTGCAGGAGGCCGTCCTTGCCCGGGGTCAGCGAAACGAAGGCACCGAAGGTGGTGGTCTTGACGACCGTACCCAGGTAGCGCTCGCCGATTTCCGGGACCTGCGGGTTGGCAATGGCGTTGATGGCGGAACGCGCTGCTTCTGCAGACGGGCCGTTGGTGGCGCCAATGTAGACCGTGCCGTCGTCCTCGATGGAGATGTCGGCGCCGGTGTCTTCCTGGATCTGGTTGATCATCTTGCCCTTGGGGCCGATGACCTCGCCGATCTTGTCCACTGGGATCTTCACGGCGATGACGCGCGGTGCGAACTCGGAGAGCTCGTCCGGGGTGTCGATGGCCGAATTGATGACCTCGAGGATGTGCAGGCGTGCCTCGCGGGCCTGCTTCAGGGCTGCTGCCAGCACGGAAGCGGGGATGCCGTCGAGCTTGGTGTCAAGCTGGATGGCGGTAACGAACTCGGAGGTACCGGCAACCTTGAAGTCCATGTCGCCGAAGGCATCTTCGGCACCAAGGATGTCGGTCAGCGCAGCGTAGCGGGTCTGGCCGTCCACCTGGTCGGAGACCAGGCCCATGGCGATGCCGGCGACGGCGGCCTTCAGGGGCACACCTGCGTTCAGCATCGAGAGGGTGGAGGCGCAAACGGAGCCCATGGACGTCGAACCGTTGGAACCGAGGGCTTCGGATACCTGGCGGATGGCGTACGGGAACTCCTCGCGGGACGGCAGGACCGGCACGAGCGCGCGCTCAGCCAGGGCACCGTGGCCGATTTCGCGGCGCTTCGGGGAACCGACGCGGCCGGTCTCGCCGGTGGAGTACGGCGGGAAGTTGTAGTTGTGCATGTAGCGCTTGGTCTTCACCGGAGACAGCGAGTCGATCTGCTGTTCCATCTTCAGCATGTTCAGCGTGGTGACGCCCATGATCTGGGTTTCACCACGTTCGAAGATGGCCGAACCGTGAACGCGCGGCAGGACCTCGACCTCGGCGGTGAGCTGGCGGATGTCCGTGAGGCCACGCCCGTCAATGCGGATCTGGTCCTTCAGGATGCGCTGGCGCACAACGTGCTTGGTGACAGAGCGGAACGCTGCGGACAGCTCCTTCTCGCGGCCTTCGAACTGGCCGGCGAGGGAGGCGGTGACCTCGTCCTTCAGGGCGTCCGAAGCGTTGTCGCGCTCCTGCTTGTCCGCGATCTGGAAGACAGCGGCGAGCTTCTCAGCGGCAGCGGCCTCGACGGCGGCGTAAACATCGTCCTCGTAGTCCAGGAAGACCGGGAATTCAACGGTCGGCTTGGCAGCGCGGGCGGCGAGGTCGGCCTGGGCTTCGCACAGTGCCTTGATGAACGGCTTGGCAGCCTCGAGGCCCTCGGAGACAACCTCTTCGGTGGGGGCGGTGGCGCCCTGTTCCTTGATGAGGTTCCAGGAGTTGTCGGTGGCTTCGGCTTCGACCATCATGATGGCGACGTCGTCACCGGCAATGCGGCCGGCAACCACCATGTTGAAGACGGAGTGCTCCAGCTGGGAGTGCTTGGGGAAAGCCACCCACTGTGAACCGTTTTCGTCAGCAACCAGGGCAACGCGGACGCCGCCGATGGGGCCGGAGAACGGCAGGCCGGACAGCTGCGTGGACATGGAGGAGGCATTGATGGCCACCACGTCGTAGAGCTCGTCCGGGTTGATCGCCAGGACGGTGACCACGATCTGGACCTCGTTCCGCAGGCCCTTGATGAAGGCGGGGCGCAGCGGGCGGTCCATCAGGCGGCAGGCCAGGATGGCTTCGGTGGACGGGCGTCCTTCACGGCGGAAGAACGAGCCCGGGATGCGGCCGGCAGCGTACATGCGCTCTTCGACGTCGACCGTCAGCGGGAAGAAGTCAAAGCCTTCACGCGGGTGCTTGCCTGCAGTGGTGGCGGACAGCAGTGCGGTGTCATCGTCGATGTACACCATGGCTGCGCCGGCTGCCTGCTTGGCAAGGCGGCCGGTTTCAAAGCGGATTACGCGCTTGCCGAAACGGCCATTGTCAATGACTGCTTCCGAGAACTGGATTTCGGGACCCTCCAAGAGAGTCACCTCCGTTTCTGTTTTACGGAAGTCCAGCCGCATCAACCCAGCCAGCATCTGTCTACTGGCCCTGCACCCGGTCATCGATCGAGACCCACGGGCCGCCGGCTTCAGTCAACGAAGCCGTTCCCGGGGATCACTACCGAGGACCGCGAATGCGTGATGCGGTTGATCCTCCTGTTTAGTTTTTCTTTTGAAGAAGGCGGCCCGTTCCATGCTGGAATGGGCCGCCCCTAAGTCCGACTAGCGGCGCAGGCCGAGGCGCTCGATGAGCGAACGGTAGCGGGCGATGTCAGTCTTCTTGAGGTAGCCCAGCATGCGCTTGCGACGACCAACCATGGCCAGCAGACCGCGCTGGGTGTGGTAATCGTGCTTGTGCTCCTTCATGTGCTCAGTCAGATCCTTGATCCGCTGGGTCAGGACGGCAACCTGGACCTCCGGCGAACCGGTGTCGCCTTCGCCGGTTGCGTATTCCTTGATGATGGACTGCTTTACAGCGGCGTCAAGTGCCACAATAACTCCTAGGGATGTGCCGTGAGGGCCCAGGTCAGTAACTCACTGCCGGGTCTGCCGCCGCAGCCGTTGCCGGAAAACCGGGGCGGGCCGTACGCAACAGGAACCAGCCGCCACGGACTGCAGCTGGATCCATCGTCCAGTTTACCGGCCACTGCCTAATGTTGTCGAAACAGCCCCGTTATCCCTGCAGGCAGTCCCGCATCGCCTCCATGCCCCGCAGAACCTCCCGGTAGCTGGTGCTCAGCGGCGAAAGGCCCACGCGGATACCGCGCGGAGCGCGGAAGTCCGGGATCACGTCCCGGTCCCACAGCGCCTGAACTGTCGCCTTGGTGAAATCCGGATGGTCGATGGTGATGTGGCTGCCGCGCTCTGCCGGATTCCGCGGTGAGGCAAGTTCAGCGCCCAGCGGCGCGAGCCAGGCATCAAAGACCTCGACGGCGAAGGCCGTGAGCTTCTCCGACTTGGCCCGGATGGCGGCCATGGACGCTTCTTCAATGACATCGAGGGTGCCCTGCATGGCCAGCATCCCGAAAATCGCCGGCGTTCCGCTGAGGAACCCGCGGATTCCGGCTGCCGGCTCATAGCCGGCAGCCATTTCGAACGCGTCCTTGCGACCCATCCATCCCCAGATCGGCTGGTTGAGCGACGCCAGGTGGCGCTGGTTCACGTACGCGAAGGCCGGCGACCCCGGTCCGCCGTTGAGGTATTTGTAGGTGCAGCCGGCGGCGAAGTCGGCGCCGGCACTGTCCAGGGCGATCTCCACTGACCCCGCGGAGTGGCACAGGTCCCACACAACCAGCGCGCCGGCGTCGTGCACTGCGGCCGTGATGGCGGGGAGGTCCGCCAGGTGGCCCGAGCGGTAGGCGATCTGGCTCAGGAGTACGACGGCGGTACGCGGCCCGGTTGCCTGGCGCACCTGTTCGACGGTCACCCCGGCGGCCGGATCCGCCTGGATCCAGCGCAGGGTAAGTCCCTCCTCCAGTGCGATGCCCTCGACGAGGTACCGGTCCGTGGGGAAGTTTTCGGTGTCAAGGACCAGCTCGTTGCGGTCCGGATCGGCAACCGCTGCGAGGGCGGCACGGATCAGCTTGTAGAGCACCACGGTGGTGGAGTCGGCGATGATGGTCTGGCCCGGCGCGGCGCCGAGGACTGCCCGTCCGAGCTGGTCGCCGATGGACTGCGGCAGGCCCAGCCACTGCTCGTCCCAGCCGCGGATCAGCCGCCCTCCCCAGTCGTCGCGGATGAAGGTTGCGATGTCCTCCGCGGTCCGCTTCAGCGGCCGGCCCAGTGAGTTTCCATCGAGGTAGGACACGGCCGTGTCGGTGCCGATGAAGTGCTCGCGGTAGTGCCCCAGCGGATCCTCCCGGTCGAGTTCCGCGGCCCGTTGCTGCAACTGCTCCGCAGCCGGCGCAGCTGCATTCTCCTGGTGGATGCTCATTGTCCGATCTCCGTCCTGACAGCGAAAAGTTCCGGGAAGAAGGTCAGTTCGAGGGCCTTCTGGAGGAACGCAGCACCGCTGGATCCGCCGGTCCCGGATTTCATGCCGATGGTCCTTTGGACGGTCCGCAGGTGCCGGAAGCGCCACAGCTGGAAGTTGTCTTCCAGGTCCACCAGTTCCTCGCAGGCCTCGTAAGCCCCCCAGTTGCCCGCCGCGTTCTCGTAGATGTGCTTGAACAGCGGCACCAGTTCCGGCGTGTACTCGTGCGCTTTGGTGACGTCCCGTTGCAGGACGGACGCCGGCACATCAAAACCCTGCCGGGAGAGGTAGGCGAGGAATTCGTCGTAGATGCTGGGAGCCGCCAGCAGTTCCTCAAGCATGGCGTGCGCCTCCGGGTCCGACTCGAACACCGGGAGCATCTTGCGGTTCTTGTTGCCCAGCACGAACTCCACTGCGCGGTACTGGCTCGACTGGAAGCCGGAGGAATTGCCGAGGAAGCCGCGGAATTGGGAGTACTCGGTGGGGGTCAGGGTGGCCAGGACGGACCACTGCTCGGTGAGGGTTTTCTGGATGTGCTTCACCCGGGCAATGCCTTTGAGCGCCGACCCCAGGTCGTCTGCCCGGAGCCAGGCGGCGGCGCTGCGCAGTTCATGGAGCACCAGTTTCAGCCACAGTTCCGTGGTCTGGTGCTGGATGATGAAGAGAAGTTCATCGTGGTGTTCGGGCTTGCTGACCGGCTGCTGCGCGCTCAGGAGGGTTGGCAGCTGCAGGTAGGACGCGTAGCTCATCCGCGAGCTGAAGTCGCGGACAATCCCCTTGTCCAGCTTCCGGGTGTTCTTCTCGACGGACACGGGTACTGCCTTTCGTTGGTGGCGGCCTAGCGCCTGGCCAGCAGCCCGTGTGCCTGGATGACGTCCAGGCGCATCTGCTCCACGAGTGCCTCCGGCCCACGGTAAGCCACCATGCCCCGGAGCCGGGCAACAAATTCCACAACTACTGTCTGGCCGTAGAGATCGAAGTCCTCCACGTCCTCCTTGGGCCGGTCGATCACGTGGGCCTCCACCTGGCGGCTGACGCCGTCGAACGTGGGGTTCGACCCTACGGAAATGGCCGCGGGCCAACGGGTACCGGCCTGGTCCACCAGCCAGCCGGCGTAGATGCCGTCGGCTGGGATCAGGCCGCTGGCGTTGCTGGCGAGGTTGGCGGTGGGAAAGCCAAGTGCGCGGCCGCGTGCGGCGCCGTGAACAACCTCGCCGCGCATCCGGTGCGGACGCCCCAGGACAGCGGACGCCGTGGCGACGTCGCCTTCCTGCAGGGCCTCCCGCACCCAGGTGGAGGAGCAGCGGCGGTCCGTGCCGTCGTCGTCATGCAGGGGGTAGCCCTCAGAGCCGAACTCGCTGATCACCTGCACCTCAAACCCGAACTTCTGGCCGAGGGCCTTCATGGTGTCCAGGTCCCCCGAATTGTTGCGTCCGAAGCGTACGTCGTGGCCGATGACCACATGGCCGGCGTGCAGGCAGTCCACCAGGTACTGCTCCACGAACTCTTCAGGGGTGAGGCTGGCCAGGTCCAGCGAATACTTCATGACCAGGATGGCGTCCAGGCCCAGCTCCCCCAGCGCCTCGAGCTTGTCCTGCAGGCCCATGATCAGCTCGGGCGCGGACTCGGGACGGTGGACCAGGGCCGGGTGTGGATCGAAGGTGACCACAACAGCTTTGGACCTTGTGATCCGGGCCGTGCGGACCAGTTCGGAGAGCACCTGCTGGTGTCCCCGGTGCACTCCGTCAAAGTTTCCGATGGTGACAACAGATGGGCCGAAGTCCGCCGGGACCTCGGACGGATCGTTCCAGATGTAGACCATCACCCTCGCCTTAAACGCTTGCAAGTATCAATGTTCGGGCCGGTACCGGCCGCGGAACTCTCTAAGATTACCTGCATTCGCCTGGCCAACTTTGCCAAGCCGGGCGGGTGCCGGGAAAGCAGCGGGTTTGGCTGTTACGGTTCCGCCGGTGCCGCCGGAGCATCGCCCGGCGCAGCGGCTGTGAACAGGCGGATCAAGCCGTCCACTTCCTGCGCGGCAGTGGCGGGATGCCGGAAGTGCTGGTGGGGCCGGATGGTGTAGTGGGTCCTGCGCCCCACCCTTGTCCGCAGCAGATAGCCCGCACTTTCAAGGTCCTTGAGGATCTGCAGGGCGGCCCGGGTGGTGATGCCCACCCGCTCAGCGATGTCTGCAACCAGGATGTCCGGCTCCTGTGCCACGGACAGCAGGACATGCCCGTGGTTGGTGAGGAAGGTCCAGGCAGGCCGGGCAGGCCCGCCTGGACCCGGAGCCTCCTGACCGCTGTCGGCGGAACGTTCAGCTGTCATGGATGCTCCATCGTTTGGGGGTCACAGGTGGCTGGACCTGTTGGGCTGCCTGCGCCGCCACAGCGGTTCCAGGGCTTCCAGGTCCTCGGGGGCGGCGGATCCAAACGGTGCGCGCTCCGGTGCGGGCAGCGGCCGGCGCTCCTGGCCCCGTGTTGCCCACAGGCTGGCCCCTATCGACACGGAGAGGATCGCGGCAATAACTGCCAGGGACACCGGAGTGGGGATGTAGTAGATATCGATCTTCAGGAACATCTTGATGCCCACCCAGATCAGGACGAGGGCCAGGCCGGTCTTCAGGTAGATAAACCGGTGGATAAGGTCCGCCAGGAGGAAGTACATGGCGCGAAGGCCCAGGATGGCGAAGGCATTCGCGGTGAACACCAGGAACACGTCATCCGTGACGGCGAAGATGGCAGGAATCGAATCGACGGCGAAGATGATGTCAGTCGCCTCAACGAGGACCAGGACCGCGAGCAGCGGAGTGGCCAGGAGCACGCCGCGGCGCCGGATCAGGAACCTCTGCCCGTGGAAGTCGTCCGTCATGGGCACGTGCCGTCGGAAGAACTTCAATGCCCGGGACTTCTCCGGATCCACGTGGTCGTTACGGTGCCGGATCATTCGGTAGCCGGTGATGAGCAGGAACGCGGCGAACAGGTAGAGCACCCACCCGGCGCTGGCGATGATGGCGGCGCCGGCCGCAATGAAGATGCCTCGGAACACCAGGGCACCGAGGACACCGAAAAACAGGACGCGGTGCTGGTACTCCCGCGGTACGGCGAAGTACGTGAAGATGATTGCCCAAATAAACACGTTGTCCACGGCGAGGGACTTTTCAATCAGGTAGCCGGCAAAGTACTGCTGGCCAAACTCCGCACCGTACAGCTGCCACACCAGGACACCGAAACCAACGCCAAAGGCCACCCAGACGGCGGACCACAGCGCCGCCTCCCGCACGCCGATCACGTGCGCCTTGCGGTGGGCAAAGAGGTCCAAGGCAAGCATCAGGACGATAAAGAGCAGGACAGCCAGCCAGCCCCACAGGGGAACATACATGAAGGAACCCACTTCCAGTCAGATAAACCAACCGGAGGTCTTTCCCGGCTCCCGCGGGAGCCTGCTTCACCGGGCCGCTCAGGGGCGGCCGGACTGACGACGAAGCATTCGGGGATACTCCCCTCCATACGAAATAGTGAAGCAGACTTCATGTGTCCGGACAAGGGTTCTTGACGAGGTTTCCGGACGAAGTTTCAGGCGCCTTTCGCGGCCGCGGCCTGGTGGAAAGAGTGCCTCAGGCAGCAGCCCGTGCACCCGGGCGCCGCCGGTACAGCCATACCAGGCCCAGGACGGGCAGCAGCAACGGAATGAAGGCGTAGCCCCGGCCGAACAGCGACCAGACCGTCTCGTGCGGGAACTGGACGGGGTCGAAGAGGCTCAGGGCGCCCACCACCAGCACGCCCACCAGTTCAACCAGCACCGCGGCAACCGAAACCTTGAACCAGGTGGTGCCGGCTTTGGCCAGCGACACGGTGGCCACCACGTACACGAGGGCCGCGAAGGCGGACAGCAGGTAAGCGAGCGGAGCCTCTGAGAACTTGGTGAGGATCTGGTAGCCGGCACGGGCGGACGCCGAGATGGCAAAGACGGCGTACACAGCGATGAGCAGCCGCCCCGGGCCGGTATTGCGGCTGTTGACGCCGGCTTGGCTGTTGCCCGGGGTGTGCCCTCCGGCGGCGCTTGTTGCCTGCTGGTCTTTCACGTTGTGTGCTTCTTCCACTTCAGTACCAGATCTGGTTCATGCGGGCCGCCATCACCAGTGCGGTGACGCCGACGGCGGCCAGGACAAAGTTACTCCATCTGGTCCGCTCCAGGATGGACCAGTAGACGGCAGCCGGCGGCAGGAGCATGGCCGTGACCAGGTACCCCCAGAATTCCCATGCCTCGCCGGCGATGGGTTCGCCGGCGATGACCCGGATGATCGAGCCCACCAGGTAGACCAGGAGGGAGACCTCCACCGCCGCCACGGACAGGATAGTGACGTCGTTCGGCGCCTTCTTGAGGATTCCTGCCGTGAGGCACACGCCCGTGGACAGGAGCCCGACCACCAGGATGATGTAGAAATAGGCGTCCACGCTCAGCCTTCACCGGGGGTGCGGGTTGCGGAGCTGCCGTTGCCCGGGGCAAACACCAGCACGGGCTTGGCGAAGCTGCCGGCATCGGCAAGCAGTGCCACCAGGCTCCCGTCCGGTGCGAAGGCGGCGGCCGGGTGTTCGGCGGTGGCCGCCGCGGGACTGCCCGGGGCGGCGCCGGCAGCGATCCTCCGGCCGAAGGAGATCTCGGTGGCTTCCTCCGCGGTCAGCTCACGGTTGGGCATCAGTGCCCGGGCAGCCTGCGACATTTCCAGGACGTTGAGTTCCTCGGCGAGCTGCTCGAGCGTGCGCGCCTGTTCCAGGGAGTACGGACCCACATGGGTCCGGCGGAGCGCGGTCAGGTGCCCGCCCACTCCCAGCGCCTTGCCCAGGTCACGGGCGAGGGCGCGGATGTACGTTCCGGAGGAGCACTCCACGGTGACGTCCAGGTCCATGACGTCCGCTTCCGGGTCCCGCCGGATGCCGTGCACCTCGAAGCGGTGGATGGTGACGGGGCGGGCGGCAAGCTTCACATCCTCACCCGAGCGCACCCGGGCGTAGGCCCGTTCACCGTTGATCTTGATGGCGCTGACACTGCTGGGCACCTGCTGGATGTCGCCTGTGAGCGCGGCGACGCCGTCGTGGATTGCCTGCTCACTGACCCCCGAAGTGCCTGCCGTGGCAGTAACTTCGCCTTCGGCGTCGTCCGTGACGGTGGTCTGGCCCAGCCGGATGGTGGCGGTGTAGGTCTTGGAGGTGCCCACGATGTAGGTGAGCAGCCGGGTGGCCTTGTTGATGCCCACCACCAGGACGCCCGTGGCCATGGGATCGAGGGTTCCGGCGTGCCCTACTTTCCGGGTACCTGCAAGGCGCCGCATCCGGCCAACCACGTCATGGCTGGTCCATCCCTGCGGCTTGTCCACTATCACCAGTCCAGAAAGCACGCCTCCCAGTATATCGGCGCTGGTTGATGCCCCGGCGCACGCCCTGCAGCAACCTGCAGCGGCCTGCAGCGGCGCTAGGATGGCAGGCATGCCTGAGCTTGCCGCCCATGTCCGCGACGTGCCCGTCAACCAGATCCGCGAGATCACCGAAGCCGCGTGGCGGACTCCCGGCGCCCTGGTGCTCAGCATCGGCGAACCCGGCTTTCCGCTCCCCCGGCACGTCCTGGATGCAGGCATGGCGTGCCTGGACAGGGACGAGACCAACTACACCCCTAACGCGGGCATCCCGGGGCTGCGCGAGGCGTTCGCGGCCCGGTTCCGGGAGCAGCAGGGCTGCGACATTGCCGCGGACCGGGTGTATGTCGTGGACGGGGCGCAGCAGGGCCTGCACTTTGCCATGAGCCTGCTGCTCTCCCCCGGTGACGAAATCCTGGTCCCCAACCCTGGCTATCCCACGTTTGCCATGACCAGCCGCCTGCTGAACGCTGTTCCGGTGGGTTATCCGTTGTACCCGGACCACGGCTTCCAGCCCAGGCCCGGCGATATCGAGGCGCTGGTGACCGGCCGGACACGGGTGCTGGTCCTGAACTCTCCATCCAACCCGCTCGGCGCCGTGCTGGCGGAGGACCTCACCCGCGACCTGATGGACCTGGCCCGCCGGCACGATCTGTGGGTCATCTCTGATGAATGCTACGAGGCGTTCACCTACGACGTGCCACACATCAGCCCTGCCAGGTTCGACGGCGATACGCCGGAAGATGCCCGGGTCTTCACTTCGCTGACCCTGTCCAAGGCGTACGGGCTCACCGGGCTGCGGATCGGGGCGCTGATTTGCCCGCCCGGGATCAAGCAGGAGATGGACAACGTGATGGAGTCGATCGTCTCCTGCGTCGCGTCACCGTCCCAGTACGCCGCGCTCGCCGCCCTGACCGGACCGCAGGACTACGTCCAGCACGCGCACCGGCACTATCGGGCAAACCGGGACGCCGCATCCGCCGTCCTCGATGCCAAGGGAATCCCCTACCTGAAGGCACAGGGAGCCTTCTATTTGTGGGCGGATGTTTCCCACGCCAGCGGCGGGGACGTCCGCAGCTGGGTGCGCCGCTTCCTCGCGGATTCCGGCGTTGCCCTGGCGCCGGGGACTGCATTCGGTTCCATCGGCGAGGGCTGGGTCCGGGTTGCGCTGTGCGGAAAGCAGGATGACCTCGTAGAGGGCCTGAACCGGCTGCCCGGCCGTCACGGCTGAAGGGGCCGGTCCGGCCCGGCTAGCTCCGGCTTCCGGACAGGGCTCGGTCCAGCCACGTCCGCAGCGCCTCCGCGGGAGCAGCCCCGGCCTGGCGCGCTACCACCTTGCCGTCCACCAGGACCATCAGCGTGGGAATGGCCTGCACGTCGAACCTCCGGGACAGGCCCGGCGACTTGTCGACGTCCACCTTGACGAGCTTGATCCGGCCCGGCCGTTCCCTGGCCAGCTTGTCCAGCACGGGGCTGACCATCCGGCAGGGGCCGCACCAGGCCGCCCAGAAGTCCACCAGCACCGGAACGGGCGATTGCTCGGCGACGGCGGAAAAGTCCGCGTCCCCCGCGTCCACAATCCAGGGCAGGTCAGCTTTGCAGTTGCCGCACCGCGGCCGGCCGGCCGCCTGCGCCGGGACCCGGTTGGTCTTGCCGCAGGCCGGGCAGGCAGTGAGCGCAGCTTCCATTCCTAATACTCCTTTTTGTCTTCAAACGCGCCCCATGCCTGGAACGGCGCGTCCGACGACGGGATGTCGCTTCGGGTGACGGGCAACAGTTCCGGCCGGGTCCCGTCGAAGTACTCGTAGAAGACGGCGTCGTCGAAACCGGCCGCGGCCGCGCCATGGCGGTCTGCGGCGAAATGGACGCGGTCGATCCGGGCCCAGAGCGCGGAGGCAAGGCAGAGCGGGCAGGGTTCGCAGCTTGCATAGAGGACCGCTCCCTGCAGGTCATAGTTGGCTATCGCCGTTGCTGCCGCCCGAATGGCCACCACTTCGGCGTGGGCGGTGGGATCGTTGTCGCGGGTGACGCGATTAACGCCTTCGTGCACCCGCCCGTCCGCCGTCACAACAATCGCTCCGAACGGTCCGCCTCCTTCGCCGACGTTCCTGGTGGCCAGTTCCACGGCCTGCTCCAAGTACCTTGCGGTGTGGTCAGTGTCATTCGGCTCGGTCATAGCTTGATCCTAGCCAAGGGGTTGGCGTTAGGGGACGAAATAGGGGGCGGAATAGGGGGAAATCGCGGCGACAAACCGGCGGTCGGGGGCATACTCTTTCGGCCAGGGGTCCCTGAATCATTTCCTCCCGTTAGGCTTCATATCCCGGCCCACTTTTTGGGCGCCAACCCCGGAGTACCCAAATGACGAGAAGGCTAACCATCATCGCCTGCGTGGCGGCTGCAGCCGTCATCGCACCGGCAGCTCCGTCCTGGGCCCGCGACGAAGCCCAGGACCAGGACGTCCTGGCCGACGGCCTCGTTTCGCCCCTGCATCTGGCCGTGGGAACAAACAAGTCGGTCTACGTCACCCAGGACTTCGCGGGGACGCTGAGCCGCGTGGACCGTGACAGGACTGTCGATGCCGTTTACCAGGCTCCGGAAGGCTGGGGCGTGGCCGGGGTGGAAACACGTGGCGCCACGGCCTTCTTCCTTGAAGCCAAGGGGGCCGGCCAAGGTGTGCCGGCGGCGTTGGGCGGGTACCTGAAATCGATCCGCCCCGGAGGCGAGGCCGATACCATAGCGGACCTCGCTGAATACGAGCGGACCATCAACCCGGACGCCGGCCAGCATTACGGTTTCGCCTCCGGCACAAGCGGCCAGTGCCTTGAGGAAGCCGCCGGCATCCCGGATGCCCCGCCGCCCCAGTACACAGGCGCCCTGGATTCAAATCCGTACGCCACCTACGTGCAGGCCAACACGGCCTACGTGGCTGATGCCGGAGCGAACGCAATCCTCAAGGTCAACATCAGCTCGGGCGACATCACCACACTGGCGGTCCTGCCGCCGCGGCCCGCAGTGCTCACGGCGGAAGCTGCGGCCACGCTGGGGGCGCCTGGCTGCGCAGGGTTCGAGTACGCATTCGAGCCTGTTCCCACGGATGTGGAAATGGGTCCGGACGGCTGGCTCTACGTGTCGTCCCTGCCCGGCGGCCCGGAGGTCCCCTCGCTTGGTGACCGCGGCGCGATCTTCAAGGTCAATCCCTGGACCGGCCAGACGAAGCTCTGGGTCGACTACATCCTCAGCCCCACGGGCCTGGCAGTGGCGAATAACGGCGACGTGTACGTTGCATCGCTTTTCGGCAACCAGATCCTGAGGTTCATCGCATCGAAGGGACACCGTACCGAGTTCCTCGCAGTCGAATCACCGGCGGACGTCGAGATCCGCGGGGGCACGCTGTACGCCACGGTGAACGCATTGGCTGGACCCCCGCACGGTCCCGGCGGGGCGCCCGCAGGGCCGCCGGCCGGGAAGGTCATCGAGGCCGACCTCCGCTAGCGGGCGATAGAGATCTTCTGGGAAGCAGAAGGCCCGGACCACACATAGCGGTCCGGGCCTTCTGCTGCGCTCAACGGTTACTTGTGGCCGTCTTCGTCGAGTTCCTCGTCGTCACCGAGGTCAAGGTCCTCTTCGTCGAAGTCGTCCTCGTCGATGTCCACATCAGCGGAAGCGTCACTCTTGTAGGGGTCGGCGTCGCCCGCGTGCTTTGCCTGGGCGGCAAGCGCGGCCACCTCGGCGTCACGCTTCTTGGCCTCCCGCAGCAGTTCCTCCAGGTTGGAGGCAACCACGGGAATCTGGTCGGCGACGAATTCGAGGCTGGGAGTCAGCCGGACGGTGATGTTCCGGCCCACCTCCTGCCGGAGCACACCCTTGGCCTTCTCCAGTCCCTTGGCGGCGTCAGCCTGGACAGCCTGGTCGCCAAAGACGGTGTAATACACAGTGGCATGCTGCAGATCATTGGTCACCCGGGCATCAGTGACGGTAATGCCCTCCAGCCGAGGATCCTTAACCTTCCGGCCCAGGGCCTCAGCAACAACAACCTTAATCCGCTGCGCCAACTTGGCAGCACGTGCCGGATCAGCCATGAACAACTCCTAAAGAAAAAAATTTGGGACGTACGACGGCGCGAGGACAGTTCCGCTTTTGAGTTGCCTTCACTGCCGCGCGCCTTGGTAAGTCAGGGACGATGCCGGAGAGTTTTGGGGGCGCCCGGGAGTGGCATCGGGCCTACCGGAGCTGGGCGGCAGAGGATCGCAAGATCCTTTGCCGCCCAGCGTAGGGGCGGGGCGCCCCCAAAACTCGGAGGCTCCCGGCCGCTAGTGCGAAACCAGCCTAAACGCGCGGCTTCTCACGCATCTCGAAGGTTTCGATGATGTCGCCTTCGTTGATGTCGTTGTACGACCCAAGGCCGATACCACACTCGAAGTCCGTGCGGACCTCGGTGGCGTCGTCCTTGAAGCGCTTGAGCGTCTCAACGGTGAGGTTGTCACCGATGATCTTGCCGTCGCGGCTGATGCGTGCCTTGCTGTTACGGCGGATGATGCCGGAGCGGACGATCGAGCCTGCAATGTTTCCGAACTTGGAGGAGCGGAAGACTTCGCGGACCTCGGCGGTACCCAGCTGGAATTCTTCGTATTCCGGCTTGAGCATGCCCTTGAGCGCCATCTCGATGTCATCAATTGCGGAGTAGATGACGGAGTAGAAGCGCATGTCCACGCCTTCGCGGTCTGCCAGTTCGGCAACGCGCTCGGCAGGCTTGACGTTGAAGCCGATGATGACGGCGCTGTCCACTGTTGCCAGGTTGACGTCGTTCTGCGTGATGGCACCAACACCGCGGTGGATGACGCGCAGCTGCACGCCTTCGCCGACGTCGATCTTGAGCAGGGCGTCTTCGAGGGCTTCCACGGCACCGGACACGTCACCCTTGAGGATGAGGTTGAGGGTGTCGATCTTGCCTTCGGCGACGGCCTGGTCGAAGTCTTCCAGGCTGATGCGCTTGCGGCGCTTGGCCAGTGCGGCGTTGCGGTCCGCGGCTTCGCGCTTCTCGGCGATCTGGCGGGCGGTGCGCTCGTCAGCGGTCACGAAGAAGGTGTCGCCTGCACGCGGGACGTTTGACAGACCCAGCACCTGGACGGGGCGGGACGGGCCGGCCTCGGTCAGGGCGCTGCCGTCGTCGTCGAACATTGCGCGGACGCGGCCGTGGGCCGTGCCTGCAACGATGGTGTCGCCGACGCGCAAGGTACCGGACTGCACCAGGACGGTGGCAACCGCACCGCGGCCCTTGTCCAGGTTGGCTTCGATCGCGATACCGCGGGCGTCCTTGTTCGGGTTGGCGCGCATGTCCAGGGCAGCGTCCGCGGTGAGCAGGACGGCCTCGAGCAGCTCGTCGATGTTGAGGTTCTGGCGGGCAGAGACCTCCACGAACATGGTGTCGCCACCGTACTCTTCCGGAACCAGGCCGTACTCGGTCAGCTGGCCGCGGACCTTGTCCGGGTTGGCGCCTTCCTTGTCGATCTTGTTCACGGCCACAACGATCGGCACGTTGGCCGCCTGTGCGTGGTTGAGGGCTTCAACGGTCTGCGGCATAACGCCGTCGTCCGCTGCGACCACCAGGATGGCGATATCGGTGACCTTCGCACCACGGGCACGCATGGCGGTGAACGCCTCGTGGCCCGGGGTATCGATGAAGGTGATCTTCCGGTCGTCGCCTTCATGGTTGTGCGTGACCTGGTAGGCACCGATGTGCTGGGTGATTCCACCGTGCTCGCCGGCCATGACGTCGGACTTGCGGATGGCATCGAGCAGGCGGGTTTTACCGTGGTCCACGTGGCCCATGACGGTGACAACCGGAGGACGGGCCTCAAGTTCTTCGTCGCCTTCGGCTTCGAGCTCGGCATCGAAGTCGATGTCGAACCCGGACAGCAGCTCGCGCTCCTCGTCTTCCGGAGACACAACCTGGAGCTTGTAGCCCAGCTCCTCGCCCAGCAGGGCAAAGGTCTCTTCATCCAGCGACTGCGTGGCCGTGGCCATTTCACCGAGGTGGAAGAGGACAGTCACCAGCGCGGCGGGGTTTGCCTCGATCTTGTCGGCGAAGTCCGTGATGGACGAGCCGCGGCGCAGCCGGATCACAGTGTTGCCGTCGCCGCGGGGTACGCTCACGCCACCCAGCGACGGGGCACTCATCTGCTCAAGTTCCTGGCGCTTTGCACGCTTCGACTTGCGCTGCTTGCCACGTCCGGCGCCGCCCTTGCCGAAGGCACCCTGGGTACCGCCGCGGCCGCGTCCGCCCTTGCCGAAGCCACCGCCGGCGGGAGCACCGCCGCCGCCACCGGGACCACCGGTTCCTGGAGCGCCGCCCGGGCGTCCGGGACCACGGCCGCCGGCACCGGGACGTCCCGCACCGGCCGGAGCCGGGCGCTCAGTACGGTTGGGCATCATGCCCGGGGTGGGACGGTTTCCACCGGCACCACCTGGCCGCGGTGCACCCGGACGGGGACCGCCTGCACCTGCTGCGGGACGGGGGCCACCTGCACCTGCCGCGGGGCGGGGGCCGCCCGGACGGGGACCGCCTGCACCTGCTGCGGGGCGCGGACCACCGGGACGGTCGCCGTCAGTACGGCTTCCACCCGGACGGGGCATGCCCTGGGAGGTGGCAAACGGGTTGTTGCCGGGACGGGGAGCACGCTCGCCGTCGCCGCCACGGCCGCGGGGCATGCCCTGGGACGTAGCGAAGGGGTTGTTGCCCGGACGGGGACCGCCGGGACGTGGTGCCGAGCTGCCCTGCCCTGAACCGCCGGAGCGGGTGGGTGCAGCAGGGGTTTCGGCTTTGGGTGCCGGCCGGGCGCCGGGCTTTGCCCCGGTGGTCGGAGCGGCCTGGGCAGGGGCGGCCGGGGCAGCCGGTGCGCTGGCAGCGGGTGCTGCCGGAGCAGCCGCCTGTGCCGGTGCTGCCGGAGCGGCGGGGGCCGGTGCCTGCGCCTGCGGAGCGGGAGCCTTGGGGGCGGCCGGTCCGGGAGCGGGGGTTGAGGGGCGTGCTTCTGCCGCCGGGGCGGGAGCCTTGGGGGCTGTTGCCGGAGCTGCTGCCTTGGGGGCGGCATCCGGGAAGGCGTTGCGCAGCTTCCGCACAACGGGGGCCTCAATGGTGGAAGAGGCGGAGCGAACAAATTCGCCCAGTTCCTGCAGTTTTGTCACTGCATCTTTGGAAGTAATACCGAGCTCTTTTGCGAGCTCGTGTACGCGGACCTTGGCCACATTTCTCCTGTCTCGGTCCGCACCGAGCCAGGCACGAACCGTCTACTTCTTACTGCGGGCCCAAGCCGCGATTACTGCAGCAGGGCCCATTGCAGAGCGCAACAAAGTTGTCATCGTTACGCACTCATCGCTGGGAACTCATCGGGTTTCCATCAGATTTCTGACCCGCTTTCAGGTTGGACGGTTGGTGTTGCAGTTACCGGAGCGCCTGCAACGTACGCGCCTGACTTGATCCGGCGTTCGACGGCGGCGGTACCGGCCGCGCCCCCCAGGGCACGTCCGAATGCACGCCGCTTGATGGCCAGAGCCAGGCACGATTCGCTGGGATGCAGCCATGCACCCCGGCCAGCCATCCGGCGTCGTTCATCCACCAGGACAGCGGTTGAACCGCTGCCTTCGGCGACGAGCCGGAGTAACTCAGACCTCAGCCCCTTCTTTCGGCATCCGATGCAGGTACGCTCCGGCTGATTCCCGCTTGCTACTGGCACGGTCATCTTCCTGACGTTCATACTTGCTGGCCGCAGACGGCCCACTCCGCGGTAAGCGGAACGGGCACGCCCAAGGCGCACGACTGCCGGCCGTTAGGCGCGGTCTTTACTATTCTAGCCCCTCCCGGCCGTTCTGCCCGAAACTGCGGGGGCGTTTCCGGCGCGGGAGGACGGCGGGAGGCCGCCTAGTTGTCCCGGGCCTGGGCGGCGTCGGACACGATGTCAATCCGCCAGCCGGTGAGCTTGGCCGCCAGCCGCGCGTTCTGGCCCTCTTTGCCGATTGCCAGGGAGAGCTGGTAGTCCGGAACCACCACGCGGGCGGACCGGGTGGCCTCATCGGTGATGGTGACGGAATTCACTCGCGACGGCGACAGCGCGCTGGCAATGAAGGTAGCCGGATTCTCGCTGAAATCGACGATGTCGATCTTTTCGTCGTTGAGCTCGTTCATGACGGCGCGGACACGCGACCCCATCTCGCCGATGCAGGCACCCTTGGCATTGATGCCGGGAACGTTTGCCTTAACCGCAATCTTGGTACGGTGGCCGGCTTCCCGGGCCAGTGCCACGATCTCGACGGAGCGGTCGGCGATCTCCGGCACTTCCAGTTCAAAGAGCTTGCGGACCAGGCCGGGGTGGGACCTGGACAGGGTGACGGACGGGCCCTTTGAACCACGGTGGACGTCAATGACCAAAGCGCGCAGCCGGTTGCCGTGGATGTATTTCTCCCCGGGAACCTGCTCGGGCGGCGGCAGCAGCGCTTCGACGGAGCCCAGGTTGACCTGGATCATGTGGGGGTTGTTGCCCTGCTGGATGGTGCCGGACACCAGCTCGCCTTCGCGGCCCTTGAATTCGCCCAGCACGTTGTCGTCCTCAACGTCACGCAGGCGCTGCAGGATGATCTGGCGAGCGGTGCTGGCAGCGATCCGGCCGAACCCCTCAGGGGTGTGCTCGAACTCACCAATGGGGGCGCCGTCGTCGTCAATCTCCACAGCCCAGATGGTCACGTGGCCGCTCTTGCGGTCCAGTTCGGCACGGGCCTTTTCGAAAGCGCCGGGCGACTTGTGGTAGGCCACCAGGAGCGCTTGCTCAATGGTGGGGATCAGGAGGTCCAGCGGAATTTCACGCTCACGCTCCAGAAGTCTCAGTGCGCTCATGTCAATATCCATCAGGCCTCCTCAGAAGGTCCATTGTGTTCAGGTTCCAGACCGTCCTCAGAGAGGTGGCTGAATTCGATCTCGACTTTTCCGTTGCGGATCCTGTCGAAAGGAAGCTTGATGGGATCGCCCTGCTTGGGCTTCATGCCCTTTTTCACGGCGATCTCCGGGATGATCGTCACTCCCCCGTCATCCACTGACTGGATGCGGCCGGTGACGTTGTCCCCCTGGACAACATTGACCTTGACCATGCGGCCCTTCGCGCGGTGCCAGTGGCGCGGTTCGGTCAGGGGGCGCCCCACGCCGGGCGAGGAAACCTCGAGATCGTAGGGCCGGCCGTCGTCGGCGGGATCGTTGTCCAGGACGTCGGACAGGACTCTCGAGATGTCGGCAATGACATCAAGGCCGACGCCGCCGGATTCCTCCTGCGGCAGGTCCACGACGACGTGGACCACCCGGTGGGAACCCGCCAGGATGGCCACGTCCTCCAGGTACAGGCGGTTCGCCTGCACCGCTGGTTCAAGGAGCGCGCGGAGGCGGGCAGCTTCGGGGTTGTTTGCGGGTGCGGCATCAGCCTTACCCGTTCCGGTCAGGTCCGATGAAGCCGTGGCTTCTGAATTGCTCACGATGCCCGCCGCCTCCCTATAGATGATGTTGTGTGTACTAGCGTAGCTATTTTACCGGTCCGGCGGGACGGAGATTCCCAGCCGGCGTGACACCATGGTCTGTTGTGAAAGACGACAATCGGGAAAACCGCCCAGTGCTGCGCTATTTCCGGTACGCCGTTGTTTCGTTCACGGCCTTCCTTGTCCTCAGCCTCGGATTCGCCCTGATCCCCGCGGAACCGCCGCCGCCCGCGGATCCGCCGTTCTCCGAGCAGGCCAGGATGGCCGCGCTGGATGATGCGCTGGAGCTGCGGACTGCCGCCGGGCTGCTGTCTGCCCCGACCGCAGCCGGCGGCGCCCCGGATACTGCCGGAAAAACGGCCGCCGTGGACGCGGCTGTGACATTGCTGACGCTGCAGGCGCGCACCCTCCTTTCGCCGTCGGATTCCTCCCCTCTCCCCCAACCGGCGACGGCGCTTCCCACGACGCCGCTTCCCGGCCTCGCAGGGCTGGCTTCCGCGCTCTCGGCCAGCGGAGTGCAGCGCCTCGCTGACGCGGCAAAGGCCGACGGCGGGATGGCGCGGCTCCTGGCCGGCGCCGGCACCGCCCAGCTGCTTGCCGCCGAGGATGTGGCCGCGGCCGGCGGCATCGCCGTGGAAACACTGCCGCACGCAGCCGCAGGGACCCCCGCAGCCACCCCAACCTCGTCCCCCGCGGGATCCGCCTGCCCGTCACTTCCTCCGGCGCCAGAGGGCCCTCCCACGCCCGCGGCGCCTGCATCTGCTGGACAGGAAACAACCGGCGCAGGGACGCCTGCAGCTGCGGCCAGTGCGCTTTCAGCAGCCCTGGCCGCCGAACAGCAGAGCGTCTACGCCTACCAGGCGGCCCTCCCCCGCCTGGCGGCCAAGGACGCCGGCGCGGCGGGAGCGTTCCTTGCCGAGCATGAAGACCTTGCCGCCGAAGCGACGGCGCACACCCGGGCAGCATGCAGTGCCGCACAGGCGCAGCAGCCCGGCTACGTCCTGGACCCGGATTTCCTTGCCGCCCCGGCTGCCGGGCTTGCCCGCCTGGAGCTGGGGTCGCTGCCTGCCTTCGGGGACGTCATTGCCCTTGCCGACGGCGGCACGCGGGAGTGGGCCATCTCCGCCCTTCAGGCCACGGCACGCCGCGCTGGCCATTGGGGCGGCGACCCTGGGCCGGTTCCCGGCGTCGTCCTCGACCAGGACCAGCTGCCGGACCTTCCCGCCAGTTCCGCCACTGCGCCGACAGGACCCTGATCTCCGGAGGCGCGGCAGCACTTCTTCTCCCATCATTACGGCACCCACCCCCACTCCGACGAACGCTCCGGGCGGCGTCTTTCCTGCCAGGGCAGGGTGGCCCCGGAAGACTTCTAATGGTTTGCTGAGGAGCATGGATGCATACGAACCGGCCGAACAGGGTGCAGCGGACGCCGGGAGCCCGGAACTTCGCCGCCATCTGGAGACTGAACCGCACGGCAACGACACCGCCCAGCGGCTGAACTGGCTGCGGGCGGGCGTCCTGGGCGCCAACGACGGCATCGTCTCGGTGGCGGCCATCGTGGTTGGCGTGGCAGGGGCCACCGCCGAGTCCGGTCCCATCCTCGCCGCGGGGGCCGCGGGACTGGTGGGCGGAGCGGTGTCCATGGCGCTGGGCGAGTACGTATCTGTGAGCAGCCAGAGCGACAGCCAAAAAGCCCTGATAGAGAAGGAACGCCGGGAGCTGGCCGAGCAACCGGAGGAGGAGCTGGCGGAACTCACCGCCATCTACCTTGCCAAGGGCCTCAGCCCCGAAACAGCCGGCAAGGTGGCCGAAGAACTCACGGCCCATGATGCCCTGGCCGCGCACCTCACCGCCGAGCTCAACATCGACGAGACAGACATCGTGAGCCCCTGGCACGCGGCCTTCGCTTCGGCCGTGGCCTTTATCATCGGCGCGGTCCTCCCGATGCTGGCAATCCTTCTTCCGCCGCCGGAGATCCGTGTTCCCTTGACCTTTGCTGCTGTCCTGGTGGCCCTGGCCCTGACAGGAGCACTGGGCGCGTGGATCGGCGGCGGTTCCAAATCCAGGGCCGCGGTCCGGGTGGTGGTGGGCGGCGCCCTGGCCCTCGCCGCCACGTTCAGCATCGGCAGCCTGCTCGGCGCCACGGGCGTGGTGTAGGGCCTGCACCGCCCGGGGCAGCACGGCCGTTGCCCTTAGGCTGGGACTGATGAGCCAGCCAACGGTACTCCCCATCCCTCCGGACCTTGCCGCGCGCTACGGCGGCACCCCGGAAGGCCGGGCCTGGCTGGCTTCCTTGCCCGGCACCGCCGAAAGCCTGCTTGCCCGGTGGCGCCTTGCCTCCGGCCTTGGTCCCGGCGTCGCGCCCTGGAACGGCCATGGTGCGATCGTCATTCCGGTGGTCCGGGAGGACGGCTCCCCCGCTGCCCTCAAGATCGCCTTCCCCCACGACGAAGCGCGGGCGGAGCGGCATGCGCTGGAACTGTGGAACGGGCGGGGCGCCGTCGCGCTGTTGGCGTCGGATGCAGGCACGTGTTCCATGCTCCTCGAAAGGCTCGACGCCGGGCGCCCGCTCAGCGACCTGCCAATGGCTGGCGCCGCGGCGGTGTGGGGTGGACTGGTCCGCCAGTTGAGCCTTGTTCCCGACGACAGGCCGCAGTGGCGGGAATTCGAGCACATCGCCGCTCGTGCCGAACAGTGGAGCGATGACCTGCCTGCGGATTGGGACCAGCTGGGACGCCCTTTTCCGCGCTGGCTGCTGGAAGCGGCGCTGGAGGTCTGCCAGACGCGCGGCGCGGTGGGGCGCCGCTCGGGGCGGGACGTCCTGGTCCACACGGACCTGCACTTCCTCAACATCCTGGCCAGGCCGGATGGTGAGGCAACGGCTGGAAGGCCGGTGGCTGAAGCCTTCGCAGCCATTGACCCCCAGCCCATGATCGGTGAACCGGAGTTCGGCGTGGCCCCGCTGTTGTGGAACCGCCTGCCGGACCTGCCGCTGAACCAGCCCGAAGCCGGCCTGCGGCAACGCTGCGCGGACTTCAGTGCCGCAGCCGGCCTGGACCCCGATGCGGCCCGGCAATGGGCCGTGGCCAGGGAAGTGGCCAACGCGCTGGGATACGCCGGAAAGCCTGGCCATCGCGGCGACCTGGCGAGGTCCCTCTGGGTTGCCAGCACCCTCGCCGGGCGCACCCTGGAGGGGCTGCCGCCGGCCCACGCGTTGCCGGAGCCCGGCCAGGCCCCGGGGCCAGGCTGACCGGTTCCCGGGTCAGCTGCCGCGCACGGCGGCCAGTGCGGAACGGATCGCGTCCACGGCAGTGCCCGCCTCGTCCCCTTCGGTGCGCCAGTTGCTGACCGACACCCGGAGGATGTCCCGGTCCCGCCACCGTGAGCCGGACATCCATACCCTGCCGTCCCTGATGACGCGGGCCGTCACCGCCCGGGTGGTGGCGTCGTCGCCGAACGCCACGCAAACCTGGGTGTAGCCGACGTCGTTCAGCACTTCCACGCCGTCCAGCCCGGCCAGCCCCGCGGCGATTTCCGAGGCCGCGGCGGCCATTCCCTCCACCTGGGCTGCAACGCCGTCGGAGCCGAGGCTCTTCAGGGCTGCCCACACCGTCACGCCGCGCGCCCGCCGTGACAGCTCCGGGACCTTTTCGAAGGGATCGCCGGGACCTTCCGCGTCATGCACCAGGTAGCTGGCGTGCAGGCCCATGGCAGAGCGAAGGGCTGCAGCATCCCGGACAATTGCGATGCCGCAGTCGTAGGGAACGTTGAGGGTTTTGTGGGCATCCGTTCCCCAGGAGTCCGCATCCTCATAGCCACGGATCAGATGCCGCAGTTCGGGGGCTGCGGCGGCCCACAGGCCGAAGGCGCCATCCACATGGACCCAGGCTCCGTGTTTCCGGGCAACGCGGATGGCTTCGGGGAACGGGTCAAAAGCGCCTGAATGGACGTTCCCTGCCTGGAGGCAGACTAATGCGGGGCCTGAGCCTCCAGCCAGTGCTGCGTCCAGGGCTTCGGGAATCAACCGCCCCTGGCTGTCGGCGTCCACCACCGCGGGCTTGCCCAGGCCCAGGTAGCGCAGGCCAAGGTCCACGGTGTCATGCCGTTCCCGCCCCACCAGGCAGCGGATCCTCGGAGCGCCAAACAGCCCGTCACTGTCCAGGTCCCAGCCGGCGTCCGCAAGCAGCCGCCACCGTGCGGCCGCCATGCAGGTGAAATTCGCCATCGTCGCGCCGGTGACGAACCCGACGTCGGACTGTCCAGGAAGTCCCAGCAGGTCCAGGAGCCAGCTGCCCGCGCCCTCCTCGATTGCTGCCACCGCCGGGGCCGCGTAGCGGAGGCAGGCGTTCTGGTCCCAGGCACTCACCAGCCAGTCGGAGGCAAGGGCGGCAGGTAACGTCCCGCCTATCACCCAGCCGAAGAACCGGGCGGAGGGCATTGCCATGAGCCCCGGCTCTGCCGTCTTTGCCAGCAGGTCCACCACGTCTTCAGCGGGCATGCCCTTCCGCGGCAGCGGGCCGCCAAAGGCAGCTGTGAGGCGGTGGGCGCCCACCGCCGGACCCACAGGCCTGTCGGAAAGGCTTCCCAGCCAGGCCGTGGCGTGGCGTGCCGCTGCCGTCAGGGCCCGGTGGTACTCGTCGTCGCCGTGTGACATGTCTGCATGCTACGCCTCCGCCGGCCGGGCCTCCGAGCCTGCTTTTCCGGGGCGGTATTAGGCGAAGTTTTCCTGCCAGGCGTCGTAGCCGAGCTTGATGATGAGGGCCGACACCACCACAAGGAAGACCACGCGGACAAAGCGGCTTCCCTGTTTGACTGCTGTCCTGGCTCCGAGGTATCCGCCCGCCATATTGGCCGCCCCCAGCAGCAGGCCCAGGCCCCACAGGAGGGAGCCGTGGGGCAGGAAGAACAGCAGTGCGCCCGCATTGGTGGCCATGTTGACGATCTTGGCTTTGGCGCTGGCTTCCAGGAAGGCATACCCCATCGCCGAGACCAGCGCGATGACCAGGAAGGAGCCTGTCCCCGGACCGATGAGGCCGTCGTAGAAACCAATGACGGCCCCGATCAGGCAGGCAACCACGTAGTGCTTGCGGCCATCATGCCGCAGGGCGGTGATGCCGCCAACGTCCGGCTTCAGTGCTGTGAAAAGGGCGACGGCGACCAGCGCCGTGACGATGATGGGCTTGAAGACAGTGGCGGGCAGCGTCGCTGCCAGCACGGCGCCGCCAAAGCTGCCCGCCAGGGCGATCGCGGCCATCGGCAGCGCCGTCCTAAGGTCCGGTCCTACGCGCCGATAGTAGGTGGCAGCACTGGTGGCTGTGCCGAAGATGGACCCCATCTTGTTCGTCGCCAGCGCTTGGACGGGGGTGATCCCCGGGACCAGCAGCAGGGCGGGGAGCTGGATCAGCCCGCCCCCGCCTACCACTGCATCCACCCAGCCGGCGGCAAAACCGGCAAGCACGATTAAGAGGAGTGTTGTCAGCCCGAGCGATTCGAGTCCGAACTCCACTGCCGGGTCAGCTGGTGCGGACAGCGTTGACTACGTAGTCAACCGCCTTGTCCACTGCCACGTTTTCGGCGTCACCGCTGCGGCGGTCCTTGATCTCGACCACACCATCCACCAGGCCGCGGCCAACGGCCAGGATGGTGGGAACGCCCAACAGTTCGGCATCGCCGAACTTGACCCCGGGCGAAACCTTCGGCCGGTCGTCGAGCAGGACATCCAGGCCTGCTGCCTCAAGGTCGGCCGCCAGCCGCTCGGCGGTGGCGAAGATCTCCTCGCCCTTGCCCACGGCGACCACATGGACATCGGCAGGGGCAACGGCACGCGGCCAGACGAGTCCCCGTGCGTCGTGGTTGGCCTCGGCCAGCGCTGCAACGGCCCGGGTGACGCCGACGCCATAGGAGCCCATGGTCACGGTGACCTGCTTGCCGTTCTGGTCCAGGACCTTCAGCTCCAGCGCTTCTGCGTACTTGCGGCCGAGCTGGAAGATGTGCCCCATCTCGATGCCGCGGGCGGTCTCCAGCGGGCCGGAGCCGTCCGGGGCGGGATCACCTTCGCGCACTTCGGTGCACTCGATGACGCCGTCCCAGGTGAAGTCGCGTCCGGCCACCAGGCCGTACACGTGCCTGCCGGCCTCATTGGCGCCCGTAATCCAGGAAGTGCCGCGGACCACGCGGGGGTCCACCAGGTACAGAAGCTTCGTTGCACTTTCGGCTCCCAGCAGGGGCTCCTCCAAGGACAGGCCGGGGCCGAGGTAGCCCTTGACGATGAGCGGCTGTTTCTTGAGGTCGTCGTCGTTGGCCGCTTCCAGGCCGATCTCCCCGCCGATGGGCAGGAAGGATCCGATGTTCGCTTCGACGCGCTTCAGGTCCACGGCGCGGTCGCCCGGCACCCCGATGACCACCAGCTGGCGCTCCCCGGTGGGCAGGGTAACGGCGAGCACGACGTTCTTCAGCGTGTCGGCGGCGGTCCAGGCACCGCCGCCGGCCTCGCTGCGCGGGGCGAGTGTATTGGAGGCTGCCACCAGGGTGTCGATGGTGGGGGTGTCCGGGGTGTCGAGCACCTCGGCGGCAGGAGCATCGGTGAAGTCGATCTCCGCCGGAGCCACGGTGGTCACGGCCTCAACGTTGGCTGCGTAGCCGCCGGCGGACCGCACGAAGGTGTCCTCGCCGATGTCGGTGGGGTGCAGGAACTCTTCGCTCTTGGAGCCGCCCATGGCACCGGCCGTCGCGGTCACCGGGATGACCTCCAGCCCGAGGCGCTCGAAGATGCGCAGGTAGGCGCCGCGGTGGGCGGCGTAGCTTGCGTCCAGGCCGGCGTCATCCACGTCGAAGGAGTAGGAGTCCTTCATGATGAACTCGCGGCCGCGCAGGAGGCCCGCACGGGGACGCGCCTCGTCGCGGTACTTGTTCTGGATCTGGTAGAGGCTCAGCGGCAGGTCCTTGTAGGAGGAGTACAGGTCCTTGACCAGCAGCGTGAACATTTCCTCGTGCGTGGGGGCCAGCAGGTAATCGGCGCCCTTGCGGTCCTGGAGCCGGAACAGGCCCTCGCCGTATTCGGTCCAGCGGTTGGTGGCCTCGTAGGGCTCACGGGGCAGGAGGGCCGGAAAGTGGACTTCCTGCGCCCCGATCCTGGCCATCTCCTCGCGGATGACGGCTTCCACCTTGCGCAGGACGCTCAGTCCCAGCGGCAGCCAGGTGTAGATGCCGGGAGCGGCACGGCGGATGTAGCCTGCGCGGACCAGGAGCCGGTGGCTGGCCACCTCGGCGTCGACGGGATCTTCGCGGAGGGTGCGCAGGAATAGCTGGGACAGTCTTGTAACCACGGGTGGGTATCCGTTTCTGGGGAGTGCTGGAGAGCAGGGCCGGGATTTCGTCTGGTACTAATCTACCGGCTGGCAGGGCCACTCCCCGCTGACGGGTACGCAGCGCAGCCGGTGCGGGCACCGGCCGCCCGGCAGCGCTACAGCCGCCCGGCGCTTTCCCGGAACGCAGTTGAGCCACGCCCGGAGATGCAAAGCCCCTGGCCCCCCATGAGGCTGGTCATCGCATCCGGGCGTGGCTCGACGCCGTTATCGCCTAAGTACTGGTGAGGACTGGTGAGACCGCCCACGCCACTCCAGCGCAGCTAGATCGAACCTATGTGATGGGAGGCACATTGACAAGTGTTTCTCATTTCTTGCTGTTGACCGGGCCTTTCCGGCGCCCTAGCTTTAATTCATCAGGCGATGAATTACGGCGCCACCAGGCGCCGGCAGCCCTGCTCCTGGCAACGGAGGGCGATCATGTCCCATGCGGCAGCGACACCGGAAGTTCAGGGCCGAACGGGCGGGGACGCCATTGTCGCCGCCGGCCTGAATGTCACGCGAGGCAAGGTCCCTGTGCTTCGCGGGCTGGACTTCACCATCCCGGCCGGCAGGATCACCGGACTGCTGGGACCCTCGGGCAGCGGAAAGACGACCCTCATGCGGGCCATCGTCGGAGTCCAGCGGCTTGCGTCCGGAACGGTTCAGGTCCTGGGCCTGCCCGCCGGCAGCGCTGCCCTGCGCCATCGGGTGGGCTATGTGACCCAGTCGCCGAGTCTGTACCCGGACCTGACTGTGGAAGCGAATGTCCGCTACTTCGGAGCCATGCACCGGAAAACGAAGCTTGAGGCGGCGGAGGCGATTGCCGCCGTCGGGCTTGAACGGCAGGCCCGGCAGAAGACGGCGGACCTGTCCGGCGGCGAACTCAGCCGCGCCTCCCTCGCCTGCGCACTGGTGGCGCATCCCCCGCTCCTGGTGCTGGACGAACCGACCGTAGGACTGGACCCGGTACTGAGGGCGGACCTCTGGAGCCGGTTCCAGGCCATGGCAGAGGCTGGGACAACCCTCCTCGTGTCCAGCCACGTGATGGAGGAAGCCAGCCGGTGTGACGACTTGCTGCTCCTCCGTGGGGGCAGGCTGCTCGCCCGGCTGACGCCCGGGGAACTCAGCCGGCGCGGACACAGCAGCGACCTTGAGAAGGCGTTCCTCCACATCATCCAGGAGACGACGGCGACTGCGACGACGGCGCCGGAGACGCCGGGGGCAGCGGCTGCCGGCACCCGGGAACCCAAGGCACGGACCAGGAGCGTGCGGTGATGGACGTCCGAATGATGCTCGCCACGACGCACCGGGTGCTGGACCAACTCCGCCACGACCACCGGAGCATCGCGATGATCCTGGTGGTGCCCGCGCTGCTGCTCACTGCGGTCTACTTCCTGTACGAGAACGAGACGCTGCCTCCGGGAGCCTCCCGGACCTTCGACCGGGTAGGCCTGATGATGCTGGCCATCTTCCCCTTCGTGGTGATGTTCCTGGTCACGTCCATCACCATGCTGCGCGAGCGCACCTCCGGAACCCTGGAACGGCTGCTCACCACACCCGTGCACAAAGCCGACCTCCTCTTTGGCTACGGCCTGGCGTTTTCGATCATGGCCGCCCTGCAGTCGCTGGTGGCCACCGCCGTTGCCTACTGGATCTTCGATCTTGATATCCAGGGGCCGCCCGGCTTCGTGGTCCTGATCGCCGTGATCAACGCGGTCCTGGGGGTGGCCCTGGGACTGCTGTGTTCAGCTTTCGCCAGGACCGAGTTCCAGGCGGTGCAGTTTATGCCCGTGGTGGTGGTGCCGCAGATCCTGCTGTGCGGACTGTTCGTGGCCCGGGACCGCATGAACGATGTCCTTGAAGCGATCTCCAACGTCCTTCCCCTGACATTCTCCGTGGACGCCCTGCAGGAGATAGCTGCCAACACGGAAGCCACGGAACAGCTATGGCAGGACGCCGGGATCATGGTGGCGATTGTTGTGGGAGTCCTGGTGCTGGCCTCCCTCACCCTGCGCAGGCAGAGCCCGTGAGCGCACCGGGCGGACAGCCCCCGACTGTGCGGCGGGGACGCCGGGGCGGGACAAACGCATCGCGGGGCCACATCCTCGAGGCGGCCCGGCGGCTTTTCGCCGAGCACGGCTTTGAGGGCACCAGCCTGCGGCAGGTGGCGCGGTCGGCCGGGGTGGATCCGGCCATGATCCACCATTTCTTCAACGGGAAAGACGAGCTCTTCGCCCTCAGCGTGGAGCTTCCGGCGGATCCCGGGGAGGTGTTGGCCGGCGTGGAGGATTCTCCCCCCGGCGAGCGGGCCGAGCTCATCGTCCGCGCAGTGCTGCGCCTGTGGGAGAGCCCTGCCCAGCCAGGACTGGTGGCATTCTTGCGCGGGACCATTGGATCGAAGGCGAAGACCGCCCTCCTCCGGGAGACCGCCACCCGGGCCATCATCAGCCGCATCATGGCGGGCGTGCCCGGGCCGAAGGAGGACGTGGCGCTTCGCGGCGGCCTGGTGGCGACGCAGATGGTGGGATTGATGATGGTCCGCTACGTGGTCCGGCTGGAGCCGCTGGCGTCCGCGGCACCCGAGGACGTGGTCCGGCTGGTCGCACCCAATGTGCAGCGCTACCTGACGGGAGACCTGGACGGCAGGAAGGGGACGCAGTCCTAGAAGAGAACGGTGGCGAAGGTCCCCACCTGCTGGAAACCGACCCGCTCGTAGGTGGCCCGTGCGCGGGTGTTGAAGCCGTTGACGTAAAGGCTTGTGGTGGGCGCCACCCTTTGTGCCTGCTCCACCACTGCCGCCATATACCCGGGGCTCAGCCCCTGGCCGCGGTAGAGGGGGTTCATCCAGACGCCCTGGATCTGCGTTACGTCAGAGGTGACGGCCCCGAGTTCGGCCTTGAACACCACTTCGCCGGCGTCGTTCAGGTGCACGAGGGAGTGCCCTTGCCGAATCAGGCTTTCCACCCGGCGGCTGTAGAACTCCCTGCCGCCCAGGAAAGGGGAATATCCCACTTCTTCCTCGAACATCGCGGCGCACGCCGGCAGGATGCGGTCGAAATCCGCTAGGTTTCCCAGCCCCAGCCCCGGGTTCGGCTCAACGGACGGGGGCCCGCCGATGGTCATCAAAGGCTGGTCCGGGCGCACCTCGTGGGCCCGGTGCCCCAACTCCACCAATTCTGCGTGAAGGGCCAGTACGGAACTGGCGGGGCCGAAGGCGGAGGCGTAGCGGCGTCCGGATGCGCTGGCCGCCGCAGCCACCACTCCGGCCAGGTCCGGGTCCAGCTGCACGGGAACCAGGTTGGCCCCTGCCCAGCAGGCACCCGCCAGGACGCCGTCGTCGAACACGCCGAGGACCCCGGCTCCGCCGCTGGTGGCTGCGGCGGAACCGGCGGCACGCAAGTGCGCCAGGATGAACACGTTCGTGACCGGATCACGCTGCGCCAGTAGCCTCAGCGCTGCAGTGTCCTCCCGGTCCAGGGTACGGACGGAAATCCCCGGCGGGGCGGGGACGTCCTTACGAGACGCTAACCACGGGGCTACCCTTGACAGCATCTTCGCCATCGGCCTCCCCCATCTCTTCCGCGATACGCATGGCCTCTTCGATCAGTGTCTCAACAATCTGGCTCTCAGGGACAGTCTTGATGACCTCGCCCTTCACAAAGATCTGGCCCTTGCCGTTGCCCGAGGCAACGCCAAGATCTGCTTCGCGGGCTTCGCCCGGGCCGTTGACCACGCAGCCCATGACCGCCACGCGCAGTGGAATCTCCATTCCTTCAAGCCCGGCCGTAACCTGCTCGGCCAGCGTGTAGACGTCCACCTGGGCGCGGCCGCAGGAGGGGCAGGAGACGATTTCCAGCTTGCGCGGACGCAGGTTGAGGGACTGGAGGATCTGGTTTCCCACTTTGATTTCCTCCACCGGCGGAGCGGAGAGGGAAACCCGGATGGTGTCGCCGATGCCCCGGGACAGAAGCGCCCCGAAGGCCGTGGCCGACTTGATGGTTCCCTGGAATGCCGGGCCTGCCTCGGTGACGCCGAGGTGCAGCGGCCAGTCGCCCTTTTCCGCCAGCATCTCGTACGCGGCCACCATAATGACGGGGTCGTTGTGCTTCACGGAAATCTTGAAGTCGTGGAAACCGTGCTCCTCGAAGAGAGATGCTTCCCAGACGGCAGACTCCACGAGCGCCTCCGGGGTGGCCTTTCCATACTTCTTCAGGATTCCGGGCTCCAGGGAGCCGGCGTTCACGCCGATGCGGATGGACGTCCCGTGATCGCGGGCAGCCGCTGCGATCTCCTTGACCTGGTCATCGAACTTGCGGATGTTGCCGGGGTTGACCCGCACCGCCGCGCAGCCGGCCTCGATCGCCGCGAAGACGTACTTGGGCTGGAAGTGAATGTCCGCGATGACGGGAATCTGGGACTTCCGGGCGATGATGGGCAGCGCCTCGGCGTCGTCGGCGGACGGGCAGGCAACGCGCACGATGTCGCAGCCCGACGCCGTCAGTTCCGCGATCTGCTGGAGGGTGGCGTTGATGTCCGTGGTGGGCGTGGTGGTCATGGACTGCACGCTGATGGGCGAGTCCGAGCCGACCCCCACGGAACCGACTTTGATCTGCCGCGTCTTGCGGCGGGGGGCAAGGACGGGTGGCGGTGCTGAGGGCATTCCCAGGCTGACCGAGGTCACGAGGACTCCTAGAGGTTCGAAAAGTGGAGGCGGCTTAGGCGGCGAGGCCGGCCAGCACGCCGGTAATTGGCGACCATTCGGTGATGCGGGTTCCGGCGATGACTCCGGCTGCTGCGAACGGATCCTGTTTCAGGATCGAGTTGAGGGCGGCTTCATCAGCTGCCTTGAAAATCAGCAGCGCCCCGGCACCGTCACCGTACGGCCCGCTGGCCAGAATGGCGCCGTCCTGGGCCAGGCCGGCGGTCCATTCACGGTGCGCGGGCCGAACGGCATTGCGTTCGTCAGTGGATTCGGCGGCATAAACGTACTCAACGGCAAAAACTGTCATACCGCTACCCTATCGCCCTGCAGGCCTCCGGACGCATCCGGTGGGCCGCCTGCCACCGGACGGGCAGACCCTTTTGTCACGCCAGGAAGATGACCTTGACGGCCGCGGCCGTTCCGGCCGCCCACAGCATGGACGCCAGCGTTCCGATGATGAACCGTTCAGCAGCCACAGGGGTTTCCTTCAACTCCGCGAACCTGCCCAGGCCCTTAATGGCCACGATATAGGCGATGGCCACCGGCTGGCCGGTGAGGATGGCAAGGCAAACTCCGAGCCGCTCCAGGACTCCAATGATGGCGCCGCCCCGAAGGATCCGCTGGGTGGGAGCCGCCGGTCCGGAGCCAGGACCGGCCGACGGCGGTGCGCTGGCCACGGCGGTCAGCTCATCGTCCACATTTTGGCCCCGGCCGGAAGGCGGAGGGTCGACGGTGACGTCCGCGGACGGATCGTCGGCTGCCCCTCCGGCTTCCTCGGCCGCCTTGGCTGCGTCTGCCTTGTCATCAATGGTCTTGGCGAGCCGGAACACCAGTGCGGTCACGGGCCAGCCGGCGAATCCTGCCACGAGCAGTGCAACCGTGATCCAGAGTGCGTTCACTGGTTTCCTTCCGTCCGGGTGCCCGCAATCAGGGACTGCGCATAGTCAAGGAGCATTGCCGCTGCGGGCCTCGCCGCCCATTCTTCCTGCCAGCCGGACCTCAGCACGGCACGGCTCACCGACTGCTCGGTGATTCCCAGTTCCCGGGCCACCTGCTTCTGGCTGCCGTGCCTGCCGTCCCCCTGCGCGCGCAGGTGGTCCACCACCCGCCACTGGGCCTCCGTGCGCTGCTGCACCAGGCGCCCGATCAGCCGAAGCACTGCCTGTGCGTTGGAGCAGGCCATGACGCCTTCCTGTGCTGCATCATTCTGTTGCGGGGACCGAATGTCCCTCCCACGGACCATGGTGCCGGACACCACTGACAACGGGACCTGGCCGGCCGCGCTTTTAGCGAGTTCCACTGCCTTGCGCGCCGCCACGAAGCCGCTTCCGGACCCTTCCCGCGGGCTGGCACCCGGAGCGAGGTGCACGGCGCCTATGCCGATGCCCACGTACCAGTACCCGCTGCGCAGTGCATGCAGGGCGACGTCCACCACGTCTTCAGCCTGTTCCACTACACCCTGGAGTTCGTCACCCACTGAGCGCTCAAACGGAACCGGGGTGCGGCTCTGCAGTGCGGCGATCAGGTCCGGGACGCGGTCCACGTCCGAGGTGCTCCCCCGCTGGTCAATGGTGAGAACGAACATGTTCCAACCTTAGGCAGCTGATTCCTCCGAATCAACCATCTGCGGCTGATTATTAAATATCAGTCATATTTAGCTGATAATTGGAAATCAGCTGCCGGGTCTGCTCTCCCGAGGAGCCGCAGGCGTCAGCCGAAGAGGTTCACGGGCTTCACAATGTCGGCATAAATGAGGAGCGCGCTCATGCCCATGAGCAGGGCGGCCACCACGTAGGTCACCGGCAGCAGCTTGGCGATGTCGAAGGCGCCCGGGTCCGGCTTGCCGAGCAGCTTGGCCACGCGGCGCCGCGCACCCTCGTACAGGGCGCCGGCTACGTGTCCGCCGTCCAAAGGCAGCAGCGGTACCAGGTTGAACACGGCCAGCGCGAAGTTCAGGCCGGCGAGCAGCCCGATCAGTGCGGCCAGCCGGGACTGCACCGGGATTTCTTCCATGGCGGCCACTTCACCGGCCACCCGTCCCACGCCCACCACGCTGATGGGGCCGTTGGGGTCGCGGGGCTCCTCGCTGAAGGCAGCCTTCGCCACGCCCACAACGCGTGCGGGCAGGTTGAAGACCACCCCTGCCACCTGGCGGATGTTCTCCCCCGCCACTGGAAGAACGGACGACGCCGGCTGGGCCACCAGTTCAGTCCGGGAACCGATGCCCAGGAAGCCGACGTCCTGGTAACGGAGGTTGCCGGCGTCGTCCGTTTCCTGGCGTCCGTCCGTGCCGATGACGGGGCGCGCCGACAGCACCGGAGTCACCGTGGCGGACACCCGGGTGCCGTCCCGCTCCACGGTGATGGCTACCTCGCGCCCCGCGGAAGCCCGGATCCATTCCGTCAGCTGGTCCCAGCTGGCCACCGATTTGCCGTCGAAGGCGATGACCCTGTCGTTGGGCCTGAGGCCGGCCGCCGCGGCGGGGGTGAGCCGGCAGTCCGCAGAGTCGGGATCCACTGTCTCCCCCGCCGCCACCTGGCATTTGGAGACGTCGGAGATGGTGGTGGTGGCCGTGGCGACGCCAAAGCCCATCAGCAGGACGGCGGTGAGGAGCACGCCAAGCACCATGTTCATGGCCGGCCCGCCCAGCATCACGATGATCTTCTTCCAGACCGGAAGCCGGTAGAACACCCGGCCCTCATCGCCGGGGCCCACTTCCTCATGGGCCGCGGACCGGGCTTCGGTGGCCAGGGTCTGGAACATGCCCGTGCTGGAGGGCCGGACCGAACCGTCCTCCTTGTTGGGCGGATACATGCCAATCATGGAGACGTAGCCGCCCAGCGGGATGGCCTTGACGCCGTACTCGGTTTCGCCTTTCCGCCGCGACCAGAGCGTAGGGCCGAAGCCGATCATGTACTTGGTGACGCGGACCTTGAAGAGCTTCGCAGGCAGCAGGTGGCCCACTTCATGGAGCGCGATGGAGGCAGCGATGCCGATCGCCACAAAGACGACGCCGAGGACAAAAAGGAGAACGGGGGTCATTGACGTGCTGCTGCTTCCTAGAGACTGCTGACTGCTAAACGTTCGTGGGCGCGGGCGCGTGCCCAGTCCTCAGCATCCAGCACGGACTCCACCGTCAGCCCGGAGGAGCCTGAATGTTCGCTGAGGACGGACTCGATGGTGGCCACGATGTCGGTAAACCTGATGCGCCCGGCATGGAAGGCCGCCACGGCTTCCTCGTTGGCGGCATTGAACACGGCGGGGAACGTGCTGCCCTGCTTCGCGGCGTCCTTGGCGAGTCCGACGGCCGGGAAGGCTTCCGTATCCAGCGGCTCGAATGTCCACGAAGCGGCCCGCGTCCAGTCACAGGCCGCGGCCGCGTTGGGCACCCGGTCCGGCCAGCCCAGTCCCAGGGCAATGGGGAGGCGCATGTCCGGCGGGGACGCCTGGGCAATGATGGACCCGTCGATGAACTGCACCATCGAGTGCACCACGGACTGCGGATGCACCACCACATCGATCCGGTCCAGGGGAACATCGAACAACAGGTGCGCCTCGATGACTTCCAGGCCCTTGTTGACGAGGGTAGCGGAATTGGTGGTGACCATGACACCCATATCCCACGTGGGATGCGCCAGCGCCTCCTGTGGAGTTACCCCGTGCAGTTTGTCCCTGCCCCTGCCGCGGAAGGGACCGCCGGACGCGGTGAGGATCAGTTTTTCCACTTCCGCCGCAGATCCGGAACGCAAGCATTGGGCGATCGCCGAGTGCTCGGAATCGACCGGCACGATCTGGCCTTCGCGGGCAGCGGCCTTCACCAGCGAACCGCCCACAATCAGGGACTCCTTGTTGGCAAGCGCCAGCGTGGCACCGGATTTGAGGGCCGCCAGGGTGGGCGCCAGGCCAATAGAACCGGTGATCCCGTTCAGGACCACGTCAGCCTCGACCCCCGCAATACGGGTGGACGCGTCCGGTCCGGCAATGATTTCCGGCCGGTAACCCTGCTTGCCGGCAGCGGCTGCGGCTTCGGCCACCAAGGAGGCCAGCTGACCGGGGTCCCCGGCGGCTATGCCAAGCACAGAGGCACCCGTGTGCACCGCCTGGCGCGCGAGGAGCTCCAGGTTGCCTCCCCCGGCGCTGAGGGCCACCACCTCGAAAAGTTGCGGGGCGCCGTCGACGACGTCAATCGCCTGGGTGCCGATGGAACCGGTGGATCCGAGGAGGACGATTCTGCGTGGCTGCATTGCTTAAGTATCCCGCACCGCACTGCCGGACAGCCGCCGCCTTAAGCGGGGCCCCTCAACATCCCTTTGGCCCCAGTGGCAGCACTGTTGGGAGCGGGCGTAACGTGGACTGCGTGGACTGGCTCTCCTGGTTTGATGCGCCGGAATACGAATTCGCCCGGCAGGTGCTGCAGCGAGGCGTGGCGGCACTGTATTTCGTTGCGTTCCTCTCCTCGCTGAACCAGTTCCCGGCGCTGCTGGGTGAACGCGGCCTTCTCCCCGTCCCCGAATACCTTTCCGGCTTCAGCCGCCTGCGCCGGCCTACCCTGTTCCGGTGGCGGTACTCGGACCGGCTGCTGCGTTGGGTGTGCGCCGCAGGGCTGCTGGTATCGGCTCTGCTCGTGGCCGGCATCCCGCAGCAGGGCCCGCCGTGGGTTCCGCTGATAGCGTTCCTTGTCCTGTGGCTGCTGTACATGTCCATCGTGAACGTAGGGCAGACCTTTTACGGGTTCGGTTGGGAGATGCTGCTCCTGGAGGCCGGCTTCACGGTGGCCTTCCTGGGCTCGGACCAGACGGACCCTCCCCGCACCATCCTGATCCTGATCGTGTGGCTGGTGTTCAGGCTGGAGTTCGGCGCGGGGATGATCAAGATCCGCGGCGGCCGGGAATGGCGTGACCTGACTGCCCTCTACTATCACCACGAGACGCAGCCCATGCCGGGTCCGCTCAGCCGGCAGGCGCATCTCCTGCCCAAGCCGCTGCACAAGGTGGAAGTGCTGGGCAACCACTTCGCCCAGCTGGTGGTGCCGTTCTTCCTGTTTGCTCCGCAGCCTGTTGCCAGCGTCGCGGCAGGCATTGTCATTGCCACCCAGCTCTGGCTGGTGGCCACAGGCAACTTCGCGTGGCTTAACTGGATTGCCATTGTGCTGGCCTTCGCCGCCGTGAGTGATCCGGTTGCCCACGCCGTCCTGCCGGCCATTCCGTTGGACTGGCACGGAGCGCCGGGCATGGACCGGGAGACGCCGCTGTGGTGGCTGGCCATCACACTGGCTGCCACGCTGCTGCTGGTTGTGCTCAGTTACTGGCCGTTGCGCAACCTCTTCTCGCGCCGGCAGCTGATGAATGCCAGTTTCAACCGGTGGCAGCTGGTCAACACCTACGGCGCGTTCGGCACGGTCACCAAGCAGCGGATTGAAATCGTGGTGGAGGGCACCTCCGACGAGGACCCGGACGACTCCTCCGAGTGGCGGGAGTACGGCTTCAAGGGCAAGCCCGGCGATCCCGGCAGGCTCCCGCGGCAGTGGGCGCCCTACCACCTCCGCCTGGACTGGCTGATGTGGTTCCTGCCGCTAAGGACCGTCCATGAGGAGTGGTTCTACGCCTTCCTGGGCAAGCTCCTGGAGGCGGACCGGCAGACGCTGCGGCTCCTCCGCCATGACCCGTTCGACGGCGCCCCGCCGCGTTGGGTGCGAGTGCGCAGCTACCACTACCGGTTCGCAAGCCGCAAGGAGTTCCGGGAAACCGGAAACCGGTGGGTGCGGACGCTGCTGTACGAGCCGATCCCCCCGCTGTCATTGCGGCGGTCGCACGGGCGGCCGGGATGAGGCGGAACAGCTAGCCCATGCCCTGGGCCCGGCGGATGATTTCCTGGGCATGCTTCAGGATGGGCCCGTCGATCATCTTTCCCTGGTACTGGAACACTCCTGACCCTGCCGACTCTGCAGCCTCCAGGAGGGCTTCAGCCGCCGCCACTTCGGCGTCGGAGGGCGCGTAGGCGGCCCGGACCACGGCTGCCTGGCTCGGATGGATGCACGCTTTGGAGCTGAAGCCGGAGGCGACGGCGTCGGCCGCCTCCTCCTCCAGCCCGGCAAGGTCCGGGATGTTCGTGTAAACCGCATCCACCGCCTCCTTGCCGCAGGCGCGCGCGGCCAGCAGCACGGCGGAACGGGCGTGCAGCGCCACCGCCCGGTAGCCGCCGTCGGCCTTCCTGCTGGACGTACCGCCCAGCGATGCCAGCAGGTCCTCTGCCCCCCACATCAGGCCCACCACGTTGGGGGCGGCGGCAATGGCGGGGGCGTTAAGGACTCCGAGCGCTGTTTCACACAGCGCAATCACCTTATAGCCCTCCAGGGCGTCGAGCTGCTGGACGGTTTCCGCCTTGGCAAGCATGACCGTCCGGTAAGGGGTGTGGGCGAGGCAGTGAAGGTCCTTCTCGAAGTCCTCGGTGCCCACCGGATTCACCCGCACGATAGTGCAGCTGGGTTCCAGTTCCGGCTCCACGCCGGTGGTTCCCAGCTGGGCCAGGATGGCACCGCGGGCGCGCTGCTTATCGGCGGGAGCCACCGCATCCTCAAGGTCCAGGATGACGGCGTCGGCCCTGCGGGCCGCCTTCTGGTAGCGCTCCGGCCGGTCGGCAGGGCAGAAGAGCAGGGCGGGGCCCATCACAAAGGTCATGACTGCATTGTCTCCTGTCCGTGGTCCTCCTGCTTGGCATGGGCCTCGCGGGTCCACATCAGGCAGCTTCGGGTGGCCAGTGCCACCACTGTCCCGTCCTGGTTCCGGCCGGTGTGCTCCATGGTGACGATCCCCTGCCCCGGCCGGGAACCCGAGAGCCGTTTTCCGCTGATCACCGTCTCGGTGTAGAGGGTGTCGCCATGGAAGAGCGGATGCGGGAACGAGACATCGGCCAGGCCCAGCTGGGCGATGATGGTGCCCTGGGTCAGCTGCGAGACGGACTGCCCCACCATGGTGGCGAGGGTGAACATCGAGTTCACCAGCCGCTGGCCGAACGGCTGGCCGGCGCTCCAGGCGGCGTCCAGGTGCAGCGCCTGCGTGTTCATCGTCAGCGTGGTGAACAGGACATTGTCGGCCTCCGTCACGGTGCGGCCGGGACGGTGGGCGTAGGTGACGCCCTCCTGCAGCTCCTCGAAGTACAGCCCGCGCTGCTCAATCACCTGCGGCTCGCCGCCGGTTGGTCCCGCCGCGGCGCCGTCACCGCCGCTCATACGGTCAGTTCCCGGTCTTCTTCGAACAGGTCTGCCCCGGTGGCGGCGGCCACGTCCTCCACCGAGACGTTGGGTGCCAGTTCGCGCAGCACCAGCCTGGACCCGGACCCGTCCGCAACAACGTCGATGACCGCCAGGTCCGTAATGATCCGGTCCACGCAGCCCTTGCCGGTCAGGGGCAGGGAGCACTGCTGGACAATCTTCGGGTTTCCGTTGCGGTCCACGTGCTCCATCATCACGATGACCTTCTTGGCGCCGAACACCAGGTCCATGGCGCCGCCCATGCCCTTGACCATCTTGCCCGGGATCATCCAGTTGGCCAGGTCACCGTTGGCCGCAACTTCCATGGCGCCCAGGACAGCCACGTCCACATGGCCCCCGCGGATCATTCCGAAGGAAGAAGCCGAGTCGAAGAAAGCGGCACCCTTGTTGACCGTGACAGTTTCCTTGCCGGCGTTGATGAGGTCCGGGTCAACGGCATCCTCCGCGGGATAAGGGCCGACGCCGAGGATCCCGTTTTCGGAGTGGAGCACCACTTCCACGCCGTCGGGAATGTAGTTGGGGATCAGGGTTGGCATGCCGATGCCCAGGTTGACGTACTGGCCGTTGCTGAGCTCCTTCGCCACGCGGGCGGCGAGTTCGTTGCGGGTCCAGCCTTTGGCGGCAGTCCCGTCTGCCTGGACGTCGTGCTGCTGGGCTGCCGCCCGGCGGTATTCGGGGCGCACGCCTTCGGGCCGTGGAGCGTAGGGGCTGTTGGGATCCATGGCTATGCTCCTGCCTGCTGGTTGGTGCCGGTTCCGGTTCCGGGCGCTCCAGTGCCTGGCCGGGGAAGGGCAACGGTCCGTTTTTCGATGCGCTTCTCCGCGTTGGCGGCCAGCACCACCCGCTGGACGAAGATTCCCGGAGTGTGGATGTGTTCCGGGTCCAGTTCCCCCGGCTCCACCAGTTCCTCCACCTCGGCGATGGTGATCCTGCCGGCCATGGCGCAGAGCGGGTTGAAGTTCATTGCGGTGGCATGGAACACCAGGTTTCCGTGGCGGTCGCCCTTCCAGGCGTGGACCAGCCCGAAGTCCGGCGTCAGCGACTCCTCAAGGACGTAGTCCACTCCGCCGAAGGACCGCACCTCCTTCGGCGCGGAAGCAACCGCGATGCCGCCGTGGGCGTCGTACTTCTGCGGCAGGCCGCCGTCGGACACCTGCGTGCCAACTCCCGCCTTCGTGTAGAACGCCGGGATGCCGGCGCCGCCGGCGCGGAGCTTCTCGGCCAGGGTGCCCTGCGGGGTGAGCACCACCTCCAGTTCGCCGGCCAGGTACTGGCGGGCAAACTCCTTGTTTTCGCCCACATAGGAGCTGATGGTGCGGCGGATCCGGCCGTCCCGGAGCAGGATGCCCAGGCCCCAGTCGTCCACGCCGCAGTTGTTGCTGACGGTTTCGAGGTCCGCCGTTCCTGCCCGGTGCAGCGCATCGATGAGGGTCACCGGGATACCGCAGAGGCCGAATCCACCCACGGCCAGGGACGCTCCGTCCGGTATGTCCGCGACGGCTTCGTCAGCGCTGGCAACAACCTTGTCAATCATCAGTGATCCTCTCAGGCCGGCTACAGTCCCAGTTCGCGGGCGATCAGCATCAGCTGGACCTCCGTGGTGCCCTCCCCCACTTCAAGGATCTTGGAGTCGCGGTAGTGCCGTGCCACGGTGAACTCGTTGATGAAGCCATAGCCGCCGAATACCTGGGTGGCATCCCGCGCGTTGTCCATGGCTGCCTCGCCTGCGACCATCTTAGCGATGGCGGCCTGGGTCTTGAACGGCTTGCCGGCAAGCATGCGGAACGCCGCGTCGTAGTAGGCAAGGCGGGCGGTGTGGGCGCGGGCTTCCATGCGCGCGATCTTAAACGAAATGGCCTGGTACTTGCCGATGTTTTGCCCGAAGGCGCTGCGCTCCCGGGCGTACTTGACCGACAAGTCCACGCAGCCCTGGGCTGCGCCGGTGGCGAGTGCAGCGATGGCGATGCGGCCCTCATCCAGGATGGAGAGGAAATTGGCGTAGCCGCGCCCTTCCACCCCCAGCAGGTTGGCCTCCGGGACCCGGACATCCTTCAGGGTCAGCGGATGGGTGTCCGAGGCGTTCCAGCCCACTTTGTTGTAGGGCTTCTCCGCCTTGAAGCCAGGGGTATCGGTGGGCACCAAAATGGTGGAAATTTCCTTCTGCACTGAGCCGTCTCCCCGTTCCTTCCGGCCGGTGACGGCGGTGACGGTGACCAGGCGCGTGATGTCCGTTCCGGAGTTGGTGATGAACTCCTTGTTGCCGTTGATCACCCACTCTGTCCTTCCGCCGTCAGCCTCGCGCCGGGCGTGGGTCTTGGTGCCCCCCGCGTCCGATCCTGCCTCCGGCTCAGTCAGGCCGAAACCTGCCAGCGCCTGGCCGGATGCCAGCATGGGCAGCCACTCCTGCTTCTGCGCGTCCGTCCCGAAACGGTAGATGGGCATGGCGCCCAGCGACACCCCTGCCTCGAGGGTGATTGCCACGGACTGGTCCACCCGGCCCAACTGTTCCAGGGCCAGGGCAAGGGCGAAGTAGTCGCCGCCCATTCCGCCGAACTCCTCGGGGAAAGGCAGGCCGAACAGCCCCATCTCGCCCATCTGCTTCACCACTTCGTAGGGGAAGCTGTGCTCCTCGTCGTGCTTCGCGGAAACGGGTGCCACCACGGTGTCCGCGAAGTCCCGGACGGTGTCGCTGAGGTCCTGGTATTCCTCGCTGAGTTCAAAACCTGCCATGTCTAGGCTCCTTCGCCATTAAGTAAGGCTGCATCTGTGGCTGTATCTGCGGTGCGGGGGTGGACGGTCGCCAGGACCTGGTCCGCCTTCACCAGGTCCCCGGGCCGGACGCTGAGGTGCACTGTCCCGTCGAGCGGAGCCAGCAGCTGGTGCTCCATCTTCATCGCCTCCACCGAGACCAGCACCTGCCCGGCCGTGACGTCCGCACCGTCGGTGACCGGAACGGACACCACGGTTCCCGGCATGGGTGAGCGCACCGCAGGGTCGGCAGCACCCTCCTCCCGCTGAATCGCTGCAAGTACTCGCTCCAGCCGCGACTCACGCGTCAGGACTTCCAGCCGGCAGGACCAGCCCTCGCTGCCAAGGAAGAGCGCTGAAGGTCCCGGCACCACGGCGTACGTGGTGGTACGCCCGTTGAACGTCAGCGCAACGCGTCGGCGGGAAATCATTTCCAGCCGTGCCGGACGGGGCGGCCCGCCGTCCACGGCCACCAGTGCAGTGCCTTCGGGGACAGCCCCGTCCCCGACCGGGCCGGCCGCGTTCCTGCCGCTGATACGCACGGTGGCCACGCCGCCGTCGGACGTTCCCAGGCTGACGCGGCGCGGCGCCGGTGTGCCAAGGCGCCATCCGTTGCGGGCCTGCCAGGGGCCCGGCGGCAGGGGTGTGCTGTCCTGTTCCTCCGCCTGGATGGTGAAGAGCGCCGCCGCCACCAGTTCGGCCTCGCCAACGCGGCGGAAGGCGAGGTGCGGCAGTTTGCGTTCAATCAGCCCCGTGTCCAGATGTCCCGCGCGGACATCGGCATCGTTGATCAGCAGCCTCAGGTATTCGACGTTGGTGTCCAGCCCAAGCGCCGTATACCCCGCGAGCGCCGCGTCCAGGGTGTCCAGGGCAGCTGTACGGTCCTCCCCCCACGCGATCACCTTGGAGATCATGGGGTCGTAGCTGGACGAGACCTCCAGTCCTTCCGCCAGGGACGAATCCACCCGCACCCTGCCGGCCGCCTGCCCGGGCAGTTCATCCAGGAGGAGCACTGTCCCGGTGGAGGGCAGGAAGTTTTTCTCGGGAACCTCCGCGTAGACGCGTGCTTCCACCGCGTGCCCGTTAAGTTCGACGTCGGCCTGCCGGATGGTGAGTTCCCTGCCGGCGGCGATCCGCACCTGCCATTCGACGAGGTCGATGCCGGTGACCATTTCGGTGACGGGATGCTCCACCTGCAGCCTGGTGTTCATCTCCATGAAGTAGAACTGGTCCGGCGCGTCGTCCGAGACGAGGAATTCGACGGTCCCGGCACCGCTGTAGTTAACGCTGCGGGCGGCATTGCAGGCTGCCTCGCCGATGCGGGCGCGAAGGGCGGCGCCGTCCGGGTGCGCTTCGAGCAAGGGCGACGGCGCCTCCTCGATGACCTTTTGGTGGCGCCGCTGCAGCGAGCATTCGCGCTCGCCCAGGTGGATGACGTTGCCGTGGTTGTCCGCGAGCACCTGCACCTCGATGTGCCGCGGGGTGGATACCAGCCGTTCCAGGAAAAGGGTGTCGTCGCCGAAGGCGCCGGCAGCCACCCGCCGGGCGGTGGCCAGCGTCGCGGGGAGGTCTGCCGGGCGTTCCACCACGTGCATGCCCTTGCCGCCCCCGCCTGCGGAAGGCTTGATCAGCAGCGGAAACCCGACGCCGCCGGCCGCCTGCACCAGCTGCTCATCCGTCATGCCGGGCTCCGCTACTCCGGGAACCACGGGGACGCCGTAACCGGCCACGTGGTTCTTGGAGCGGATCTTGTCCCCCATCATTCTCAGCGCATCAATGCCGGGGCCGATGAAGGTGATGCCGGCCCGGTCCAGGGCGCGGGCGAAGTCGGCGTTCTCACTCAGGAAGCCGTAGCCCGGATGCACGGCTTCCGCCCCGGCCTTGCGGCACGCATCGATGATGGCCTCGATCTTCAGGTAGCTCTCCATGGCCGCGGCGGGGCCGATCCGAACGGCCGTGTCAGCCTCGCGCACATGGCGCGCGCCGGCGTCGGCATCGCTGTAAACGGCAACTGACCGGATGCCCATGGCCCGGAGGGTGCGGATCACGCGGCAGGCGATCTCGCCACGGTTGGCCACCAGGACTGTGCTGAACATGGGCCTGCTTGCCGTGGCGGTGCCGGTGAAGGAAGGGGTGGTCATATGCTGGCTCACATCCTGAAGAGGCCGAAGGAGGTTTCCGGCAGCGGCGTGCGGGACACGACGTCCAATGCCAGGCCCAGCACGGTGCGGGTGTCGGCTGGATCAATCACGCCGTCGTCCCAGAGGCGGGCGGTGGAGTAATACGGGCTGCCCTGGTCCTCGTACTGCTGGCGGATGGGCGCCTTGAAGGCCTCTTCGTCCTCGGCGGACCACTCCTGACCGGCAGCCTCGTACTGGTCACGCTTTACGGTGGCCAGCACGCTTGAGGCCTGGTTGCCGCCCATCACCGAGATCCGGGCTGCCGGCCACATCCACAGGAACCTCGGCGAATAGGCGCGGCCGCACATGGAGTAGTTGCCGGCGCCGAAGGAACCGCCGATGACCACCGTCAGTTTGGGCACCCGGGCAGTAGCCACGGCCGTCACCATCTTGGCCCCGTTCTTGGCGATGCCGCCCTGTTCAGAGTCCTTGCCCACCATGAAGCCGGAGATGTTCTGCAGGAAAACGAGCGGGATGCCGCGCTGGTCGCAGAGCTCGATGAAGTGTGCGCCCTTGAGGGACGACTCGCTGAAGAGCACGCCGTTGTTCGCCACGATGCCCACCGGGTGCCCGTTCAGCCGGGCGAAGCCGGTCACCAGGGTGGTGCCGTATTCCCTCTTGAATTCATGGAACCGGCTGCCGTCCACCAGCCGGGCGATCACCTCGTGGACGTCGTACGGGGCGTTGACGTCCGTGGGCACGGCACCGTACAGCCCGTCAGGGTCTGCTGATGGTTCGACGGCGGCCTCCACCTCCCAGGCGGGCGGGGCCGGCGGCGGGAGGGTGGACACGATGTCCCGGATGATCTGCAGTGCGTGTTCGTCGTTTTCGGCCAGGTGGTCAGTCACGCCCGAGATCCTTGAGTGGACCTCTCCGCCGCCAAGCTCCTCCGGAGTGACGATCTCGCCGATCGCGGCCTTCACGAGCGGCGGTCCGCCAAGGAAGATGGTGCCCTGGTTCCGGACGATCACCGTTTCATCGCTCATGGCCGGCACGTAGGCGCCGCCGGCGGTGCAGGAGCCCATGACCGAGGCGATCTGGGGAACCTTGGCCGCGGACAGCCTCGCCTGGTTGTAGAAGATGCGGCCGAAGTGCTCCTTGTCCGGAAAGACCTCGTCCTGCTTCGGCAGGAACGCTCCGCCGGAATCCACCAGGTAGATACAGGGCAGCCGGTTTTCGAGGGCGATCTCCTGGGCCCTCAGGTGCTTCTTGACGGTCAGCGGATAGTACGTTCCGCCCTTGACCGTTGCGTCGTTCGAAATCACCAGCACGTGGCGGCCGTGGACCAGCCCGATGCCGGCGATGACGCCGGCGCCGGGGGCCTCGTCGTTGTACATTCCGTTGGCGGCCAGCGGGGCAATCTCAAGGAACGGGCTGCCCTCATCCAGCAGCTGGTCGATCCGCTCGCGCGGCAGCAGCTTCCCCCGGGCCACGTGGCGCTGCCGGGACTTCTCCGGCCCGCCCAGCGCAGCGTCCGCCAGCCTTTTCCGCAGGTCCTCCGCCAGCTCCAGCTGTGCTTCGCGGTTTGCCGCGAAGGCCCCGCCGGAAGGATCGAGCCGGGTGGCAAGGGTCTCCATTGACGCATCCTGTTCATCTTTGGACCGGCCGGCGAAAAGCCAACTCGGTTAGTACTGAGTAACTGAAATTCAGGTTAGTCTCGATTAACTGTGATGTCCAACACAGGGACTGCCTTGCTAGACTCTCCGGGTCCGAGGAGGAATCGTGCGAAGCACCGACGCGGCGCCGGCCGGCGAGCGCAGCAGTTCAACCCAGCGCGGCAATACTGCGCTGCCCGGCAACACCCAGCAGCGCAGCGCCACCACCCAGCGCGGCAGTACAACGCAGCGGAGCAGGGCGAAGGAGAACCGCCGCCAGGCGCTGCTGTCCGCTGCCGCGTCACTCTTTGCCCTGCACGGCTTCAACCGGGTGTCCCTGGAGGATCTCGGTGCTGCCGCCGGCGTCAGTGGCCCGGCCGTGTACCGCCACTTTCCGGGCAAGCAGGCGGTGCTGGCCGACCTGCTGGTCACTGTCAGCCAGGAACTGCTCGACGGCGGGCGCCGGGTGGTGGCGGACAATGCCGATCCCCTGGCCGCCCTGCGGGGACTGGTGGAGTTCCAGGTGGATTTTGCCCTCGGCAAGCCGGACGTCATCCGCGTCCAGGACAGGGACTTCAGCAGCCTGTCCGAACAGGACCAGGAGGCGGTGCGGATCCTCCAGCGCAGCTACGTGGAGGTCTGGGTGGACGTCCTCGCCAGGCTCCATCCCGCGACGGAGGGTTCAGAGCTCCGGATGAGGGCCCATGCCACGTTTGGCCTGATCAACTCCACCCCGCACTCGGTCCGCAGCCACGGCCGGAAGGTGGCCGCCGGAACCGCCCGTCCGCTGCTCGAGAGCATGGCGCTGGCTGCGCTGCTGGTGGACGCCACGTCCCACGAACGGCCCCGGACCGCATAAGCGGTGCCGGGCAGCAACGCTCAAGCGGGCCAGGGCCGTCCGTGACCTAGACCATCGTGAGGACCATGCCGGGGTCGGCCAGGATGGCACCCACATCGGCGAGGAAACGCGAACCCTGCTCACCATCCACCAGCCGGTGGTCGAAGGACAGGCTCAGGGTCATCACCTGGCGCAGTGCAACTTCCCCGCGATGCTCCCAGGGCATCTTCCGCACGGCTCCGAGTGCCAGGATCGCCGCTTCCCCCGGGTTCAGGATGGGGGTGCCGGCGTCTATACCGAAGACGCCGATATTGGTGATGGAGATGGTGCCTCCGGACAGGTCCGCCGGCGAGGTCTTGCCGGCGCGGGCGGTTTCTGCGAGCGCTGTCAGTGCTTCTGCCAGCCGGGCCAGGGAGAGTGAGTCCGCGTCCTTGATGTTGGGCACCGTGAGGCCCCTCGGCGTGGCGGCCGCTATGCCGAGGTTGACGTAGTTGAAAGTGACGATCTCCTGGTTTTCCTCATCCCAGTGAGAGTTGAGCGACGGATTCCGCCGGAGCGCAATCAGCAGTGCCTTCGCCGCCAGGGTCAGCGGGGTCAGCTTGTATCCCGCGAATTCCCTGCCGTCCCGGAGCCTGGCCAACAGCTCCATGGCGGGAGTGACGTCGATGGTCAGGAATTCCGTGGCGTGCGGTGCAGTGAAAGCACTCTGCACCATGGCGGCGGCCGTGAGCTTCCGGACGCCCTTGATGGGGGTCCGGGATTCCCGTCCACCCGGATACGCCTGCCCTGCGGTCGGAGTGGCAGCCTCCTGGCCCGTGACAGCGCCTGCACCAACACCGGTGGACGTGCCCTCCACAAAGTGGTGCACGTCCTCGCGGGTAATCAGCCCCTGCGGACCGGTGCCGGCCACCGATGCCAGGTCCACCCCGAGGTCTTTCGCCAGCTTCCGGACCGGCGGCGTGGACCGGGGGCGCTCGGCCGCAGGTTCGCTTTGGACAGGGCTTGTTTCGACAGGTTTGGGTTCAACAGGTTTGGGTTCAACAGGTTTGGTTTGGACACGGGTTGCCACATTCCCTGCCACCGGGAAGTTCCGCGGCCGCCGCGCGGGCCGGCCGGTGCTTTCGGGGACGGCGCCGTAGCCCACCAGGTTCGGTTCCCGCTTCGGCGCTTCAGGCGCGGCCTCCCGCGCTCCGCCCGAAGGTGCCTGCCCGGCGTCGTCCGCCACCTCGAAGGAGACGATAGGCTTGCCCACCTCCACGACGGTGCCCGGCTGTTCGTGCAGTTCCTTGACGACCCCGGCAAACGGGGACGGGAGCTCCACCACTGCCTTGGCCGTTTCAACTTCCGCAATCACCTGGTTCAGGCTGACGGTATCGCCCACTCCCACTTTCCAGCTGAGGATCTCCGATTCGGTGAGTCCCTCGCCCAGGTCCGGCAGCCGGAATTCCTTGATCATGGTGGCGCTCATCCTTCCAGCCCGCTGAGGGAGTTCGGCCGGCCAAGGGCACGGTCCACGCCGTCGAGGATTCGGTCCAGGCCTGGCAAATGGTGCATTTCAAGTTTGGAGTAGGGGTAGGGGATGTCGAACCCGGTGACGCGGACCGGCGGGGCTTCCAGGTAGTAGAAGCACCGCTCGGTAATGCTCGCTGCCACTTCTGCGCCCAGGCCGCCCGACTGCCCGGCCTCGTGGGTAATGACCAGGTGCCCGGTCCGGCGCACGGAGGCAACAACCGTGTCATAGTCCACCGGCGCCAGCGAGCGAAGGTCGATGACCTCGATTGAGATCCCTTCGTCGGCGGCCGCGGAAGCTGCATCGAGGGCGGTCTTGACCAGCGGGCCGTAGGCCACCAGCGTGACGTCGGTGCCAGTGGCCAGGACGCTTGCCCGGCCCATGGGCTCCGCGGCGGCAGGGTCCAGGGCCTCGTCAACCTCGCCTTTGTCGTGGTAGCGGCGCTTGGGTTCAAAGTAGAGCACGGGGTCGTCGCAGGAGATCGCCTGCTGGATCACGGTGTAGGCGTCCTGGGGATTGGCAACGGTCACCACGCGGAGGCCTGACGTGTGGGTGAAGTAGGCCTCCGGAGATTCGGAGTGGTGCTCGGGTGAGCCGATGCCCCCGCCGAACGGAATCCTGATGGTGATGGGCATCTTCACGGCCCCGCGGGTGCGGTAGTGGATCTTGGCAACCTGGCTGACGATCTGGTCGAATGCGGGGTAGACGAAACCGTCGAACTGGATTTCCACCACCGGGCGGTAGCCGCGGTAGGCCAGTCCGACGGCGGTGCCCACAATGGCCGATTCAGCCAGTGGCGTGTCAACCACCCGGTGCGTCCCGAAGTCCTTCTGCAGCCCGTCGGTAACCCGGAACACGCCGCCGAGGGTGCCGATGTCCTCGCCCAGGAGAACCACTTTGGGGTCGTTTTCGAGGGACTTCCGCAGGCCGGCATTGATGGCACGGGCAAAGGTCATCTGGGTCATCAGCGTGCACCTTCTTCTGAGACGGCCCCTGCGGGATCACCGAAGGAGGCCAGGTAGCGGGCGTAGTGGTCCTGCTGCCGGTCCAGCCAGGAATTGGGTGTGCTGTAGACGTGCTTGAAGACGTCCAGCGGCTCCGGGTCCGGCATGGTGGTGCATCCCGTGCGCATCTCGTGCGCCACGGCGTCGGCCTTGTCCTTCACCTGCTGCTGCAGTTCTTCGGTGAGCAGGCCCTTCCGGTCCAAGAGGGCGGCAATCCGGCTGATCGGGTCCTTGGCAGCCCAGTCCTCGAGTTCGTTGGCGTCGCGGTAGCGCGTGGGGTCATCCGCCGTGGTGTGCGGGCCCATCCGGTAGCTGACCGCCTCGATGAAGGTTGGGCCGCCGCCGCGCCGTGCCCGGTCCAGGGCCACCCGGGTTGCCGCCATGACCGCCAGGACGTCGTTGCCGTCCACGCGCAGGCTGGGGATGCCGAACCCGGCAGCCCTGTCCGCGAGCTGGATGTGGGACTGGAGCCGGACAGGCTCGGAGATTGCCCAGTGGTTGTTGGTGCAGAAGAACACCACGGGCACCTGGAAGCTTGCGGCAAACACCATTGCCTCGTTGACGTCGCCTTCGCTGGTGGCGCCGTCGCCGAAATAGGTCACGGCCACCGAATCTGCGCCATCGTTCTGGATGCCCATGGCGTAGCCGGTGGCATGCAGGGTCTGGGCGCCGATGATGATCTGCGGGGTGGCCATGTTGACCGTGTAGGGATCCCAGCCCGAGGACGCGTTGCCGCGCCACACCCGCACGAGGTCCGTCAGGTCCACTCCGCGGCAGTATGCCACCCCGTTCTCCCGGTAGCTGGAGAAGACGAAGTCGTCGCTGCGCAGCGCGCGGCCCGAACCGATCTGCGCCGCCTCCTGTCCCAGCAGCGGCGGCCACAACCCTAGCTCGCCCTGCCTCTGCAGGGCCGTTGCCTCGACGTCGATGCGCCGGATGACGGTCATGTCCTCATAAAGGGAACACAATTGCTCGTCAGTGATGTCCCTGACCCAGTAGTCGAACTCCGGATGGCTGACCCGCTCGCCGGAAGGGGTGACCAACTGGACCAGGTCACGTCCCTGTCCATGGGGGTACCGGGCGCTGGTGGAGGCGGTGGAACCGCCCTGGCCCGTTTGGTCTGTAGACACGATAGCCCGCAATCTTCTCACGTGGTTGACCTGCGGTTTTGGGACTTGTGGTCCCGCTCGCCGCCGGCCGCCCGGGCGTCTTTGCCCCGGATATTGTGACCCTACTCACAATGCTCAGGAGGTACAACCACCGGCGCGATCATTGAGCAAAATGCTCTGCGGGGCGGCGCGGGACCGTGCTAACGTTGCGCATTATGCAAGCCCTGGATGGCACCGACACCCGCCTGCTCTCGGCCTTGGCCCAGGATCCCCGGAAGACGGTGGTGGCGCTGGCCCAGAAGCTTGGCCTGTCCCGCAATACCGTGCAGGCGCGCATGGCGCAGCTGGAAAAAAGGCACGTCTTCCTGTCCTTCGAGCGGCGGATAAACCCGGCCGCCCTGGGCTACCCGCTGATGGCTTTCATCTCCGTCCATGTCCAGCAGCAGCGGCTCGCCCAGCTGGCGAAGGAACTTGCAGCCATCCCCGAGATCCTTGAGGGCTACGGCCTGACGGGGTCGGCGGACCTGCTGCTCCGGGTCGTTGCACTGGACGCCGAGGACCTGTTCCGGATCAACGGGAAGATCCTGGCGTGCGCAGGCGTGGACAGGACTGACACGGCCCTGGCCATGGGCGAACTCATTCCCTTCCGCGTGCAGCCCCTGCTTGACCGTGGTTCAGAACGCGGCTAGCAGGCTGTCCCGAATCAACGGGAAGTACGACGGCGGGAGGCGGGCTGGAGTACGACGCCGGCGGCCCGCACTATAGGCTGGTGCCAGTTAATTGGCGGGGCCGGCACAGGATCCCCGCCACCGAGCGGTGCGCAGCACCACTTTTCCCGAAAGGCTCCATTTTGAGCACTCCTCAGGAACCGTACCAGCCGGGCGGCGCCGGCCTTGGGTCCCGGCAACTGCCGCAGCAGCCGCACTTCGGGCAGGACCCGGACGCCGCACCCTTCGGGCTCCCGGGACAGCCGCCGCCCAGGAACCGGCGGAAACTGTGGATCATTTTGGCCGGCGCCGGCGGCGTCCTGTTGCTGGTGGTCCTTGGGATCATCATCCTGGTCAACATAGCGGGCAGCGCCACCAACCAGGCTCGCGGCCTGGCGGACGGCTTCACAAAGCTGGTGATCGCCGGGGACAGCTCCAAAGCGTACGACGAGTACCTCGACCCGGCGCTGAAGGAGCAGCTGTCCAAGGAGGCGTTCATTTCCGGCATCAAAAGCCTGGAGATGGACGAATCCTGCAAACCGGCGTACAACGACCTTAAGGTCGGCACCGAGAACGGGACCAAGTCGGCAGACATCGTCGGACTCATCACCTGCGAGGGCAAAGAGGTGGACCTCGCCTACCGCTTTGAAGGAGCCGACGAGCTCAAGATGACCAACATCAAACTCAGGCCCGCAGGCTAGCGGCTTCGGCAGGAACGGAAGAGCCTCCGTACCGGGAATTAATGTTCCCGGTACGGAGGCTCTTCCGTTCGCTGCTTGTGCCCCACGCCGGCGGCTGATGAAGGCCGGCGGCTGGCGCAGGTCAGTGGCTGGTGGCCTTTTCGGCGCCCACCCCGGTGAGGGAGCGGACTTCCATTTCGGCCTGCTTCGCGGTGTCCTCGCGCTTTTTGTCGAGGACAGTGCCCAGCCAGCCCAGCAGGAACGCCAGCGGAATGGAGACGATGCCGGGGTTGCTCAGCGGGAAGAGCGCAAAGTTCGCGTCCTTGATCATCGACGTGGCCGCACCGGAGACCACCGGCGAGAAGATGATCAGGACGATCGCGGAGCCCAGGCCGCCGTACATGCTCCAGACCGCACCCTGGGTGGTGAACCTGCGCCAGAACAGGGAGTAGATGATCGTGGGCAGGTTGGCGGAGGCGGCGACGGCGAACGCGAGCGCCACGAGGAACGCCACGTTCTGTCCGTTGGCGAGGATGCCGCCCAGAATGGCAAGGACGCCGATGACCACGACGGTGCGCCGGGCCACCTTCACCTCAGTGTCGGCGTCGGCCTTGCCCTTGGAGATGACGCTGGCGTAGATGTCATGGGCAAAGGAAGCCGCAGCCGTGATGGTCAGGCCGGCAACGACGGCGAGGATGGTGGCGAACGCCACGGCCGAGATGAAGCCCAGCAGCAGCGGTCCGCCGAGATAGAAGGCCAGGAGCGGGGCGGCCGAGTTCACGCCGCCCGGTGCGGTCTTGATGGTATCGGCCCCCACCAGGGCGGCTGCACCGTAGCCCAGCACCAGGGTGAAGAGGTAGAAGAGGCCGATCAGCCAGATGGACCAGACCACGGACTTGCGGGCTTCCTTGGCCGTGGGGACCGTGTAGAAGCGCATGAGCACGTGCGGCAGGGCGGCCGTGCCCAGGACCAGGGCAAGTCCGAGTGACATGAAGTCGAGCTTCGAGGTTTCGGTCTTGCCGTACTGCAGGCCGGGGTTGAGGACGGCCGGGTTGTTGGCCGTCTCCACTGCGGCGCCCAGGAGGTTGGAGAGGTTGAAGCCGTAGATGGCCAGGACCCACAGTGTCATGACGGCGGCGCCCGCGATGAGCAGGATCGCCTTGATGATCTGCACCCAGGTGGTGCCCTTCATGCCGCCGATGAGGACGTACATGATCATGAGGGCGCCGACGACGATGATCACCAGGGACTGCCCGCCCCAGTCGCTGATGCCGAGCAGGAGCGAAATCAGGCTTCCGGCGCCTGCCATCTGGGCGAGGAGGTAGAAGAAGCAGACAGCGAGGGTGGAGATGGCGGCGGCGATGCGGACCGGCCGCTGCTTCAGCCGGAAGGACAGGACGTCGGCCATGGTGAACTTGCCGGTGTTGCGGAGGAGTTCGGCGACGAGCAGCAGGGCCACGAGCCAGGCCACGAGGAAGCCGATGGAGTACATGAAGCCGTCGTAGCCGTTGATGGCGATGGCGCCGGTAATACCCAGGAACGAGGCGGCCGAGAGGTAGTCTCCGGCGATGGCGGTTCCGTTTTGCGAGCCGGTGAAGGAACGTCCTGCCGCGTAGTAGTCCGCGGCGGTCTTGTTGTTCCGGCTGGCGCGGAAGACGATCACCATGGTCACGGCCACGAACAGCCCGAAAATCCCCATGTTCAGCAGCGTGGTGTCCTTGAGGGCGGCCACGTCCACCGCGGTGGCGATGCCGATCATTTGTTAACTCCGCTCACTCGGTTCCCGTGCTTGTCGAATTCGTGACCCTCAATCTCGTCCCGGATCTCCTTCGCGATGGGGTCCAGCCGCCGGTTGGAGTAGCTGACGTACCAGCCGGTGATGGCGAACGTTGACACGAACTGGAGCAGGCCAAGGATCAGGCCCACGTTGATGTTGCCCCAGACCTTGGTGGACATGAAGTCCACGGCGTAGTCGGCGAGCAGGACGTATGCGAAGTACCACAGCAGGAATGCGACTGCCATGGGAAAGACAAAGCTGCGGTGACGCTTGCGCAGTTCCTTGAACTGCTCCGTCGACTGGACCTGCTCGAAGTCCACGGACGCCGCTGCGTCCGGAGTGTGGGCATCGTTACCCATCGTTCCTCCTCGTTGAGACTTGCCTGGACACACCCAACGGCAGGCCCCGGAAACGGGGCACCGCAAATGTGACTGCAATCACTCTGCTGCGTGCGGGGTGCCACAATCCAGACTTAGCCCGCAGGCGGTCGCTCAACGGTTGGGATGCTGCGACAAACGGCACCCGCGGCTACGCTGGGCACCATGCCGGACTCCCCCCTCCTGACTGCCGCAGCCGTGGCCGTCATCGCCATGGCCATCGCCGTCGTCGTCGGCGTGGGACTCAAGGTGCTCCGGTCCTTCCGGGACCTGGGCACCGACGCCGAGCGCGCCACCTACCACACGCTGCACGCCGCCTCCCAGGCGGGCCAGCACCTCCGCCGCGGGCTCAACCCCGCGGGCGCAGCCAAGGCCGGCCGCCAGCTGCGTGCCCTGCTGGGTTGCGACGCACTGGCGATCATGGACACCTCCGGCGTGCTGGCATGGGACGGTGCCGGTGAAGACCTCAAACCGCGGCTGATGGACCTTGCCGCCGGTGTCCTGGCGAGCGGCCGGACGGCCGTGCTCCCGGCCGGGGACGCCGGCCCCGCCACGGACACCACCGGGGGCCCGCTCGCTGCCGTGATCGCGCCGGTGCGGGCCGGCTCCCGGGTGGTGGGCGCCGTCGCAGCGTTCGCCCCGACCGCCGGCGCGGGACTTGTCCGGGCCACCAGCGAAGTGGCGGACTGGGTGGCGGTACAGGTGGAGCTCGCGGAGCTGGACGCCTCACGCACCCAGCTGATGGAGGCCGAAGTGCGGGCGCTGCGGGCCCAGATCAGCCCCCACTTCATCTACAACTCGCTCAACGCCATCGCGTCCTTCATCAATACGGATCCCGCCCGGGCCCGGGAGCTCGTGGTGGAGTTCGCCGACTTCACCCGCTATTCCTTCCGGCGGCACGGGGACTTCACCACGCTCGCCGAGGAGCTGCGCTGCATCGACCGGTACCTGCTCCTGGAACGGGCGCGGTTCGGCGAGCGCGTCCAGGTGAGCCTTCGCGTGGCGCCGGAGGTACTCAGCACCGTCATCCCGTTCCTGAGCCTGCAGCCGCTGGTTGAGAACGCCGTCCGGCACGGGCTCGAAGCCAAGGAGGGGCCCGGGCACATCAGCATCACGGCCAACGACGCCGGTGCCTTCGCCGAGGTGACCATTGAGGACGACGGCGTGGGCATGGACCCTGCCCAGCTCCAGTCCATGCTGGCCGGCCACACCGACGGCGAGCATGTGGGCCTGCGGAACGTCGATGCCCGCCTCCGCCAGGTCTACGGCAACGACCACGGGCTGGTGATCGAGACCGCCCCCGGAGAAGGAACCCTGATCACCATGCGGGTACCCAAGTCGCAGCCGGGCCACGATGCGTGACCGGCCCCGGCCCGTGCCGGCCACCTCCGGCGCCAGCCGCAGGCTCCGGAAAGCTACCCTAGGAGCATGATTAACGTCCTCGTCGTTGATGATGAGCTGCCCGCCGTTGAGGAACTGGCGTTCCTGCTGGGCAGGGACGAACGCGTTGGAACGGTCCTCCGGGCCACCTCCGGCAGCGAAGCCCTCCACGCCCTCTCCTCCGCCTCAGTCGACGCCGTCTTCCTGGACATCCACATGCCTGCGATGTCCGGGCTGGATATTGCCCGCGCCATCGCAGGGAGCAGCCGGCCGCCCGCCGTCGTGTTCGTGACGGCGGACGAGGACCACGCGCTCGACGCTTTTGAACTCGCTGCGGTGGATTACCTGCTCAAGCCGGTGCGGGCCGAGCGCCTGGCCCGCTGCGTGGGGCGCATCAGTGAACTGCGCGACGGCGGCGCCGCCCCTGAGATGATCACGGTTGACCAGGGCGGGACCACGCGGATGATCAGGCGCGACGACGTCACCTACGTCCAGGCGCAGGGCGACTATGCGCGCCTCCACACCGCCGAGGCCAGCTACCTGATCAGGGTTCCGCTGGCCGACCTTGAGCAGCAGTGGGCGGACGCCGGATTCATCCGGACGCACCGCTCCTACCTGGTGGCCCTGAAGCACGTGACCTCGATGAAGCTCGCGGCCGACGGTCCCAGCGTCACGGTGGCGGGCGCGGGCCTGCCGATCAGCAGGCGCCACCTGCCCACGGTACGGGAGAAGCTCGAGGCCACCCGGATCAGGCCCAATACATGACCAGGGTGCGCGTAACGGCGCCGCGGACTGCGGTGCGGCCGGCCAAGGAGACGCGGGAAGCCGCCCAGGACTCCGAAGTCGGACAGGTTTTTGTCAGGTCCCTGATCCGGTCCCAGCTGCGGCTGGCCTTGGTGGTGGCCGGAGGCTTCCTGGTGATCCTTGCCGCCTTCCCCCTGCTGCTCACTGCCGTCCCCGGGCTGGCCGAAACCCCGGTGGCCGGCATTCCGTTCGCCTGGCTCCTGCTGGGGGCCGGGATCTACCCGGTGATCGGGCTCAGCGCCTGGCTGTACATCCGGACGGCGGCGCGCAACGAGGCACGGTACCGGGACCTGGCCGAGGACCAGTGAGGGAACCGTGAACCCCGGCATCGCAATAGCTGCCCTGGTGGGTGTCTCCCTGGCCACCGCCGTCATCGGCTTCTACGGCCTGCGCATATCGCGGACCACGGGTGATTTCTACGTCGCCTCCCGCACGGTCCGGCCATGGTGGAACGCGTCCGCGATCGGCGGCGAATATCTGTCCGCTGCCAGCTTCCTGGGTGTCGCCGGGCTCATCCTGCTGTCCGGAACGGACGCGCTGTGGTTCCCTGTCGGGTACACGGCAGGGTACCTGATGCTGCTGCTCTTCGTGGCGGCGCCGCTGAGGCGGTCCGGCGCCTACACCATCCCCGACTTTACCGAGGCCAGGCTTGACTCCAGGCCGGTGCGGCAAGTCACCAGCCTGGTGGTGGTGCTGGTGGGCTGGCTGTACATCGTGCCCCAGCTCCACGGCGCCGCCCTCACCATCCGCATCACCACCGGGCTGCCGTCCTGGGTGGGGTCCGTTGCGGTGGTGATCGTGGTATGCCTCACCGTGGTGGCAGGCGGCATGCGCTCCATTACGTTCGTCCAGGCGTTCCAGTACTGGCTGAAGCTCACCGCGCTGGCCGTTCCCATCCTGTTCATCATCTTCGTGCTCGCGGACACCGGGGCGCCTGCCCTGGCTGCGCCTGCGGTCAATCCCACCGGCGTGGCTCCTGCCGGGCTCTACCAGAACGTGTCGTTGCTGGTGGCCCTCCTCTTTGGAACCCTGGGCCTGCCGCATGTGCTGGTGCGCTTCTACACCAACCCCGACGGCCAGTCCGCCCGCCGCACCACGCTGATCGTCCTGGGCCTGCTGTCCGTGTTCTACCTGTTTCCCACCGCCTACGGGCTCGTGGGGCGGATGTTCGCTCCCGGCCTGGCGCGCGCCGGCCAGGCGGACGCCATGGTGCTGCTGCTGCCGGGAGAACTCGTGGGCGGGACGGCGGGCGACCTGCTGTCCGCGCTGGTGGTGGCGGGGGCCTTCGCGGCCTTCCTTTCCACCACCTCGGGGCTGGTGGTTTCCCTGGCCGGCGTCATCAGCCAGGACGTCCTGGGCGCAGGCGTCGGCAGCTTCCGGCTCGCAGCCGTCATTTCGGCCGTTGTTCCCCTGGGCTTTGCGTTCATGACCGACTCCTCCGCCCTGGCAGGGAGCGTGGGGCTGGTCTTCGCCTTTACCGCCTCAACGGTATGCCCGGTGCTGCTGCTGGGGATCTGGTGGCGGGGACTTACCGACGCCGGTGCCATCGCCGGCATGCTGACCGGCGGAGTCCTGTGCGGCGGGGCAATGGTCATCGGCGCCCTGGCCGGGGCAGCCAACACGCCCGGCTGGCTCGCCCAGCCGGCAGCGTGGACTGTTCCCGCGGCCTTCGCCGTGATGGTCATCGTGTCCCGCGCAACGGTGCAGCGGATCCCGGGAACCATGGCCCGGGTGATGACCCGGCTGCACACCCCGGAGCGCCCGCTCGCCACCGAGCGCTGAGCTCCCCTGCAGGCCGGCGGCTGGCCGGTGCGGCTCAGTCGATGGCAGCCATCAGCTCCACGACGCGGTCCAGGAACGCGTCCACCTGCGATTCCTCGTACCCGTCCCTGCCCACGGCCGGGCGGAATACTGCCCGGCGCACGCTGTCCACGCTGAGGGGCTTGTCCTGCTCAAGGTAGGCAATCAGCTCGCGGCACAGCCGGTCGACGTCGGCCGTGTTGTAGCTTCGTGCTTTCTTCTTGGCGGGGCGGCGGAAGCGGTCGCCGTCGGGGCGGTGCAGCCGGCCGCGGAGGATGCCGGAAAGGTTTCCGATCTCGCGCAGCCAGGCCTCTTCGCCGCGGGCTGCGATCAGCTCGTCCCGCTCCCGGCGGGCGAAGGCGTCCTCGAGCCGGTCCAGCGCGGCATCCACCACCGCGGCCGAATACCCGCCTTTGACGGGATCGAAGGAGACAGCCCTGACGTCTGAACTGTTGATGGGCTGGGCCGCTGATTCCGGGGTCTCCAATGATACCCGGGCACGCTGCAGGAACTGGTCCACCTGTTTGGCGTTGTAGCCATACTCACCGCGCTTCACGCGTTCAAAGGATGCAGGGATCTGCCGATGAATGTCCAATGCCACTTTTGCTTCCTTCAATGCTCTTCAGCCGTAGTACTTCCGCACCAGCTTATTTGTGCCGGGGGTGATCTGCCGTTCCGGCGGTGTTTGTGTCAGGCACCGGCCACCAGCCCGTAGAGGATGAACGCTGCCGGCGACGCAAAGACGATCGAGTCCAGCCTGTCCATGACTCCCCCGTGTCCGGGCAGGATGCTGCTCATGTCCTTGATGCCCAGTTCGCGCTTGACCATCGATTCAGCGAGGTCTCCGGCGGTGGAAGCGGCAACCAGGCCAACCGCCAGGACGATGCCCACCCACCAGGGTTTGTCGAGGACAAACAGGCAGGCAAGGGTGCCGATGAGCATGGCCCCGCCGATGGACCCGGCGAATCCTTCCCAGGACTTCTTGGGGCTGATTTTGGGCGCCATGGGGTGCTTGCCCAGCGACGCCCCCACCAGGTAGCCGAAGGTGTCGTTGGAAACCACCAGCAGGAGCATCACTGCCACCTGCCAGGCGCCCTGGGGGATCGTCCCGCCCGGCCACAGCCCCAGCGGGGTGGCACCGCCGGCGGCGTGCAGCGGCAGCACGGCGAAGCTGATGAAGAACGGCACCCAGCCCAGTGTGAAGACGCCCGCGAAGATGCTGTTGGCCGAGCCCGCGGCGCTTTCGACGGATCGCCAGAGCAGCACTGCCACAGAGCTCAGCAGCATGGCGAACAGGAGGCTTTCTATGCCCCCGAGGTAGGCGGCAAAAGGCATGGCCACCGTACCGGTCATGACCGGCACGATGGGCATCCTGGTCCCGTTTGCCTCCAGGGCGCGGTAGATTTCCCAGACGCCGAAGATAGCGAAGGTGGTGGTTACCGCAACGAAGCCGAGCGGGAGCAGCAACAGGCCACCCAGCACGGCAAACAACATGGCCAGACCCACCACGACGGCGGCCGGAAGGTTACGTCCGGCCTTTGGCGTCGGGTTGCTCCTAGGCTGCTTCCCCCGTATGCGCGCCCTGGCTGCCGGGGCCTGATCTGCCTGGCCCATCAGACTTCGAGCAGCTCTGCTTCCTTGCGCTTGAGCAGCTCATCGATGCCGTCGACGTGGGCTTTGGTGAGGCTGTCCAGCTCCCTCTCGGCGCGGGTGCCCTCGTCCTCCCCTGCCTCGCCGTCCTTGACCAGCCTGTCCAGGGTTTCCTTGGCCTTGCGGCGGATGTTGCGGATGGACACCTTGGCGTCCTCGCCCTTGGTCTTGACGATCTTGACGTATTCCTTGCGGCGTTCCTTGGTCAGCTCCGGGATGGTGATCCGGATGACGTTGCCGTCGTTGGAGGGGTTGGCGCCCACCTCGGAATCGCTGAGGGCACGCTCGATATCGCGCAGGGCCGTCTTGTCAAAGGGGGTGATGAGGATGGTGCGGGCGTCCGGGATGGCGAACGAGGCAAGCTGCTGCAGCGGCGTGGGCGAGCCGTAGTACTCCACCAGCACCTTGTTGTACAGGCCCGGGTTGGCGCGGCCGGTGCGGACGGAAGCGAAGTCTTCCTTGGCTACCTCTACTGCCTTGTCCATCTTCTCTTCGGCTTCGAGCAAGGTTTCTTCGATCACGGTCTCTCCTGAAGGTCCTGGTGCAGGCCGGGTGGCCGGGTCGCTGCACACAACGTGGTTCTCTGTTGCTGGTCCGTCCGTGCCCCTAAGGGCACGGACGGAACTGTCCTGAAAACATCCTAGCCGCAGCTAGGCGGTCACCAGGGTGCCCAGCTTTTCGCCGAGGATGGCGCGGGTGACGTTGCCTTCGCCTTCCATCCCAAAGACCACCATGGAAAGGTTGTTGTCCTTGCACATGGTCATGGCCGTTTGGTCCATGACCCGGATGTCCCGGCGGAGCGCATCGTCGTAGCTGAGGGTTTCCAGCCGCTCTGCCGTGGGGTCCTTCTTGGGGTCGGCGGTGTAGACGGCGTCCACACCGCTCTTGGCCATCAGGACGACGTCGGCGTGGACCTCGAGGGCCCGCTGCGCCGCGACGGTGTCGGTGGAGAAGTACGGCAGCCCGGCGCCGGCACCGAAAATGACCACGCGGCCCTTTTCCATGTGGCGGATGGCGCGGCGGGGAATGTAGGCCTCGGCGACCTGGCCCATGGTGATGGCGCTCTGGACGCGGGTTTCGACGCCGGCCTGTTCCAGGAAGTCCTGGAGGGCAAGGCAGTTCATCACGGTGCCGAGCATGCCCATGTAGTCGGCGCGGGAGCGGTCCATGCCGCTCTGGGAAAGTTCGGCGCCGCGGAAGAAGTTGCCGCCGCCCACGACGATGGCCACCTCCACCTGGGGCACGGCTGCGGCGATCTGCTTTGCGACGTCGCGGACGGTCTCCGGGTCAACGCCCAGCTTCCCGCCGCCAAAGACCTCGCCGGAGAGCTTCAGGAGGACCCGGCGTCGACTTTTCTCTGGCTGGATTACAGTGTTGACGGCTTCCATGATGCCTTCCCGTTGGTGAACTCTAAAAAGGTTATCCTGCTGCGCGGCCAAAGGTCCCATGCGGGCCTGTCCCGGACGGTGCCTTCCCCGCGCATGCAAAAGGGGCGGCCACCGAAGTGGCCACCCCCTTGCAGCTTCGGCTAGGAGCCGACGCGGAAACGCGTGAACGCGGTTCCCTTGACACCGGCCTCAGCGAGGACCTGTGCCACGGACTTCTTGGCGTCCTTGGCGAATGCCTGGTCAACCAGGACCTCACCCTTGTAGAAGCCGGTAACGCGGCCTTCCACGATCTTGGTGAGGGCGGCTTCGGGCTTGCCCTCGGCCTTGGCGGTTTCTTCGGCGATGCGGCGCTCGGACTCCACCAGGTCGGACGGAACGTCCTCGCGGGTCAGGTAGTTCGGGGCCATGGCAGCAATGTGGACTGCGACATCGTGGGCTGCGGTGGCAGCAGCTTCGCCTTCACCGTCAACAGCGAACAGCACGCCGACCTGGGCCGGCAGGTCCTTGGAGGTCTTGTGCAGGTAAGCGTCGACCGTTGCACCCTCGATGCGGGAGATGCGGCGGACAACAACCTTTTCGCCCAGGACGGCGCCTTCTTCGACGACGACCTCGGAGAGGGGCTTGCCGTCAACATCAGCGGCGAGCAGGGTCTCGAGGTCGGCAGCGCCGGACTCGACGGCAACAGCCAGGACCTTGTCCGCCAGCTGGATGAACTTGTCAGCCTTGGCAACGAAGTCGGTCTCGCAGTTGACCTCGATCATGACGCCGACGCCGTTGCTGACCTTTGCGGCCACCAGGCCTTCAGCGGTGGAGCGGCCTTCGCGCTTGGTGGCGCCCTTCAGGCCCTTGATGCGGATGATCTCGATGGCCTTCTCGGCGTCGCCGTTGGCCTCGTCAAGAGCCTTCTTGACGTCCATCATGCCGGCGCCGGTGCGCTCGCGCAGGGCCTTGATGTCCGCGGCAGTGTAGTTCGCCATGTGAACCCCTCTGTCTAGAAATTTGTTGTGGTGTACGGACCGACAGGACGGCAGCCCGTGGCGGGCCGCCATCCTGTCAGCAGCTCCGGCTGCCGCAGGACGGCGCCGGAAAATCCGGATCTACTTGTGTTACTTGGCTTCTTCGGAAGGAGCCGCAGCTTCCTCCGCCGGAGCAGCAGCTTCAGCGGCAGCGGGTGCGGCAGCTTCAGCGGCGGCGGGTGCGGCAGCTTCTTCTGCCGGAGCTGCAGCTTCGGCCTTGCTGCCTTCGAGGAGCTCGCGCTCCCACTCGGCCAGCGGCTCTTCCGGAGCTTCAGTAGCGCCCGTGCCACGGCTGTTGCGCGCGATGAGGCCTTCGGCAACGGCGTCTGCAACAACGCGGGTGAGGAGGTTGACGGAGCGGATGGCGTCGTCGTTGCCCGGGATCGGGAAGTCGACCTCGTCCGGATCGCAGTTGGTGTCCAGGATGGCAACAACCGGGATGTTCAGCTTCTTGGCCTCGTCGACGGCGAGGTGTTCCTTCTTGGTGTCCACGATCCAGAGCACGGACGGTGCCTTGGTCAGGTTGCGGATACCGCCGAGGTTGGACTCCAGCTTGGTGAGTTCGCGCTTCAGGAGCAGCAGCTCCTTCTTGGTGTACGCGGAACCGGCGACGTCGTCGAAGTCGATCTCTTCGAGTTCCTTCATGCGCTGGATGCGCTTGGCGACCGTCTGGAAGTTGGTCAGCATGCCGCCGAGCCAGCGCTGGTTGACGTAGGGCTGGCCAACGCGGGTTGCCTGCTCGGCAATCGCTTCCTGGGCCTGCTTCTTGGTGCCGACGAAGAGGACGGTGCCGCCGTGGGCAACGGTGGCCTTCACGAACTCGTAGGCGCGGTCGATGTAGGACAGCGACTGCTGAAGGTCGATGATGTAGATGCCGTTGCGCTCGGTGAAGATGAAGCGCTTCATCTTCGGGTTCCAACGGCGGGTCTGGTGTCCAAAGTGGACGCCGCTGTCAAGCAGCTGGCGCATGGTTACGACGGGCATTCCGACGCTCCTTATTTTCCGGCAGGTCATTCATGAGAAAACCCGGAGGCTTCTTACCCTGCCAATAGTTGACGGTTGATTAGCGTGGCCCGGACGGGCCGTGCTCCTGGCATCCATCAGGCTCCCCATCGGGACCGGAGTCCCGACCGCAAGAGGCCTGATCCTCCGCCAGCTTGGCCTGGGCGTTGCTGATGGAGGGCTGGATGCGCGTAGTCAGCTGCCGCTCCCCCACACTCCTGAATGAGATGTGCCGACGCCGCCCGGACAGGAACATATACCGTTGGAAGAACCACTGGATAGCCGCTGGACGGAAGGCGTTGAGGGCGCAGCAAACTGCTCCATCAAGTGTACTACAGGCACCCTCGGCCAGAGGACACTGACGAGGACAGGAACGGCGCCGGCCCGCGCCTTATCCACATAGCCGCACCCGCCACTCGCCGCACGATTCAGGGCCGGCGCACGCTGGTGGCATGAGACCACCATTGCTGCTCGCGGCGTTCCTCCTGGTGCCCGCCTCGCTGTCCCCGGCCGGGGAGCCACTCGCCGCGGCGCCGGCCTACGTTGAACCCCCGGTAGCCATGGTGAAGGCGGCTCCGGACCCCACCGCCGGCCTGGCCACACCCTCCTGGCAATGGCCCCTCAGCCCCCGCCCCCTGGTGTTGCGGGATTTTGACCCGCCCCCGAAGCCCTGGCTCAGCGGCCACCGGGGCGTGGACCTGGGAGCAGCGTCCGACGGCGCACACGTCACGTCGCCGGCCGCGGGCTCCGTCAGCTTCGTGGGAGTGGTGGTGGACCGCCCGGTAATCACCATCGACCATGGCAACGGGCTGCGGAGCAGCTTTGAGCCGGTTGCTAGCACCTTGGCGCCAGGCAGCGCGGTTGCAGCCGGGCAGCCTGTCGGCACGGTACTTCCGGGGCATTGCCCGGCAGCGCCCTGCCTGCACTGGGGTGTGCGGCGCGGGGACGACTACGTCAATCCGCTGCAGTTCGTCATGGATCTGCGGCCGTCCATCCTCCTGCCGCTCGAAGCGCCGCCCTGATGCCCGGCCCGGGGGCGCCGCGGCAGGCCGGCAAGGCTAGACGATCGCGGAGATGCCGGTGATGGCGCGGCCGGTGACCAGGGTGTTGATCTCGTGGGTGCCTTCATAGGAGTAAATGGCTTCAGCGTCGGCGAAGATCTTGGCCATCTCGAAGTCCGTCACAATGCCGTTGCCGCCCAGGATGCTCCGGCCGATCGCCACGCTCTCGCGCATCCTCGCCGTGGTGAAGGCCTTGGCGAGGGCGGACTGCTCGTCGCGCGCCTGACCTGCGTCCTCCAGCTGCGAGAGCCGGACCATCATGCCCATGGAGCTGACGGCATTGCCCAGGATCTGCACCAGCTGGCTTTGGACCAGCTGGAAGGATGCGAGCGGCCGGCCGAACTGGTGGCGTTCAACGGCGTAGCGCCGGGCCACATCGAAGGCGGCCAGCTGCTGGCCCACGGCCTGCCAGGCGACGCCCAGCCGGGTGACCTTCAGGACCTTGTTGACATCGCGGAAGCTGTTGGCGTGTGCCAGCTTGAAGAAGTCCGGGACCAGCACGTTGTCCAGGGTGATGTCGGCGTTTTGGACAGTCCGCAGTGCGATCTTGTTCTCGATCTTGGTGGCGCTGAAGCCCTCCAGCGTGGTGTCCACGAGAAAGCCCTTGACCTGGTTGTCGTCCACATCCCTGGCGTAGATGACCACCCAGTCGGAGAACGTTGCGTTGCCGATCCAGCGCTTTGCTCCGTTGAGGATCCAGCTGCCACCCTCCCGGCGGGCGGTGGTGCGGGTGCCGCCGGCAACGTCGCTGCCGCCCAGCGGTTCCGTCAGCCCGAAGGCGCCGATCTTCTTCAGGGCGTAAATGTCAGGAAGCCAGGCGTCCTTTTGTTCCTGGGATGCAAGGGCTTCGATGGAGCCGGTGAACAGGCCGTCGTGGACGCCCATGAAGGTGGAGATGGAGGCGTCGGCCCGGGTCACCTCTGCGTGGACCAGGCCCGCGAAGAGGTTGGAATAGCCCTGCCGGCGTACCGGGCTGACCAGGTCGATGTTGGCCAGCTTGGGGATGAGGTCCATCGGGAATTCGCCACGGTTCCAGAAGTCCACGGCGATGGGCTTGACCTCCCGCGCCAGGAACTCCCTGACCTCTGCCAGCCGGTCCTGTTCCTTTCCGTTGAGCAGCTGCTCGAAGGCGAAGAAGTCGCCGTCAGCGTAGGGAAGGTCATTGAGGCCTGCAGCGGCTGTTGACATGGTTACCTCACAAGTGATCAGCGGTGACCCGTGCTCCGTGGAAGAAGTCCGGTAAGTTACTGATGAGTAACATACCGCACATTGTGGCCTTAAAGGAAGAAAACCGCGGCCGACGATGGTCGTCGGCCGCGGTTTTCCGCAGATGTAGGGCTACTCGGACTTGAACCGAGGACCTTAGGATTATGAGTCCCGCGCTCTAACCAGCTGAGCTATAGCCCCGAATCCCCGCGGCGGCCCGCCTCAAACCGAGGCGTACCTGCAGGGCAAAAACACTCTAGCAAACCCGGGAAAGCGTTCAGACCACTTTGTCCTCGAAGGCCGCACCCCGGTAAAGGTCCTCAAAGGTTTGCAGCGTTCCCTGGATGCTGTGCGGCTCCACCATCTGCCGGCTGGCATGGCCCATGGCAGCGCGCTCAGCGGCCGGCAGCTCCAGGATCCGCGTGATCTTCTTGGCGAGGTCGTCGCTGTCGTTGGGGGTAAAGAGGTACCCGTTCTCGCCGTCACGCACCAGATGCGGCAGCGCCATGGCATCCGCCAACACCACCGGGGTGGAAGCAGACATCGCCTCCAGCGTCACCAGCGACTGCAGCTCGGCAGTTCCCGGCATGCAGAAGAGGTCCGCCTGGATATAGGCCTTCCGCAGCTCCTCGTCGGTGGCGAGCCCGAGGAACTTTACCCGGTCCCGCAGCCCGAGCCGATCGACGAGCTCCTCCAGGGCGGAGCGCACCTCGCCGCCGCCAACAACCTCCAGGTGCACGTTCAGTTCCGGCGGGGTCTTGCTGATGGCCTCGATCAGCACGTCCACGTGCTTCTCCTCGGCCAGCCGGCCGGCGAACATCACCGTTGGGTACGGGTGGGGATCGATCTGCTCCCCCGGCTGCAGTTCGTAGGCTGCGGAGTCGATGCCGTTGGACAGCGGCAACACCTTGCGCAGGAAGGCGTGCTGGTGCATGGCCTTTGCCGCCAGCGGGGTGGGCGTGGTGACTACGTCCGCCTTACCCATGACCTTCCCCATGTCCTTCCACGAGATACGGCCGATGATGTCCTTGAACCACTGCGGAAACGGCAGGAACGGGTTGAGGTTTTCCGGCATGAAGTGGTTGGTGGCAACGATCCGCACACCGCGCTTCACGGCCTCGTACAGGACATGCTCGCCGATCATGTAGTGGCTCTGGATGTGCACCACGTCCGGCTGCACGCGGTCGAAAAGAAGGCTGATTTCCTTCTTGATTTCCCAGGGGAGGCAGATCCGGAAGTATTCGTGTGTGGGAACCCCATGGGAACGGAGCCTGTGGACCGTTCCTTCCGGGCGGAACTCGGTGAAGCTCTTTCCGTTGTCCGCGCGGCAGGCCAGGACGTGCACGTCGTGTCCCCGGCCGGTCATTCCCTTGGCCAGGCGGTAGCCGAACTGGGCTGCTCCGTTGATATGGGGCGGATACGTGTCCGCGGCAATCAGTATGGTCAGGGGACGCTGGTCGGCGGGCGTGGTCACGTGGAGAGCTCCTGATGGTCACGGTGCGGACAGCATGAACTGGCAGCACGGCTGGCCGATGCACATGGTGCCTGGCCTCGTGGTGAATTTGGGTTGACGGGATCTGGATCTGGGGTGGAAATCTGCTGGACAGTATTTGCTGGACAAGATGTGTTGGACAGCCGGCTAACGCACCGCCCGGCCCACGGCTTTCCGCGCGTCCTTCTTGCGCTTCGTGACCTCGGGGTGGTGCCTGGAAAGGGCGATCACCCCAACGATAGCAAGGGAGGCCGCGGTTCCCATCGCAATGGCCATCACGGCGTGGACATCCGGGCGCAGTTCACCGAGGATCACAATGCCGATCGCGATGCCCACCAGGGGGTCAATCACCGTGAGTCCGGCGATCACGAGGTCCGGCGGGCCGGAGGAATAGGCGTTTTGGACAAACCAGGACCCCAGCCCGCCGGCGGCGATTAGGGCCACCACGGAGTACCACTGAACGTTCAGCAGGAACAGCCCGTTCGGGTCGAGCAGATGCTTGCCGATGATCCGGGTGAGGACGGCTACGAAGCCAAAGAGCACCCCGGCGCCCAGGATGTAGACGAAGGCATTGATCCGGTGTTTGAACATGACGGCGAGCGTGCCGAAAACTCCAACGGCGAGGGCAAGCAGCAGCACGATCGTGAGCTCGTCCTCCACGCTCACGTGGTGGTTTTCCTGGGTGACGTTGACCGCCAGGAGGACAAAGAGCGCGGAGCCCGTCACGCAGGCGGCGATGGCCACTACCGTTGCCCGGTTGATGGTGAGGTCCTGGTCCCGTGCATTGATGATGGTGGTGATCACCAGGGCGATGGCGCCGATGGGCTGGACGACCGTGAGCGGGGCGGATACGAGTGCCACGGCATTCATGGCCATGCCGGCGCACAGCAGCAGGAGGCCGAACACCCAGCGGGGATTCCGAAGCAGTCGCAGGAAGCCGTTGGAGCTCAGGGCAAGGCCGCCGGTGTCCGCCTTGACGGCGCTTCCCTGGCGCTGTGCGCCGAGGGCCAGGCAGAAGGCGCCCAGCAGCGCAAGCACCACCGCCATCCACACCATCAGGTGGTCCCGTCGTCGTGTTGTGCCTGCATTCTGCCCTTTCGCAGGATGGCCCAGAAATAGTTGTAGGCGGCAATCCAGTGGCCAACCAGGCCAAGCCCGAGCACTATCCAGGCGGCGACGAACAGCTCGCCGGAGAATCCCGTATCCAGCCGTGAAAGGACCAGCATCGGCGTCCCGAGCAGCAGCAGGCCGGTGCGCACCTTGCCCACCACGCTGACGGGGAGGTCCGGGTGCCCCCGGAAGAAGGACAGCGTCAGGGCGAGCAGGACGGCGTCCGGGACTACCAGCGCGGCCAGGTACAGCCAGTGGACGACGCCGGCGATCACCAGCGTGACAGCCACGGCGATCAGGGCGAGGCGGTCGGCGATGGGGTCCAGGACCCGGCCGAGCTTGGAGGTCTGGTCGAAGCGGCGGGCGATGTAGCCGTCAATCCAGTCCGTGCCGGCCATCACCGCCAGGACCACTACGCCGGCACCGTATTCCTTCTGCGCCAGGACAAGCCAGATGAAGAGCGGGACGCCCATGAAGCGCACCACGGTGAGCAGGTTGGGAATGGTGAACACCCGGTCATGGTCCACCTGGGGGCGTCCGGGACGGGAGCCGGCACCAATGAACTTCACCCCGTGCCCCTTTCCTTCCTGCCGCCCCCTGCGAGCGCCTTGCCGTTCCAGCGATGGACCTTCTGCGGGTTACCGGGACGGGCCCGCCACCTGCCCTAGTACGTTCGCAGGAGCTTCCGGACCAGCACCAGGAAGACAGTCCCCGCGGCGATGAAGGCCGCCAGCGGCTTCCAGCGCTTGTCAAGGTCGGCGGACCCGGACAGGGCGGCGAACTTCCGCCCTGCAACATCCCGGCCGTGGCCGGCCAAGGCCTGCCCTTCGCGCAGCTTGTCCTGGGCGGAGGCCAGCAGGTACCGGGCTTGGGTCTTGACATCCAGTTCAGTGCCGAGTTCGTCGCGCACTTCGGTGAGGTGGTGGCGGCGCTGGTTAAGGCGGCGGGCCAGCTCCGGCTCGGATGCGTGCGGGAATTCCTTGTCGTGCTCAGCCGCTTTGGCCGCTTTCTCGGCCTTGGCCTTTGCCGCGGCTTCATCCTTCGCGGCTTTGGCGGCCTTGCCTTCCGGACTCTGCGGATCCAGGACTGCGGCGTTGAAGGCGGAACCTTCCTTGGCCACACCGATATCGTGCTTGACGCCGCGGATGGTCTCCTCCGGGAGGAGCGGCATGGCCTTCTTGAATTTCCTTGCACCGATCAGGCCGCCGATAAGTGCTATCAGCAGGAAGGCCGCCGACACCAGGAGCGCGGCCAGCCAGGCGGGCATGATGGTTGCCAGGCCCATGATGGCCGCAACGATAAGGCCCACCACCAGGAACAAAAGGAAGACGAGGGCTACGGCGAAGAACGCAGCGGCTACTCCGACCTGGATTCCCTTGCGCTTGAGCTCGATCTTCGCGAAGGCGATTTCGTCATTGAGCTGGCGCGGCGCCAACCGGAAAAGGAGTTTTAGCGTCCCTGGGAGCGCTGTGATGCGCAATCCCTGGCTGGTACGCCCGCTGTGACGTCCGCTCATCGGTTCCGCCTTACTGGTCATGGGTCGAATCGGCTTCCGTGTGCTGCGGGAAAGTGCAGCCGCACAGTCCCCGCACCAAAACTATCATTCAGGTTAAGGACGAACTTCGGGGCTTGCCGGGCGGCACCTCCTACAACGCTGCAAAGTTGGCCGCTGCGGGCCTAGGATTGATCTCCGTGACCATCCCCAGCAATCCGGGCGATCTGTTGAGCCGCCGCCGGAAACTCCTGTACATCCTCCTCCTCGGTGCCCTGACCGCCCTGGGTCCGTTCACGATCGACCTTTACCTTCCTGCGTTCCCCGCCCTGGAGGCGAGCCTGGGAGTGAGCGAGGCACAGGTCCAGCTGACCCTGGCGGGAACCACCGTGGGCTTTGCGATCGGACAGCTCGTGGTGGGCCCGTTCAGCGACAAGTTCGGCCGCCGGACGCCCCTCATCCTGGCCACGGCGCTGCACATCGCGGCGTCCCTGGGGGCTGCCCTCTCCACGGACATCACTGCCCTGGGCATATTCCGCGTCCTGATGGGCGTGGGTGCTGCCGGCGGCGGTGTCGTGGCCATGGCGATGGTCCGGGACCTTTTCTCCGGCTACGCGATGGTGAAGATGTTTTCCCGCATGTCCCTGGTCAACGGCCTGGCGCCGATCCTGGCCCCCGTGATCGGCTCACAGCTGCTCCTGGTAATGGCATGGCCCGGGATCTTCGTGTTCCTTGCCGCCTACGGCACGCTGGTGATCATCGCCTCGCTGTTCCTGGTGCGGGAGACCCTTCCCCCGGAAAATCGCCGGCATGGCGGCATGACGGTCCGCCAGCGTTACCGGATCCTTTTCGGCGACCGCGTGTTTGTCGGCCTGCTGCTGGTGGCCGGCCTGAATTTCGGCGGCCTGTTCACGTACCTTTCAGCCTCGCCGTTCCTGTTCCAGGACATCTTCGGCTTCTCGCCCCAGGAGTACGGCCTGCTCTTTGGCATCAACTCGCTGGGCATTGTTGCCGGCATCCAAACGAGTTCCCGCCTCATTCGTCGGGTGCCGCCGCAGTGGATCCTTGCCGGCGCCACAGCCTGGATGTTCCTGATGGCCATGCTGATCGTGGTGTTCGACCAGCTGGGGTTTGGCCTGTGGGGAGTCATGGTTCCGCTGTGGTTCTACATCATGGGTACGGGCTTCATGTTCCCCTGCGTCCAGGTGCTCGCCCTGGCCGGCCATGCTGCCCAGGCGGGTACTGCAGCCTCCCTGCTGGGCTTCTCGACCTTTATGATGGCCGGCCTCATCTCCCCCGTGGTTGGCTGGCTGGGCATCACCAGCGCTGCTCCCATGGGAGCGGTGCAGGCAGTGTGCATCCTGCTGGCCATCGCGGCGCTCTGGCTGGTAGTCCGGCCGCGCACCGTCCCATCGATCCACTGACGCCATGAAGAACACCGCCGGACGAAAGCCGCACCGCAACCGCAGGGGACTCTTCCTCGGGGCGGTGATCGGCGCCGTCGCGGGCTATTTCGCCGGCCGCGCCCTGGGGAATCCTGCCATGGGAATTGTGCTGGGAATGGTGGCCGGATCGGCCCTGCTGTACCGGGTCAACCCCGGCCCCTGGAACCGTCCCTGACCCTGCCGCGCCCGGGCTTGCGACCTGTGCCGGCGCCGGCCCCTGCCGCCGAACCCCGCCTGCGCGATAAAATGTTGTCCGTGCCCAACTGGCAGGATCAACCGCCGCTTCCGGCCACGTGGCAACGGTGCGATAACCGGATACTGCCACTGTGGTGGGAGCGGTTGTGTGCCCAGGGCGGCAGCCAGTCCGCCGCCCTCTACGCGGCAGGCCTGTTCACCGAGGACCGCCGCCGTCCCATCGCCCAGTGGTACAACCCCGCCTTCAAGGCCGCGTTGCTGGTGGCTCCGGAAACATCCCCCGAATGGCCCGTGCAGCGCTTTGGAATCTTTTACGCCCCGCCGGAAACCGGCTTCGTCCGGATCCATTCGGCGCCGCATGAGTGGAACCCCCGCCAGCCACGGAAGTCCCCCACCGAGCAGGAGGCGTTCATCGCTGCCATCGCCGAAGCGGAGCGCTTCCTGCAGGTGGAAATGGACTTCGTCTAGGAAGGCAAAAATCCCCGTCCCTCCACACCGGAGGAACGGGGATTTCTTGGTGGCTCCTCCTGCTGGACTTGAACCAGCAACCCTTCGATTAACAGTCGAATGCTCTGCCAATTGAGCTAAGGAGGAATGAAGCAGGTATGACATTAGCAAAGGTTTCCAGCCAAAGTGAAATCGGCGTTCCCGGCCGCCCGGGACGCCTTTCGGGGGCATAAAAAATCCCCGCTCCGGAGGACCGGAACGGGGATTGTGCGCTCCTCCTGCTGGACTTGAACCAGCAACCCTTCGATTAACAGTCGAATGCTCTGCCAATTGAGCTAAGGAGGAATGAAGCGGGTATCAGCCTAGCAAAGACCCCGGCTGGAAACGAAATCGAGGGAGCGGCCGGGGGTCCGGAGCTAGGTTTCCGCCCGCAGGGACCGGCGTTCCATCTCCAGCATCATCAGTTCCCGGTTAAGGCGCTGGTACGCTTCCGGATCCGCTGCAGGGTCCAGCCGCTGGAGCTGGCCCATCTTATCCGCTTTGACGCGTGTGATCTGAAGCTCGAACAGCCGTGACAGGATGTCGCGGCAGTACTTCCGGACGGCTTCCTCAGTGCTCGCGGGCAGCGGCACCACGGCCAGTTCGGACACTAGGGGCCGCAACGGTTCGGGGACCTCGTGCATCACCTGCTCCACCCATCGGACGGGGTCGCCGGTCAGCGCAGGGTCCGTGGCACGCATGGCATCATGGACAGCCTGGAAGGCAGGGGTGGCGAAACGCGCGGCCGAAAACCGCTCCCAGATCCCGCCGGCCAGCAGCGATGGTTCCTGCAGGGCAACCTCAAGGGCCTGCCGCTCCATGGACGCCACGGGGTCCCGGGGGTCCGGACGGTGGTAGGAAGGAACAGCGCCCGACGGCGGCCCTGCAGCCACGCCGGGTCCGCCTGGTTGGGCGGTGGGGGCGGAGGTCCGCGGCCCCGGCCCGGGAGCCCCGCCCTGGTCGCCGCGCTTGCCGGCGTTTTTGACTTCGGCATTGACCAGCCGCAGCACCTCGTTGGGGTCCGGCATGCCCAGCCAGCCGGTCAGTGCCTGGCAGTAACCCGTACGGGTGGAGGCGTCGCGGATGGCGGCCACCACGGGCACGGAGGCCTTCAGTCCCTGCACCCGGCCCTCCACCGTGTCCAGGTTGAACTGCTTCAGGGTGGTGCGGATGGCAAACTCGAACAGCGGCCTGCGGGACTGGACCAGGGCGTGCACGGCTTCGTCGCCCCTGCTTTGGCGCAGGTCGCAGGGATCGGCGCCGGAGGGCTCCACGGCCACATACGTCTGGGCGGTAAAGCGCTGGTCCTCTTCGAAGGCGCGCAGCGCGGCCTTCTGCCCGGCGGCGTCGCCGTCAAAGGTGAAGACGACCTCTCCCCCGGTGCCGTCGTCGGACAGCAGCCGGCGGGCGATCTTGATGTGCTCGGTGCCGAACGCTGTGCCGCAGGTGGCCACCGCCGTCGTAATTCCCGCGAGGTGGCACGCCATGACGTCCGTGTAGCCCTCCACCACCACCAGCTGGCGGTCCTTGGCGATGCTGCGCTTGGCGAGGTCGATCCCGTACAGCACCTGCGATTTCTTGTAGAGCGTCGTCTCCGGGGTATTGAGGTACTTGGGGCCCTGGTCGTCCTCGTAGAGCCTGCGCGCGCCGAAGCCGATGGTGTCCCCCGCGATGTCCTTGATGGGCCAGATGAGGCGGCCGCGGAAACGGTCATAGATTCTCTGCTGGTTTCCGGGTCCCCCGGCGGAGAACATGCCTGTGAGCTTCAGCTCGGCGTCCGTGAAGCCACGCCCGCGCAGGTGCTTGAGCAGGGCGTCCCAACCCTGCGGGGCGTAGCCCACGCCGAAGTGTTCCGCTGCCGCCCGGTCAAAGCCCCGGCCGTGCAGGAAGGTCCGCGCCTCCGCAGCCCCGGGTGTCAGCAGCTGGGCGCGAAAGAACTCGTCCGCGATCTTGTGGGCATCCAGCAGCCGTTGCCGGCGGCCCACTTCCTCCCGGTTGGGGCCGGTGCCGCCGTCCTCGTACCGGAGCTCGTAGCCGATCCGGGCGGCCAGCTTCTCAACAGCCTCCTGGAACGAGCTATGGTCCTGTTTCTGCACAAACGCGATGACGTCGCCGTCTTCACCGCAGCCGAAGCAGTGGTAGCGGCCCACCTGCGGCCGGACAGTGAAGGAGGGGGAACGTTCGTCGTGGAAGGGACACAGGCCCTTGAAGGTGCCCAGGCCGGCGCCCTTGAGTGTGACGTAGCCGTCAACCACTTCCTTGATGTCCGTGCGCTGGCGTACTTCGTCGATATCTTCGCGTTTGATCAGCCCAGGCACAGAGCCATCCTAGCCCCGGGCACTGACCTTCCAGTTCTGCACCTGATTCCGGTCACCACAATGACGGCAGGCTGCCCACCAGGCGTTCGTACATGGCGAGCGCGGAGCCGTCGGTCAGCGACGCCACCTGGTCGATCACCACGCGAAGGCGGGCGCCGTCGTCGGCCGCATCCCGCCAATCGGCGGCAAACATTGGTTCCAGGTGCCGGTCGCCCGTGGCGCTCAGCGCCGTGACCAGGGCGTGGAGCACCTCGCGCTGGCGCTCGTAGATGGGCTGGCGGTGCTCGGTGGTCATCACGAAGGTGGTGGCCAGGCCCTTCATGACGGCGATTTCCATCACTGTTTCGTCCGGCACCATCAGCTGGGCGCTGTACCGGGTCAGGTTCTCCGGGCCGTAGACGGCACGGGTGGTTTCCAGGGCACTTTGGCAGAACCGGCCAATGAGCTGGCTGGTCATGTTCTTCAATGCAGCCATGGATTTGCGGCTGCCGTCGGCCTCGCGGACCCACACGTCCGTGGCCTCGAGCCGGGCCAGGGCGGCGTCGATGGCGGCTGGATCGTTGTGCGGCAGGTACCACTGCTTGGCGTATCCGACCACGCGGGCGCGGTGGTCCGGGTTGTCCATCCAGCGCAGCTGGAAGTGGCCCGCGACGATGGCGTCCTCAACGTCGTGCACCGAATAGGAGATGTCGTCGGCGAGGTCCATGACCTGGGCTTCGAGGCAGGACCGGCGCTCCGGGGCACCCTCCCGGATCCAGTTGAAGATGGGGAGGTCGTCCTCGTAGGCGCCGAACTTGCTGGTCCGCTGGCCGTGGATCACCGGGGCTTCCAGCGCGGACCACGGGTACTTTGCGGCCGCGTCGAGGCTGGCCCTGGTGAGGTTCAGCCCCGCGGGCTGGCCGTCCGGGGTCAGCACCTTGGGTTCCAGCCTGGTCAGCAGCCGCAGGGTCTGGGCGTTGCCTTCGAACCCGCCGATGGCGTGGGCCACTTCGTTCAGCGCGGACTCACCGTTGTGGCCGAACGGCGGATGGCCGAGGTCGTGGCTCAGGCAGGCAGTGTCCACGACATCCGGATCGCAGCCGAGCGCACGGCCCAGTTCGCGTCCCACCTGGGCCACTTCCAGGCTGTGCGTGAGGCGCGTCCGCACGAAGTCGTCCGTGTCCGGGGCCACCACCTGGGTCTTGGCACCCAGCCGGCGGAGCGCCGAGGAATGCAGCACGCGGGCGCGGTCCCGCTCAAAATCCGAGCGATAGACGTTCTTGGGCGGTTCCTCCACCCACCGGGCGGAGTCATGGGTGTCGTAGCCCGGCAGGACGGGGGCGGCAGTGCGCGTTTCAGCCACCGGAAACATCCAGTTCCGCCGCCGAGATATCCCGCGACTGGTCGGCGTTGAGGGCACGGGACTCCAGCCAGTCCTTCGGCAGCGCAGGCCTCTTGGGTGAGCCGGCGCGGCCGCGCGGGCCTTCGGCGTCGCCTCCCGGGTAGGGCGAGTCGACGTCCAGCTCGTCCAGCGCGGCGCGCAGCTCTTCGAGGCTGTTCACCAGCGCCATCCGCGTCCTGAGTTCACCACCCACCACATAGCCCTTGAAGTACCAGGCAATATGTTTCCGGATCTCCCGCAGCGCCTTGCCTTCGTCGCCGAAAGTCTCCACCATCAGTTCCGCGTGCCGGTAGACGCCCTGCGCAACCTGGCCCAGGTTGGGCCTGTGCCGGGTGTCGCTTCCCTCGAACGCCGCCTGCAGGTCCCCGAAAAGCCAGGGCCTGCCCTGGCAGCCGCGGCCCACCACCACGCCGTCCACGCCGGTTTCGCGGACCATCCGGACCGCGTCCTCGGCGGACCAGATATCGCCGTTGCCCAGCACCGGGATGTCCGGAAGCGCCTCGCGGAGGCGGGCGATGGCGGACCAGTCGGCCTGTCCGGAGTAGAACTGCGCGGCTGTCCTGCCGTGAAGGGCGACGGCGGCAACGCCGGCATCGCGCGCAATGCGGCCTGCGTCGAGGTACGTGAGATGGTCGTCATCGATGCCCTTGCGCATCTTAATGGTCAGCGGGACGTTGCCCTTGGAGGCTTCCTTGACGGCCGTCTGCACGATCGAAGTAAAGAGGTCGATCTTCCAGGGCAAGGCCGAGCCGCCGCCCCGGCGGGTGACTTTGGGAACGGGGCAGCCGAAGTTGAGGTCGATATGGTCGGCGCGGTCCTCCTCGACGAGCATGCGTACGGCGGCCCCTACTGTTACCGGGTCCACGCCGTACAGCTGGACGGACCGGACCTTTTCGTCGTCGTCGTGGGAAATGATCCGCAGTGACTCCGGCGTCCGCTCCACCAGCGCGCGGGAGGTGACCATTTCCGCCACGTACATGCCGCCGCCGTACTCCCGGCACAAACGGCGGAACGCTGAGTTGGTGATGCCGGCCATGGGTGCCAGGATCACCGGCGTGTCCACGGTAATGGGACCCAGCTTCAGGGGCGGGAGTTCCAGCTTGGGGGCAGGAGTAGTTGCTGCAACAGTCACCTGTCTATTGTTGCAAAGCCGGGCAAATCGGGAGGCCGTGCCCGTGTGGGACCGGTCAGCCCCGTTCCGCCCGGCGTCCCCGCCGGGTGGGAAACCCGCCGTCCTCCCCTGCAGCCGACCGCCTGGAGCGCCCCTCCAGTGCGGCGGCTGCGAGGGCGCCTGTGTCCTCGACGTCGTCCACGATGGTGTGGCTGCCGTTGCCGTTGGCTGAGTCCGCCGGTGTCCGGCCCGGCCTCTTCGATTCCACGGCAGGGGCAGCGGCCTCTGCGCCGGCCCGGACGCCGGTGGCCTTGACCACCAGAACCGCGATCAGCGTGGTGACGGGGATGGCCAGCACCAGTCCGATGGAGCCGACGAGGGTCCGGATGACTTCCTCTGAAAGTTCCGCGCTGGTGAGCGTGTCCGCGAGCGGGCGGTCGTACAGCATCACGATGATGAGGATGGGCAGGGCCGCGCCGGCGTACGCGAAGGCGATGGTGTACACCGTGGAGGCGATGTGGTCGCGGCCGATCCGCATGGCTGAGGTGAACAGCTTCCGGGCACTGCTCCCCGGCGCCAGTTCATAGAGTTCCCAGACGGCGGAGGACTGGGTGATGGTCACGTCGTTGAGGACACCCAGCCCGGAGATGATGAGCCCGCACAGGATGACGCCGGAGATGGAGATATTGGCAGAGGTGTTCACCAGGGTAGTGGCGTCGTGGCTGCCCACCCCGGCGAGATTGGCGGCGCCCGTGGCCCAGGCGGCCAGGAGCGCCGTAATCCCCAGCCCGAACATGGTGCCCAGGAGTGCAGTGGAGGTCCGTGCCGAGAATCCGTGGGCGAAGTACAGGACGCCGATCATGATCACCGTGGACCCAACCAGGGCCAGCAGCAGCGGCGGTTTCCCCTCCACCAGTCCCGGGAGCATAAAGCTGGCCAGCACGAAGTAGGCGCCGACGAGCCCGACCAGGGCACGCAGGCCCCGCCAGCGGGCCACGGCGATCACCACCGCCGCATACAGCAGTGCGAGCAGGACGATGGGCAGGGTCCGGACGAAGTCCACAAAAATGAAGGCCGGCGAGCCCTGGGCCGCTGAGGCGCCCGGGGCGTTGGACAGGTTCAGGTACCGGATCTGGTCCCCGGGCTTCACCCCATGGGACTTCGCGACGTCCGGGTTGATGACCACTTTGACCGGGCTGCCGCCCTTGTCCGGCTCCGTGAACGCGAAAGTGCAGTCCGATCCCTGTTGGGATTGCCGGCCCTGGGCCTGGTCGCCCGAACCCTGCTGGTTTTGGCCCTGCTGGCTTTGGCCCTGCTGCGACGCGCCCTGCATGCAGTTTTCCGTCACCACGCTTTGGATGGTTCCGGTGTCGAAGGTGACCCCGGGGGCGGCAGCGTAGGGGTTGGCCAGGGAAATGCCCTCTTTGCTGCCCGAGGGCCAGAGCATCGCCATTCCCGCCAGCGTGAGCAGCGTCAGCGGGATCAGCACCGCCGCCAGGATGCGGTTGGCTTTCCGTCGGGCGGCCATCGCTTCCGGCGTCGGCTCCGAATGGCCTGTGGAAGCGTGGGAGTGACCGGACCCCATCAGCAGTAGCACCTCATACATTGAACTCTACTTCCGGCGCCGTAGGGTTGATAAATGGATCATCGGGGACTCGGAGGTACCAGGCATGGCCAGCAGCAGTACTGAGGAAAACGGCGAATCCCGTCCTGCCGAAGCACCCGGCGCTGCGCGGCAGGCAGTGCTCAGCGTCCGGAATTCGTCAGGGCCCACCCGCGGAGTTGCCCTGGTCCTGCACGGGGGCAAATCCCGGAGCCATGAGCCGGTGGAGGCCAGGCACCTGAGTCCGGCAAGGATGGTGCCCTTCGCCTGGCACCTGCACCGCGCCGGGCGGAAGCACGGGCTGGCCGTGTGGTCGCTCCGCAACAGCGTTCGCGGCTGGAATGGCCATGACATGTCTCCGCTGCAGGACGCCCGCTGGGCACTAGCCAAGATCCGGGAACAGCACCCGGACGTGCCTGTGTTCCTGGTAGGCCATTCCATGGGCGGGCTCACCGCTGTGATCGCCGCGGACCACCCAAGTGTGGAGGCCGTCGTCGCCCTTGCCCCCTGGCTCAACCCCGCAACTCCCACATCCGGGGTGGCCAACCGCAAGGTTCTTATTGTGCACGGAACCACGGACAGGTGGACCAGCGCCTCGGCGTCCCTGCTGTTCGCCCGGCGTGCCTCTGCCGAGGCAGCCAGCATGCAGTATGTTGCCCTCAAGGGGGCCGGCCACTTCATGCTCCGCAAAATCAGGGTGTGGCAGACGCTGACTACCGGCTTTGTGATGAATGCCTTCTCCGAAAGCATCGGGACTGAGCTTCCCCTGCCTGCGGATTACAGCAGGCTGCTGCCGGAATCGGCCGTCCAGGTGACCCTGTAGGACGTTCGATGGCATGGAGCCCGCCACCCAATGACCTCTTCTACCGCGTCATCGTCCGCTGCGGACTGCTGCTTCGGCGGATCTTCCGGATCCGGATCATCAGCAGCGGAACAGAGCACCTGCCGCCTGCAGGCCCTCGGACGGGGGCGTCCAGGTCTGTGGTTCCGGGCAGCGGCGTCGTTTTCGCCGTGACGCACTTCGGCTATGTCGATTTTGCCGCCGCCGAACTGCTGCTGTGGGAACAGTCCCGCGGGGAGCTGCGGTTCCTGGTCCACCAGGGTGCAGCCGATCATTGGCTTGCCGGGCCCGCCATCAGCGCCGCCGGGCACGTGGTGGTCGGGTACACCGGCCGGGCGGACGCCTATGACGCAGCGGTGGCCAAGCTGCGCGCCGGCGAATACCTTGGCGTGTTCCCGGAGGCGGGCGTGAGCCGCAGCTTCACCGTGCGCGAGTGCAGGACCGGGGCAGTCCGGATGGCGGCCGAAGCCGGCGTTCCGGTCATCCCCGTTGCGGTCTGGGGCGCCCACCGGATCCTCACCCGCGGCCGCGGCTTCTCGGCCGGAAGGACATGGCGCGCACCGGTCCGGATCCACGTGGGTGAGCCGCTGGTATTCGCGCCGGGTGACGATGCTGGCGCCGGCACTGCGGAACTCCGGGCCAGGCTCCAGGACGGGATCGGGAAGTGCATCGCCGATTTTCCACTGCGGCCGGAACCCGCCGCCTGGTGGATGCCCGCGCACCTGGGCGGCAGCGCCCCGACTGAACCCGAGCGGCAGCTGCTGGACGCCGAAGACGTGCTGACGCGCCGCCGTCGTACTTTCCGCAGAACGTAGCCCAAGTAAGTAGCGGCCAGTGTCGGGTTTGGGGGGGCAAAAGAAACAAGGCGGGGCGCACGTGGGGGCGTAGCGCCAAGTGTCGTTTTGGGCGGTCAAAACGACACTTGGCGCTACTCAGTTGCGGCCGGGCTGCTTAGTCCGACACGATGAGGGTTTCCGGCCCGGCCAGCCGCGCCTTGCCGCTTTCGAGCAGGGGTTCGACGGCGGCGCGGAGGGCAGTCATGGAGTCGTCCAGTTCCAGCATCACCGGGTGCTGGTACGCGATCAGCGCGAGCATGTCGCGGACCGCTTCTGCAGCATCATCCGCAGCGAGGGCGGGTTCATGGCCGACGAAAACGTCCGTGGGCGTTTCCGGTCCGGCGGCTTCCTGGCCGGGTGCCGCGTCCGAGTTGGCGGGCGCTGCGTAGCTCACGGCGAAGGCCCGGATCCTGCCCTTCCTGCTGGGTGCAACGCCTGCCCCGAAAGCCGATTCAGGCTCGGCCCGCAGCACGATTGCGCCGTGGGCGCCGGTGAGGTCGTCCAGGAAGAGCTTCTGCACCTGGCCCATTGACAGTACGCCCGGTGAATCCCAGCCGTGGATGGCGGTGTAGTACCTGCCCACGACGTCGGTCAGTTCCACGGAACCCGTGGCCAGGTCCATCACGATGTCGGAGCCCGCATTTTCATCGTTCGATGGCCCGCCGCCGTCGTCCTTGGCAGGAAACACGGGAAGCCGCAGGGCGCCAGGCTCTATGACCACCAGCCGGGAACGCTGGATGGGGGCCAGCTCGAAGGCCTCCGCAAAAGCGGCCCCCGGAGTGCCCGGCTCCACTTTGGCACGGAGTTTGGACACGCCCGACGGCGACTGGCCGGCTTCGCGGCGCAGCATCGTCAGGAGGGTGGCACCGATGCCGGAGCGCCGGTGGTCGCGCGCCACTTCGATGTAGGCCCAGAGCCGTTCAGGGTGCAGCGACGCCTCGTAGACCACGCCCGCCGCCACGGGGATGCCGACGCCGTCGATCACGTCCTCGGCAACGATGCAGCGGCGCCACGGCGTGCCGCCGCCCCCGTCGGAGGACAGGGTCAACGCGCCCCGGAACTGGCGGGCCTGCTGGGTCTCCGGGTCGCCCCAGATCTCCAGCAGGGCCAGGTCGTCACCTTCCCGCCATTCGCGGTATTCGATGGCCATGGCTAGGCGCCGATCAGGCGTGCGGCCAGGTAGCCCTCCACCTTGTCCAGGGAGACGCGTTCCTGGCTCATGGTGTCCCGCTCGCGGATGGTCACGGCCTGGTCCTCAAGGGTGTCGAAGTCCACTGTGATGCAGAACGGGGTGCCGATTTCATCCTGGCGGCGGTAGCGGCGGCCAATGGCGCCGGCGTCGTCGAAGTCGATGTTCCAGTTCTTGCGCAGCTGCGCGCCCAGGGCCTTGGCCTTCGGGGACAGGTCCTCGTTGCGGCTCAGCGGCAGCACGGCAGCCTTGACCGGGGCCAGCCGCGGATCCAGCCTCAGGACGGTGCGGACGTCCACGCCGCCCTTGGCGTTGGGGGCCTCGTCCTCGGTGTAGGCATCCACCAGGAAGGCCATGAAGGAACGGGTCAGGCCCGCCGCGGGCTCGATCACGTACGGGATGTAGCGCTCATTGGTGGCCTGGTTGAAGTAGCTCAGGTCCGTGCCGGAGGCCTTGGCGTGCGTGGAGAGGTCGAAGTCGGTGCGGTTGGCGATGCCTTCGAGCTCGCCCCACTCGGAGCCCTGGAAACCGAAGCGGTATTCGATGTCCGTGGTGCCCTTGGAGTAGTGGCTCAGCTTCTCCTGCGGGTGCTCGAAGAAGCGCAGGTTTTCCTCGCGGATGCCCAGGCCGGTGTACCAGGCCATGCGCTCGTTCATCCAGTACTTGTGCCATTCCTCATCGGTGCCGGGCTCAACGAAGAACTCCATCTCCATCTGCTCGAACTCGCGGGTGCGGAAGATGAAGTTGCCCGGGGTGATCTCGTTGCGGAAGGACTTGCCGATCTGGCCGATGCCGAACGGCGGCTTCTTCCGCGAGGTGGTGAGGACGTTGTTGAAGTTCACGAAAATCCCCTGCGCAGTCTCCGGACGCAGGTAGTGCAGGCCCTCTTCGCTGGCTACGGGACCGAGGTAGGTCTTGAGCAGGCCGGAGAATTCCTGCGGTTCGGTCCACTGGCCGCGGGTGCCGCAGTTGGCGCAGGCGATGTCCTTGAGGCCGTTTTCGGCGGGGCGGCCCTTCTTTTCCTCGTACTCTTCCTCGAGGTGGTCGGCCCGGTAGCGCTTGTGGCAGGAGAGGCACTCCACCAGGGGGTCGGAGAAGACCTCCACGTGGCCGGAGGCTTCCCACACCTGGCGGGGCAGGATGACGGAGGAGTCCAGGCCCACCACGTCCTCGCGGCCGCGGACCATGGACTGCCACCACTGGCGCTTGATGTTTTCCTTCAGTTCGGCGCCGAGGGGCCCGTAGTCCCAGGCAGAGCGCGAACCTCCGTAGATCTCACCGGCCTGGAACACGAATCCCCTGCGCTTGGAGAGGGAAATGACCTGGTCGAGAACGGATTTTGCTGCCATGGGGTAACTCCAATTTCTACAGGGCCGCTGGGTGCGGTCCGCGGTTTGCTGGCCCGGTGGAACCAGCGGTGGGATACCTCTGGCTGCCGGGCGGGGCGGATGAAGGGAAAGCGAAAAAGCTGCGTGCCCTAGCCTACCGGCCGCTACCTGCGCAGCGCGCCCCGCGGCCACGGCAGGGTGGCCAGGATGATGGCGGCGAGGGTGAGGATGGTGCCCAGTACCGTGGCCGGCGCCACGACCGTTCCCGGAGTTGGCAGCACAACATCCAGGGCGAGCGAGCCGAGCAGCTGCCCGGCAATCATGCCCAGCCCGGTAACCAGGACCCCCAGGCTGCGGACCAGCAGCGCGCCCAGGCCGATGAACACGCAGCCCATGGGACCGCCTGCGTAGTACCACCACTCCGGCGGCAGCGGGTTGCCCCATCCGGCCACCGAGACTTTGATGGCGTACGCGGCCCACAGCACGGCGGAGCCGGCCACGAAGTTGACCAGGGTTGCAGCGATCGGCGTCCCGTAGTGGACGGTGGCTGTTCCGTTCATGGCCTGCTGGAAGCTCATCAGGAACCCTGCCGCCACGGGCAGCAGGAGCGGAACCAGGAGGGCCTCCGCGCCGCCGTCCGGTCCTGCGCCGGCGGAGGCCATCCCCGACGATCCAGTGAAGCGGGGCGACACGGCCCAGGCCACTGCGGCGATGGTCAGCAGGCAGCCAATGATCCGGATCCCCGTGACGGATTTCTTGCCCGCCGGCCCAATGCCCAGCCGGTCCACCAGCAGACCGCTGACTGTCTGGCCGGTGACCGTGGCGACGGTGAACAGGGCAACGCCAAGGATGCCCACGGTGAAGGACTGGGCGAAGACGAAGAGCGCGCCGATGCCGCCGGCCAGGACATACACGCGCGGAAAGGCCCTGGTGCGGACCGCGGGCAGGATCCGGGCAAGTCCGGCACGTCCGCGCGGCAGGATCAGCGAGATCAGGACCATCAGCACCAGGCCTGTGCTGAAACTCACCACTGCAGCGGCGATGCCGTCGTTGAGGCGGGCTCCGAGGGCCCCGTTGATTCGGCCCTGGACGGGAATGGCGAGGCCAGCGCCCACCGCCAGGGGAAGGCCTGCGATCAGCGGCAGGCGGGGGCTGGGGGTCATTGAATCCACCTTACGTCAGGCATCATTGCTTCTATGAGCAATGTTGAAGAGATCACCATCCGCGACAGCATGATCCGCCTCGGCCAGCTCCTGAAGCTCGCCAACCTGGTGGAGGACGGGGTGGAAGCGGCAGAGCTCATCAAGAACGGGCTCGTCAAGGTCAATGGAGAGATCGACGACCGCCGCGGCCGGCAGCTGCACAACGGGGACACCGTGACGGTCAACGGGCAGACCGTGCGCGTGGTAGCGCCCGCGGCCTGACGCCGCAGGGCGGCACTGGCCCGCCGGCCGCCGTCGTACTTCCTACTTCTTCAGCACCTCGTGGGTGAGGAACTCGCCCACGTGCCCGATTTCCTGCTGGTTGATCCCGTGCCACATGCCCGTGTAGAGCACCTTGGTGAGCTTGACGTGCTTGCGCACCCATCCCATGGTGAAGTCGATTTTGTCCGGAGTAATCACGGGATCCTGCTGGTCACGGCCCCAGAACATCGGGATGCTCCCGTCCAGTTCGTCATCCCGGAAGCTGGGATCGTCGCCGGCGTCCACCACGAAGCCTGAGAGTCCGACGACGGCCGCGAAGTCCGTGGGGCGCTGCCGCAGGAGCGTGGTGGCCATGGCCATGCCCATGGAGAAGCCGAGCAGGGACACGGACGGGTGCCCCACCCTGATGGCGTCGATCCACTCGAGCACGTAGGAGGACGCGGCTTTGACGCGCTCGAGCGAGTAGTCGATGGACGCGGTAAGCGGGAACCAGGTGAACCCGGGGCCCATGGCGATGGGCGCCCGGACCGAGGCGACCGCGAAGTCGCCGGGCAGCAGGTCGGCCAGGCTGAGCAGGTCCTGCTCGTTGGCTCCGTAGCCGTGCAGCAGCACCAGCAGCGGCTTGCCGTCGCGCTGGTCCTCCGGATGGGACCACAAAACGACAGGGGCAGGAAATACTTCAGCTTCAGTCATGGTTTCCATTCTTACCAGTTACTTTGTGGTAACAACCTACGTTCGCGTAGCCAGTGAAGCGAAAGGCAGGATAGGGACCGTGACTGAAGAAAGTGCCATCCAGACCCCGCCCGCGCATTCCGGATCCCACCCCTGGACCCGCTACGTGGCGATGGGCGATTCCTTCACCGAGGGCATCGGAGACCCCGAGCCGTCGAGCCCGGGCGCGTTCCGCGGCTGGGCAGACAGGGTGGCGGAGGAGCTCAGCCGCACCAAGCCGGACTTCGCCTACGCAAACCTGGCCGTCCGCGGCCGGCTGCTGCAGCAGATCGTGGACCAGCAGCTCGCACCGTGCCTTGCGCTGAAGCCCGATCTTGTCACCCTCTCCGCGGGCGGCAATGACCTGCTGCGTCCGGGCGGAGACCCCGACACCCTCGCCGAGAAGCTCGACTCGGTGGTCCAGATCCTGGCCATGGGCGGCGCCACAGTGGTGCTCTTCAATGGCCCGGACACCGGCACTTCCGTGCTCGGCAGGATCCGCAGCAAGGTGGCCATCTACAACGAAAACCTGCGGACCGTCGCCGCGAGGCACGACGCCGTGATCGCGGACATGTGGTCCCTCCGCCAGCTCAGCGATCCCCAGATGTGGGACCAGGACCGGCTGCACTTCTCCCCCCTGGGCCACCACACCATCGCCGCCATGGTGCTGGACTCGTTGAACGTGGAGCACACGCTGGAGCCACTGCAGCCCAAGCCGTTTCCGCCCCGCACATGGCGCGAGGCGCGCTCGGGGGACCTGGTGTGGGCCCGGCAGTACTTCGTGCCGTGGGTGCTTCGGCGGCTGCGCAACCAGTCCTCCGGTGACGGCATTACCGCGAAACGGCCGACGCCGGGCCCCGTCTTCGGGCCGGGCGTTCCGTTGGGTTCGGGCGAGGGCCCGCTGGGCAGCACCGAGGCTGCCCGGCGCTAGCGCGGGCAGGCGTCCGGGATATGGAACCCGACGCGGCAGTGCGGCTGCGGCTTCACGCCCAAATGCTGCGGGAACCCGTCGCTTGCCTCCGAAGCCGGGCCACGGATCGACCTGATCCAGTGCAACGACGAATACATCATGGGCTCCTCCGCCACGCGGCATTACATCGGCGGCGGCGCTCCGGCCTTCCTTTTCCAGGGCCAACCCATGCACGTGGTTTTGCTGGATGGGCGGATGGTGGGGTCCTGGCGGCATACGCTGCATCCGGACGGGTGCGACCTGGATATCCGGCTTCCTGGTTCCGGTGATTCCCCGCGCCCGCCATTGTCAGCGGCAGTGTTGTCAGCGGCAGTCCGGGAAGCCGTGGACCGGTACGCCGCCTTCCTCGCGCTCCCGGCCGTCCGTATCCACCACGGGGCTAAGCTGGAAGGACACACATGAGAGGCACGGCACCGTGAGCAACTTGTTTTTCTGGATCATCATTTTGTCATTCCTGATCCCGATGGCCATGCGGATGTACCGGAAGTCCGTGGCCCGCCGCAACCAGGATCAAAGCTTCTCCGGACGGTACCCCGAGCAGTTCCCGGGCGGCGGAATCTTCCCCGGCTCCAACGGCCCGCAGAGCAAGCAGCCCCGGGACGGCTTCACCCAGCAGGACTACTTCAGCGGCGGATTCCGCCAGCTTGGCCGGCCCGCGCCGCTCCCGCCCGGCCAGCCCCTGCCGCCCGTACAGCCGGTCCCGCCCATGGACCAGCAGTTTCCGCCGTACGGGCAGCCGCACCCGGGCCACGACCGGCAGGCCCCCCACGCTGAAGCCCCGCAGCAGCCCGCAGCACCCGCAACTCCCCCGCCGCCGTCTGCCCCGCAGGGCTACCGCGCCCGCAAGCTTGCCGAACTGGATGAAAAGTACAGCAACGGGGAACTTTCCATGGAGGAGTACATGACCCGCCGCAGCGAAATCATGAACGGCTAGTCCTTCCCGCAAAAGCAGCGCGGGGTCACTTAATGCCCGATATCCCGTTACGGTCGGGCATGAAGTGACCCCGCGTTGCTCTTTTAGGAGGCCAAATTCTATGAACAGCCCTCCCCCAGGCGGATACTGGGCCCTAAAGTCTCGGCCCTGAAGCTTGACGCGACCGTTCCCCGTTTTTGGGGCCCGCATCCGTCCCGGAATTCGGCACGGATGCCCTAACTGGATTCCTTCCAAAAGCACAAGGTTCGAAAGGTCGTGGAGCATGGCCGCCGTCAGGAGATTGGCCGTCGCAGTGCTAACCATCGGGGCTATCGCCCTCGGCACCGGATCCGCGCGGGCGGACGTTCCGGAATTCGCCAAAAACGTTTGCCGCCGATAATGGCACATCCGGGAAACTGGTGATCCTGATCAAAACCGTCTACACCTGCGACGACGGGACCTGCATGTTCAATGCCTTGAAGCATGTTTTCATCACCTTTGCAGACGATGGCACCTCCACGAACTCCGGACACATTAGCCTGCAGGGCGGTACGGGCGACTACGCCGGGCTGGCGGGGCATGGAGTCGACGAGGGTGAAGCAGCGGGTGGAACTGGTGTAGGCCGGATCTCGGGTGTTCTGGTCCGATAACTGAACGGAAAGCAACGCGAGGTCACGTCCGGCCCAAGATCCGGCAGCGGATGGGCGCGAAGTGACCCCGCGTTGCTGTTACGGGGTGCCGCTGGTTTCAGTCCACCTGCGGGAAGCCCAGGTCAATCACCGACGTTGCGGGGTCCGGCCACCGTGTGGTGACCACTTTGCCCCTGGTGTAGAACCGGATGCTCTCCGGCCCGTACATGTGCGTGTCCCCGAACAGCGAGTTCTTCCAGCCGCCGAAGGAAAAAGTGCCCACCGGCACCGGGATGGGCACGTTGACGCCCACCATGCCCGCCTCGACGTCGAACTCGAATTGCCGCGCGGCGCCGCCGTCGCGGGTGAAGATGGCAACCCCGTTGCCGAACTCGTTGTCGTTGACCAGGCGGACTGCGTCACTGTAGGTGTCCACGCGGACCACGGACAGGACGGGGCCGAAGATTTCGTCGTCGTACACCTTCATTCCCGGCTTCACGTGGTCCACCAGGCTGACGCCGATGAAGAACCCGTTTGAATCGAACTGCTGCGAGCGCCCGTCAACAACCACCGTGGCGCCCTCGTTTTCCGCGCCCGCCACATAGGACGCCACTTTGTCGCGGTGTTCTGCAGTGATCAGCGGGCCCATCTGCGAAGCAGGATCGGTGCCCGGACCGATCTTCAGGGTGGCCATCCGGGTTTTGATGGCCCCGACGAGGTCGTCGGCGATATTGCCGACGGCGACGAGCACGCTGACCGCCATGCAGCGCTCACCCGCGGAGCCGTAGGCAGCCGAAATGGCCGCGTCCGCCGCCATGTCCAGGTCAGCGTCAGGCAGGACCACCATGTGGTTCTTGGCGCCGCCCAGGGCCTGGACCCGCTTGCCATGGTCCGCTGCACGCTTGTAGATCGACTGCGCGATGGGCGTTGATCCCACGAAGCTGACGGCTTTGACGTCCGGGTGCTCGAGCAGGACGTCCACCGCCTCCTTGTCGCCCTGGACCACGTTCAGCACGCCGGCAGGCAGGCCCGCCTCCGCGAAGGCCTCCGCAATGAACACGGCTGACGACGGATCCTTTTCGCTGGGCTTTAGGAGCACTGTGTTGCCGCAGGCCAAGGCGCTGCCGATCATCCAGAGCGGGACCATGGCTGGAAAATTGAACGGGGTGATGCAGGCAACGACGCCCACGGGCTGCCGGACCGAGTGGACGTCCACGCCGCTGGACACCTGCTCTGAGCGTTCGCCCTTGAGCATGTGGGACAGCCCGGTGGCGAACTCGATGTTCTCGAGGCCGCGGGAGATCTCCCCTTCGGCGTCGGAGAGTACCTTGCCGTGCTCGCTGGTCAGGATGGCAGCCAGCTCAGGCTTCCGCTGGGTCAGGATTTCGCGGACGCGGAAGAAGATGTTGGTCCGCTTGGCGAGGCTCGTTGCCCTCCATGCGGGCAGCGCGGCTTTGGCGGCGGCAATGGCTTCCTCCACCCGGGCCGCGGAGGCCAGGGCCACCTGCTTGTCCTGCTCTCCGGTGGCGGGGTTGAAGACGGGGCCGAAGCGCTCGGCATCGGTGACGAGGCTGCCGTTGATGTAATGCGGGATGGTCTGCATGGTGTCTCTCTTCTACTTTGTTGAATCCAGTGAGCCGTCAACGAGCTTGATGATCATGGAGCAGTCCTTGCCGGACTCGCCCGCATCAATGAGGCGCTGGTACAGCTGCTGGACGTGCTTGCCGATTTCGAGCGGTGTGCCGGTGTCCTCGGCAGCGCTGATGGCCAGGCCGATGTCCTTGTTCGCCAGTTCGGCCGTAAACGTCGGTTCGAAATCGTTGTTGGAGGCCGCGGTGGGGACCACGCCGGGAACGGGGTACCAGGTCCTCAGGGCCCAGCTGTCCCCTGAGGAAACGGAGGCGATGTCCCAGAACACCTTCTTGTCCAGGCCGAGCCGGTCCGCCAGGACGGCTCCCTCGGCCGTGGAGGCCAGGTTGATCAGGAGCATCAGGTTGTTGCAGATCTTGGCCGCCTGGCCGGTGGTGGCTCCCCCGGTAGGGATGATGTTGGCGGCCATCGGTCCGATGTAGGTGGTCGCGTCGGCCACGGCGCCCGGTTCACCGCCCACCATGAAGGTCAGCGTCCCTGCCTTGGCGCCGCTCATCCCGCCCGAAACAGGGGCGTCCACGAAGCGGAAGCCGGCGGCAGCAGCGGCGTCGTGCAGTTCCTTCGCTGCGGCGATGTCGATGGTGGAGGAATCCACCAGCAGTGTGCGGGTGTCGGCATGCGCCAGCACCCCGTCCCCGCCCAGGTAGACAGCCTTGGCGTGCTCGCCCTTCGGAAGCATGGTGAACACCACGTCCGCTCCGGCCACGGCCTCGGCGATGCTCCCTACCGGCTTCACCCCGCCGGCCTCGGCTGCGGCAAGCGCCGCAGGGTTGAGGTCAAACCCCCGAACGTCGTGCCCCGCCTTTGCGAGGTTTCCGGACATGGAACCGCCCATGTTTCCCAACCCGATCCAACCGACAACTGCCATGGCATAAGCTCCTTTGCTGTGCATCCGGCCGAAGGCGGCCGGGAGGTCCGTGTCCACCATCACACCCTGCTACAGTGCAATCAAGGGGAAAAATCACAGATGGTATGTGCACTGATGCACACGAACGAAAGGCACGCGGTGGCGCGGCTTCCAAGTCCGGACGACCTGCTGATTCTCTTGACCGTGGCCCGGCTGGGGCGTTTCAACGCCGTCGCTGAAACGCTGGGCACCACGCACACCACCATCTCGCGCCGGATCCTCGCCCTGGACAAGCAGTTGGGCGGCCGGACCCTGGAGCGCAGCCCGCACGGCTGGGAGCTGACGGAACTCGGGGCTTCGGCCGTCGCCGCGGCGGAAGCCATTGAGGAAACACTGGGGTCGCTGGCCGCCGTCACGGGCCAGGACCGGGATGCCCTGTCCGGCATGGTGCGCATCAGCACCTCCGACGGTTTCGGCGCCGAATTCGTCACGCCAGCGCTGGTCCGGCTCCAGCAGCGGCACCCGATGCTGGATGTGGAGATGCTGAGCGCCACGCGCAAGGTCAGCCAGAACCGCTCCGGCGTGGACCTGGAGGTGGTGGTGGGCCGCACCGACGTAAGCAACGCCCAGGCCATCTTCCTGACCAACTACTTCCTCAGGCTCTACGCCAGCCCCGCCTACGCGGCCGCGCGCGGCCTGCCGGAGACGCCCGACGGCGTGGGGCAGCACGGCTTCGTCTCCTACGTCGAGTCGGCCCTCCAGGTTGCCGAACTGGGCCACCGGTCCTCGCAGCTGCCGATGCCGAAGTCCAGCTTCCAGGCAACGAGTATCTTTGCCCAGGTTGAGGCGGTGCGCCGCGGCGCAGGCATCGGGCTGCTTCCGAACTTCATGGTGGCGCACAACCCGGAGTTCGTTCCGGTGCTCCCCGAAGCGTTCCAGCGCCAGGTCCCCATCTGGGCGGTGGCCCGGCCGGAATCGCTGCGGTCCGCCCGGGTGCAGGCCGTGATCGGTGCACTTCAGCATGAGGTGGCGGAACGCCAGGACCTGCTGGCAGCCTAGGCTGTTGGCAGCCTGGCCTGAAGGCAGCCAGGCCGGCCTCACGCTTGGAAAAGCCGCCTGACCACCTGCCCGGCGGCGAGCGCATCGAGGCCTTCGTTGATCTCCGCCAGTGGCCTGGTGTCGGTGTGCAGCAGCTCAACGGGGAGCCTGCCCTCGCGCCAATACTCGAGGTACAGGGGAATGTCCCGGCCGGGCACGGCGTCGCCCATGTAGGAACCGAGCAGCCGCTTGCCCGCCCCCGCAAACTGGAGCGCGGGGACCGTCAATTCTGCGGTGGGGTGCGGCAGCCCTACGGAGACCACGGCGCCGCCGCGCGTCACGTGCTCCAGGCACGAGGCGATGACCCGCGCTGATCCCACGGCTTCGACGGCGGTGTCCACGCCGTCACCGGTGGCTTCGGCAATCAGCCGAGGGGCGTCATCGGGGGTCCCCACGGCGGTTGCGCCGCATTTCAGGGCGAGCCCGTGCTTGCCCACGTTGGGATCGATGGCGATCACGGCGGACGCTCCGGCGAGCGACGCGGCCATGACGGCCGAAAGTCCCACGGCTCCGAGGCCAAAAACAGCCACGGCCTGGCCCGGCTGGACGGCCGCGGTGTTCAGGACAGCTCCCATCCCGGTGAGCACGGCGCAACCGAACATCGCCGCCACGGTGTCCGGGACGTCGTCGGCGATGACCACCACTGACTCCCGCGCCACCACGGCGTAATCGGCGAAAGCCGAAACCCCCAGGTGGTGGTTGATCCGCTCCCCCGCGGGCGTGCGCAGCAGCGCCTCGCCGTGCAAAAGGTCACCGGAGCCGTTGACCTCGGCGGCCCGGTGGCAGAGCGCGGGCCGCCCCGCCCGGCAGGCACGGCAGGCACCGCAGCTGGGGACGAAGACGAGGACCACATGGTCGCCGGGGGAAACGTCCGTGACGCCCTCACCAACCGTGGCAACCCGTCCCACCGCCTCATGCCCCAACGCCATGGGAAGCGGCCTGACGCGGGATCCGTCCACCACGGACAGGTCCGAGTGGCACAGGCTTGAGTAGGTGATGGTGACGCCCAATTCACCGGCCCGGGGCTCGGGCCGGTCGAGGTCCTGCACCACCAGGGGCTGCGCTTCGGCATAGCTGGTGCCAGGAGGAACTGTGGAATAGAGGACTGCTGCTCGCATGGTGTTCCTGACTTTATGTTGGTGGACAGGCAGCTGCCCGGGCCTGCGTGGCCGCAGGTCCGGGCAGTCGGGTTGCTCTGTTTGTCGTTTGGCCGTGCCTACTTCTTGGCGGCGGCCAGAAGGTCGGCGGTGCCCTGGGCGTCGGCGGCGTCGACATCATGAAGCGAGATGCCGCGGGTTTCCTTGAGGAAGTACACCGAAATAGCGGTCACCACACAGGCGCCCAGGAGGTAGAAAGCCACCGGAACGGACGAGCCGAAGCTGCCCAGCAGCGAGCTGGCGATGATGGGCGCCAGCGAGCCGGCCACGATGGAGGTCACCTGGTAGCCGAGGGAAACGCCCGAATACCGCATCCGGGTGGGGAACATTTCCGCCATGATGGACGGCTGCCCGGCGTACATGAGGGCGTGGAACAGCAGGCCGATGGTGATGGCCGCCAGGATAACCATGTCATTGCCGGTGTCCATCATGGGGAACGCGAAGAAGCCCCAGGTTCCGGCGAGGATTGCACCGGCCATGTACACCGGGCGGCGTCCCAGGGCATCGGACATCTTGCCCACCAGCGGGACTGAGCAGAAGTGGATGAAGTGCGCCACCAGGAGGAGGAGCAGGATACGGGAGGTGTCCGTCTGCACAACCACCTTCAGGTAGGTGATGGAGAACGTGACCACAAGGTAGTAGAGGATGTTCTCCGCGAAGCGCAGGCCCATGGCGGTGAAGACGCCGCGCGGGTACCGACGGAAGACTTCGGCAACACCGTAGCCCTTGTTCTCGACCGTGACTTCCTTGCGGGCCTCGAGGAAGATCGGAGCGTCCTGGACCTTGGTGCGGATGTAGTAGCCGATGATCACGATCACTGCGGAGAGCCAGAAGGCTACGCGCCAGCCCCAGCCGAGGAAGGCTTCCTGGGAGAGGGTGGAGGACAGGGTGAACAGCACGGCGGTGGCGAGCAGGTTGCCCATGGGGACAGCGGACTGCGGCCAGCTTGACCAGAAACCGCGGGACTTGTTCGGGCTGTGCTCGGCGACGAGGAGCACGGCGCCGCCCCATTCGCCGCCCACCGCGAAGCCCTGGACGAAGCGCAGGAACACCAGCAGCGCCGGTGCCCAGTAGCCGATCTGCGCAAACGTCGGCAGGCAGCCCATGAGGAAGGTGGCAACACCCACCAGGATGATGCTCAGCTGCAGCAACTGCTTGCGGCCGAATTTGTCGCCGAAGTGGCCGAAGACGATGCCGCCGATGGGTCGGGCAACGAAGCCGACGGCGTAGGTGACGAAGGCTGCGATGATGCCGTCAAGCTCGGTTCCGGAGTTGGGGAAGAACATCTTGCCGAACACCAGCGTGGCGGCGGAGGCGTAGAGAAAGAACTCGTACCACTCAACCACGGTGCCGGCCATGGAGGCCGTGACGACTTTCTTCAGGCCTGTGGCCTTGACGTCGGTTTCCTCTGGCCGCCGCGCGGCGGACTTTTCCGTACTCATTGATGAACTCCTTCGGCGTCTTCTTCGACACCACTGGGACAGTCTGTGGCGGAGACGTGTGATTTTGGCCACGAACCGCCGGGTCCCAACGAGTATGGTCCGCCTGAACGCCAAGCTCAACGGCGAATCATGCAGAGGCTATCTGCATAAATGCACAAAAGTGTGCCTGCGAGGGCGGCCTTAGGCCGAGAGGTGCACCCGAAGCTGATGGCCCAGCTGGCCTATTTCCGTCAGGAAGCCGTCATGGCCGATCGGCGCCTCAATGACATGCACGTCCACTTCTCCCGGCAGGGCCGCGGCAAGTTCGCGGGACTGGGACGGGAAATACAGCCGGTCCGAATCCACGGCGGCCACGAAGAACCTGGCGGTGGATCTCGCCAGGGTCTCGGTCAGGGTCCCCCGGTCCCGGCAGATGTCATGGCTCATCAGCGCCTCGGTGAGGGCGATATAGCTGTTTGCGTCGAAGCGCTTCACGAGCTTGCTGCCCTGGTGATCCAGGTAGCTTTCCACCTGGTAACGGCCGCGGGCGGCCAGCGCCTCGCCCTTCAGGGGCGACTCCGGCGCCTGGGGTTCCCGGCCGAAGCGGCCCTCCAGTTCAGCGGCGGACCGGTAGGTGATGTGGGCGATGCGCCGGGCAAGTGCCAGCCCGGCTTCGGGGCAGGGCCCGCCGTAGTAGTCGCCGCCGTTGAAGTGGGGGTCCTGCCGGATGGCCAGGGTCTGGGCCTGCGCGAAGGCGATCTGTTCTGCCGTGCTCGCGGCGCCCACCGAGATGACGGCGCAGCGCTGCACCCTCTCGGGGTAGGTCACGGCCCACTCAAGGGCGCGGGCGCCGCCCATGGATCCGCCCAGGACCGCGAACCAGCTGTTGATGCCCAGCTGGTCAGCCAGCCGGGCCTCCGCCACCGTACTGTCACGCAGGGTAACCAGGGGGAAGCGGGAGCCCCAAGGGGTTCCATCCGGGGCGGCCGACGACGGCCCCGTGGAGCCGTAGCAGCCGCCCACGATGTTGACGGACACCACGAAGAACTTGTCCGTGTCCACGGGAGCGCCGGGACCGGCCAGCTGTTCCCACCAGCCTTCTTCGTCCGTGTCGCCGCGGGTCACGTGGGTGCTGCCGGTCAGGGCGTGCTCGATCAGGATGGCATTGCTGGCATCGGCGTTGAGCGTGCCCCAGGTTTCGTAGGCCAGAGTGACGTCCGGGAGGTATCCCCCGGCTTCAAGTTCCAGCCCCCCAATGGAGGCATAGCGGACAATTCCGTGCTCGGGGACGGTGGTTCGGGTGACGGTAACCGTCATGGCAAGACCTCTTCTACGCGCTTGCCCGCCGTCGAATGACCGGCAGGCCAGGTCTTCACCCGGGGCACCCCACCGCGGAAGGAGGGTTGCCGGCCAGCAAGCCGGGGCTGTCACTGGCACTCATGACCTGGTACGAGTGTACGAAACAGCCCCGCCCTGCTGCCAAGAGTGTGACTGGTTGTGACTTCCCCGGCGTGCCGCCGTCTCGGGTTCTATGTGTGTCCGGCTAGGCCCCGGTCGCGTCCTTTGCTGCCCGAAAGCCCGCTTCGAGGTCCGCCAGGATGTCATCGATGTGTTCGATTCCCACCGACAACCGGACCAGGCCGGGGGTCACGCCGGCGACGGCCTGCTGCTCCGGGGAAAGCTGGCTGTGGGTGGTCGACGCCGGGTGGATGACAAGGGATCGGACGTCGCCGATGTTTGCCACGTGGGAGTGCAGCTCCAGCGCGTCAACGAAGCGCTTGCCGGCCTCGGCCCCGCCAGCCAGGTTGAAGGAGACAATCGCGCCCGTGCCCTTGGGCCCGTACTTGCGGCCCCGCTCGTACCACGGACTTGAGGGCAGCCCCGCGTAGGCGACGGATTCGACGTCGTCCCTTCCTTGCAGCCAGCGCGCCACTTCCGTGGCGTTGGCAACATGGCGTTCCACCCGCAGGCTCAACGTTTCCAGGCCCTGGGCGATCAGGAACGCGTTGAACGGGGAGACGGCGGAGCCCAGGTCCCGGAGCAGCTGGACGCGGGCCTTGAGGATGTAGGACAGGTTGGCGCCCAGGGCACCGTCCTTGCCGAGGTCCCGGGCGTACACCAGCCCGTTGTAGGTGGGATCCGGGGTGTTGAAGCCCGGGAACCTCGCTGGGTCCTTGCCGAAGTCGAACTTTCCGGAGTCCACGATCACCCCGGCAATCGCGGATCCGTGGCCGCCCAGGTACTTGGTTGCGGAATGGACAACGATGTCCGCTCCCCATTCCAGCGGCCGGATCAGGTACGGGGTGGACAGGGTGTTGTCCACGATCAGGGGCACGCCGGCATCATGGGCGATGCCTGACACGCCCTCGATGTCCAGGACGTCCTGGCGGGGGTTGGACACCACTTCGGCGAAGAAGAGCTTGGTGTTTGGCTGGACCGCGTCACGCCACTGGTCCAGGTTGTCCGGGTCCGCCACGAAGGTCACGGAAATGCCGAACTTCTTCAAGGTGTGTGCGAACAGGTTGTAAGTCCCGCCGTACAGGCTGGGGCTGGCAACGATATGGTCCCCCGCCTCGGCGATATTGAGGACAGCGAAAGTCTCTGCTGCCTGTCCTGAACTCAGCAGGAGTGCTCCCAATCCGCCCTCAAGGCTGGCGATCCGCTGTTCCACGGCATCCTGGGTGGGATTGCCGATGCGGGTGTAGATCGGCGCCAGTTCAGCGAGGGCAAAACGGTTGGCGGCGCTTTCCGCGCTGGGGAATACGAAGGACGTGGTCTGGTAGATAGGGAGTGCACGGGCGCCGGTGGCACTGTCCGGCTCCTGTCCTGCGTGGATCTGGCGGGTTTCAAAAGACCATCCGTTGGACAACTAAGGCTCCTCTGACATGGGCCCGGCATGCTGTAGGCACCGCGGGCCGCGCTTGCCATCCGGCCGTTGCCGGACAGCCAGGTCCTCATCCGGGGCACCCCACCGCGGATGGAGGGTTGCCGGCCAGCGAGCCGGGGCTTGGCGCTGGCACTCATGACCTGAGCCCAGTGTAGGAACATGAAACCGGCGCGGGACAGGATTGTGACGAACATAGTCCCCCTGATCTCCGCCCGGGAATAGGTTGAAATCAGGGGTCCCGGATGGAAAATCCTGGTAAGGGTACCCTTAGCTGAGAGGCCGATCACAAAGTGCCAAGATGTTGGCATGCGCATGGATCACGTCTCTTACGCCTGTGAACACGATGGCCTGGCTGCCACCACCGAACGTATTTCCTCTGCCCTCGGCGTTGAGGCAGTGAAGGGCGGGGTGCACCCGCGGTTCGGAACCCGGAATATGATCATCCCGCTCGCGGGGCACAAATACGTCGAGGTGGTGGAGGTCCTGGACCACCCCGCTTCCGACAAGGCCCCTTTCGGGCAGGCTGTGCGTGCACGGTCTGCCGCGGGCGGCGGCTGGATGGGCTGGTGCGTCGAGGTGGACGACCTGGCTCCCTTTGAGGAGCGGCTGGGCCGCTCCGCCGTCAACGGAAACCGCAAGTTCCCTGATGGCCGCGAATTGGTCTGGAAGCAGATTGGCATCCTGGGCCTGATTGCCGACCCCCAGGTTCCCTACATGCTCAAGTGGGAGGGGGATCCGTCCCTGCACCCGTCCAACGCCTACGAGAGCAACGTCAAGATGAGCTGCCTCACCATTGCCGGTTCCGCAGCCCGGGTTACGGAGTGGCTGGGCGAACCCGTCGAGAAGCCGCTGGAGGACGTCGCTGTGGAGTGGGTGGCTCCGCACGGAACCCCCGGAATCCTCTCGGTAACTTTCGAGACCGGCAACGGGGCCGTCACCATCTGACCCTTACCTTGGTTACCGTGCCGGCAAGCCCGGCACGGTGTGGGCCCCGTGCCCTCCTCGTCTTCGGCCGCCATCAGCAGGTGACAACGGCGTCACCTGCCGATGGCGGCCGAATCCATTTCCGAAGCAGACTCTCCAAACCCGGCCCCCAATAAAGTCGTACCCTCCCGCGATGATGTTGGTATGGGAAAAGCGGCGGTGGCGAAGGCGTTTGCGGACATGAATGCCGCTCTTGCCGTGCTCATTGCCGAG
>NZ_JBNZGA010000014.1:0-117171 GCF_050573415.1 Paenarthrobacter sp. NEAU-H11 | reverse complement strand
TGTCGGTGATGGTCGAAAAGTGAGCCATTGTGACGGTTGAAAACTGAGCCACCCGTTCCAAACGATTGGGTGGGTGATCACAGTGGAGGATTGGGCGCTTATTCGGCGGTTGCATCTGGCCGAGGGTGAATCGATGAGGTCGATAGCGGCGCGGTTGGGGGTCTCCAGGAACACGGTCGCGAAGGCAGTCAGCTCGGAGGGTCCGCCAGCGTACGTTCGGGCGCCGCAGGACTCTGGTATCAAGGCTGTGGAACCGGCTATTCGTGCGTTGCTGCTGGAGAACCCGCGGATGCCGGCGACTGTGTTGGCTGAGCGGGTGGGCTGGTCTGGGTCGCCGGCGTGGTTCCGGGAGAACGTTGCCAGGATCCGGCCCGAGTATGCCCCGGCTGATCCTGCGGACCGGATCTCTTACGATCCCGGGGATCAGGCGCAGTGCGATCTGTGGTTTCCCGAGGTGCGGATACCCGTCGGCGCGGGCAAAGCCAGGGTGTTGCCTGTGCTGGTGATGGTGTCCTCGCATTCTCGGTTCATCATGGCCCGGATGATCCCGTCCCGGATGACCGGGGACCTGCTGGCCGGAATGTGGGAACTGCTCGGATCCCTGGGCGCGGTTCCGCGGCGGCTGATCTGGGACAACGAAACCGGCATCGGCCGGCGGAACAGCTACGCCGCCGGAGTCGCGGCGTTCGCCGGGGTCCTCGCGACCAGGATCGTGCAGGTTAAACCCTACGACCCGGAGAGCAAGGGCGTGGTGGAGCGGGCCAACCAGTTCCTGGAGACTTCCTTCCTGCCGGGCCGGGTTTTCACCTCTCCGGAGGACTTCAACACCCAGCTCGGGCAGTGGCTGCCGAAGGCCAACGCCCGGCTGGTCAGACGGACCGGCGCCCGCCCGTCGGACCTGCTCGCTGCGGACAAAGCGGCCATGCTGGCGCTGCCGCCGGTTCCACCGGTCATCGGTTTCACTTCAAGGGTTCGGCTGCCGAGGGACTACTACGTCCGGATGGGATCCAACGACTACTCCGTTCACCCGCAGGCCATCGGCCGGTTCGTCGACATCACCGCCGGCCTCGAATCCGTCACGATCAGCCTGGATGGCCGATGCGTCGGCACCCACGCCCGGTCCTGGGGCGCCGGCCTGACCATCACCGACCCGGACCATGTTGAGGCGGCACGGGCGCTGCGGAAGGCTTTCCAAACCCCGCAACCTGTGGGCGAGACCACCGCGCTGCGGGACCTTGCGGATTATGACCGGGCGTTCGGTGTTGTCCTGGACGACGGTCAGGTCGCCTGATGCCGGACGCTAAGGAAACCATCGGCCAGATCGAGTACTACTCCCGGGCGATGAAAGCACCCCGGATCCGGGAAGTAGCACCCCGCCTCGCGGACCAGGCCCGTGAAGGAGGCTGGACCCACGAGGAATACCTCGCCGCTGTCCTGTCCCGGGAAGTCGCCGCCAGGGAAGCCTCCGGCGCCGAGATCAGAGCCCGGGCCGCCGGGTTCCCGGCCCGGAAATCACTCGAGGACTTCAACTTCGATCACCAGCCCGGCCTCAAACGCGACACCATCGCGCACCTGGCCACCGGCGCGTTCCTCACCGAAGCGTCCAACATCGTCCTGCTCGGACCGCCAGGAACCGGCAAAACACACCTCGCCACCGGCCTGGGGCTGCGGGCCACCCAGCTCGGTCACCGGGTCCTGTTCGCCACCGCCATCGACTGGGTCGCCCGGCTCCAGGCAGCCCACCAGAACGGCAGGCTGCCTCAGGAACTGGTCAGGCTGCGCCGCTACGGACTGATCATCGTGGACGAAGTCGGCTACATCCCCTTCGAACAGGATGCCGCGAATCTGTTCTTCCAGCTCGTCTCATCACGCTACGAGCACGCCTCACTGATCCTGACCTCGAACCTGCCCTTCGCCCGCTGGGGAGACGTCTTTGGCGACCAAGTCGTCGCTTCGGCCATGATCGACCGCATCGTCCACCACGCCGAAGTCATCACCCTCAAAGGCTCCAGCTACCGCCTCAAACACACTCAGGTCAATTCGCTGCCCTCGACAAGACCGGAAAATACGGCAGAATAACCAGCGTCAAAGTGGCTCACTTTTCAGCCCGCGAAACGGCTCACTTTTCGACCATCGCTGACAGGTCACCCCAACCTGACGTCAGGAGCCCGCTGCAGCAATGTCAGATCAGCGTTGGTCTCCTGCTTCTGGACAGAGGGAAGCGCCTTTAGAAACTCACCTGACATTCTTTCTTTCATCGAGGTTCGGTCCAGGGCGGCTGTCAAATTCTTCACCACGGGATCGGTTACCGTCTCGCAGTCGCCCAAGGTTCTTTAGACAGTTGAAACTCGGCCGGGCCGAACGATCAGCCCTGCACTTAACGGCTCGCCGGGCCTGTCAGGGCACTGCGAGACGTCCCCCACTACATACCGGAAACATCGGAGTTCTGATGCTGCGCTGCCTCTACCGGATCATCAGCAACCTGGTTCGACTTCCAAGGTTTCAAAGGCAACTCGTCATGCAGTACGGACAACAGCAGGAAGTTCACCGGCACCGGGCGCGGACCTGTGTCCGGGTTACAGGCTCACTCGCAGAGCAGTACAACAGGAAAACCTTCAACTGTCCAAACGTGTCGACAATTGCCGCCAAAGCCTGTTGCTAGTTGTCATTCTGAACTGGCTCTGGCTAATCACAGGTATCGTCACCACTCTCTTCGGCCTCTTCCTGGTTATTCTTCCCGGCCCAGGCATACTTGGTCTCCTGGGGCTGCTCGCGTCCTTCGCGATTCTGCTCGGAATCCTTCTGATTGCCACCGGAGTTGACCTGCGCAGGAGGGGTGAAAACCCCATTGGAAAGCTCGCTGCGGGCTAGAAGAATTCACACGTCCAGTTCCACTACCTGCCCGCGCGCTTGCGCCGGCGGACTGCTAACGCCCCTACCCAGTGCCAACGCCACGCTCAGTGCGGCTTTCCCGGAGGCCGGTTTCACGGCCGGAGCGACGAAGGAGCCAACATGATTCCAGGAATTCGTGATCCGCATCTCGGGCGGGTTCGTCCGGTTCTGGTGCGCACACTCCCTGGCGAGTTGCCCCCCCGGGGAATCATGTCAAGATGCCCGCCTAGGTTGGTTCGTGGAATCATTTGGTTTTGCCCGGATGGCGGGTTGGGGTTTGGTGCCCTGTTTCGCGGTGGTCAGGGTTAGCAGTTCGGCGCTAAGTGCCTGGATCTGGCGTTGGATGGCGGCCGGGTTCAGGGGCTTGTTTTCCCGCCGTAGTCGGGTCTTCACGTCCCGGGAGACGGTGCCGGTGTCGGCCAGAACGCGTTGGAACGGAGTCGCTGGCCGGTCGTATGTCTTGCTGATCTGCGCGCCGGTCCGGACCTTCGCCAGGAGCTTCTGCTGCGGCCCGAAATGATTCGTCAGCAGCCGCTGGCGCGCCCAGATCTGGTTCAGCAGTTTGAGCTCGGCGGCGGTGTCGTAGCGGTGGTAGCCGACGGTCTGGCGGACGATGTGCCAGTTTTTCTGTTCCACATGCGCGCCGTCGTTCTTGTTCCCGGAGCGGGACCGGGTGAACGTCAGGTTCTCCTGTTCGCACCAGGTCAGCAGCTCCCAGTTGATGAACTCCGAGCCGTTATCGGAATCGATGCCGAGGGTCGGGAACGGGAACGCGGCGGTCGCGTCTTTGATGGCGGCAAAGACCCATTTCTGGGCCTTGTTCGTAGAGCGGAGCCCGCGGCGCCCGGGGCCGGACCGGCTTCAGCACCAGCGCCAGTCGCAACGCTTTCCGGGCATGGTCCCGGTGCCAGCCCGTTGTCGCGCACAACTCGTCCAGAACCTGTTTCTTCGCCGCCCGGTCCGACCGGGCATAACGGGTGGCAATCGCCTTGGTGACAGCCCTGCGTCCACTCATCGAAAGCTCCATGGCTCACACTGCCGAAGCGGCGGACACCAACCCGGCGGACACGCCGCTAAGCGGGCATTCTCAGATGATTCCTCGAATACCGTTACGCGGGCATCTTTGATGAGTCAACGCGCCCCCTTGACTTTCCTGCTGACCGTCGTCAGTCTTGTCGACAAGCTGGAGGGGGCATCCGCCCGCTCCTGGTCCAGTGGAGGATACTGATGTTCCGTGCCGGGTCGCTGAAGCGTTCGGCGACCTCCGGAGACCCGGTCACGCGCCTTGAGCTATTCTTCGATCTGGTCTTTGTCTTCGCGCTGGCGCAACTGTCCCATCATTTGCTGGAATATCCCTCCTGGGTGGGGGCCGCTGAGACATTTGTGCTTCTTCTTGCGGTCTACAAGGTGTGGGTGTACACGACCTGGTCGGCGACGTTGCTGGACACCTCGCGGCTTGAAGTGCAGTGGATGCTGCTGATCGTCATGCTTGTGACACTGTTCATGAACGCCTCAATCGGCTCAGCGTTTGGCGCCTTCGGATGGCTCTTTGCTGCGAGCTATCTCCTGGTCCAGCTGGGCCGGGGTGCGTGGATGCTCACTGTCGGACTTGACCGCACTACCCACAACCATTTCGTGCGCACTCTGGTCTGGGGGTGCATGAGTGCGCCGTTTTGGATTGCCGGCGTCTTCTTCGGTCCGGGGCCCCGTTTGATGTTCTGGGGTGTAGCTGCCGCGATCGATCTGGGCGGCCATATGCTGGCCCACCGGTTGCCGGGCCGGAAAACCGAAGGAAGTCGGGTCCCGCTCCCGGGAGAGAGGATTTTCGAGAGGTTCGGATTGTTTTACCTGATCGCGCTCGGCGAGACAATCCTTTCGACCGGCCTGGCGATTGCAGGCAATCTGGAGGACCCCTTGATATTTCTGACCGGGGCAATAAGTTTGGCCGGAAGTGTCGCGATCTGGTGGTGCTACTTCCATGGCCTCGAAAAGGAGATTCTGGAAAAGCTTGCTTCTGTCGATGATCAGTTCCGGCCCGGCATTTTGGCTGGCAACACGTTGGTTGTGTTGCTGGCAGGCCTGATCCTGGTGGCCGTTGGTGATCAGCTCGTGATCAGCGAGCCGGCCGCCCGCCCCGATGCGTCCACCGTTCTACTTCTCTTTAGTGGGCCGGTTCTCTTCCTTGCCGGCCGGGGCTTTTTTGTTCGACAGGTCCTGGGCCTACACCACCCATCTGATCTCATCGGCATTGGAGCCTTGCTGGTGTTCGCTGGTGTGAGCCTTCTCCTGCCCGCCTTCGTTGCCGCCATCGGAGCCGTTCTTCCCCTCATAGGCGTAGCATTTTCCGACACGGTAAACCGCCGCCGCCGAACGCAAGAGGCAGCACGCTGACGGACTATTGGATGCCAGGGAATGTATCCTGGGCCAGCTTTGACGGCCTAAGGGGCCTTCTCCCAGCCCCCTCAACTGTCCCGCGGTGCACCGTTACATCCTTCGCAGCCCGGGTATTGTCATCGGCACCGATCCGACGGCAGCCGATCACTGATACAGGCCCGACGACGGGCCTTCGTAACGTGGATTCCCCACCGCCGGGGCCAAGCGCGGCTGGTAGCACATACAGCGCTTGCAAATGCGCTCCGGGGAGTAAATACGGAACCGGCCGCGCGTCTGTAACCGCGTCCGCGCTGCGTTTCACAGTCTTAATTTTTAAGTGTGAGCGACGCAGTGCCTGGGAGAGGTTGCTGCGTATATTGCTTCCGGCAATGAATGGCCGCGCCGCAACAAGACCCAGGACCAGGAAGAACATCCTGAGCGTCTGGCTGCACACCCAGCGGATCGACTACCGGGCCCGGAAGCTCCCCGCGGCGAAGGAAGCCCACCTTTTGTGGCTGTGGCATGGGTCGCGCTCCCGGAACACTGCCGCTCTCGGAGACGGCATTGTTATAAGACGAAAGGTCGAGGGCAGGTCCGTTTTGGGCAAGCCAAGGGCTGGAAATTTGTGGTAGACGATTCGCCAAAGCCAAGCTTTGTCAACACTAATAAGACAAAAAGCGACTGACCTGCGGAAACACTGTGCCCGAGGTGGGACTCGAACCCACACACCTTTCGATACCGCATTTTGAGTGCGGCGCGTCTGCCAATTCCGCCACTCGGGCGCGGAATACATGACGCAAACCGGTACGCCCACAGCTGATTGTGAGCAACGCGATCGCTTCACGTACGCGGAATTACTCTACATCCAGATAGGCTGAATTCCAGAATCGCGCCGCTGACGCCGCAACCGACCATGCAGATCAAGTACCGGACCGGGCGCACCTAAGATAGTGATGTCCCCGCCGTACCTTTCCAAGGAGATCCCGTGACTGAACAGACGGAGTCAAAACCCACGTCCCAGCCGGCGCGCCGCGTCATTGTGGCGGAGGATGAAACCCTCATCCGCCTCGACATCATCGAAATCCTGCGCGGCGAAGGCTATGACGTTGTGGGCGAGGCAGACAACGGCGAGAAGGCTGTCCAGCTCGCCGAGGAACTGAAGCCGGACCTGGTCCTGATGGACGTCAAGATGCCCGTCATGGACGGCATCTCGGCAGCCGAGAAGATCGTCAAGGCCCGCATTGCCCCCGTCGTGCTGCTGACCGCATTCAGCCAGAAGGAACTCGTGGAGCGTGCCCGCGACGCCGGCGCCATGGCATACGTCGTGAAGCCTTTCACCCCCGCGGACCTCATCCCCGCGCTGGAGATCGCCCTCTCCCGCCACGAGGAGATCAAGGCCCTCGAAAGCGAGGTCTCCGACCTCCAGGAACAGTTCGCCACCCGCAAGCTCGTGGAGCGCGCCAAGAGCCTGCTCACCACCAAGATGGGCCTCACGGAGCCGGAAGCCTTCCGGTGGATCCAGAAGACGTCCATGGACCGCCGCCTGAGCATGCGCGAAGTCGCCGAGACCATCATCAACCAGGTCAACTGACTGCCGCCGGCTGGGCCTGCCGCAAAGCCGGCAGGTCCAGCCGCAAAGCACAGAGCAAACCGAAAAGGACCCCTGCCAACCGGCAGGGGTCCTTTTCGGGGTCCGAAAGCCTAGGCCTTCTTCTTCTTTTCCGGCCAGGGGCCGAGCTTTTCCCTGTTGCTGACTGCTTCGCCGACGCGGGTGGAGTCGGCGAGGTCGCCCACCTTGTGCACCTTCAGCGAGTTCGTGGAGCCGGCCTTTCCGGGAGGCGAACCGGCGGCGATGACCACCAGGTCACCGTCCTCAACGAGGTCCATCTCCAGCAGGCTGCGGTCCACCTGCGCGGTCATCTCGTCGGTGTGGTCCACCATCTGGACCAGCACCGGCTGGATGCCCCAAGTCAGCGCAAGCTGGTTCCAGACCTGCTCCACCGGGGTGAAGGCGAAGACCGGCTTGATGGGGCGCAGGCGGGAGAGCCGGCGTGCGGAGTCACCGGACTGGGTGAACGCACAGATGTACTTGGCGTCCAGCTGGTCGGCGATTTCGACGGCGGCACGGGTGATGGCGCCGCCGCGGGTCTTGGGCTTAGTGCCCAGCGGGGGGACGCGCTCCAGGCCGTGGACCTCGGTGGACTCGATGATCCGGGCCATGACCTTGACGGTTTCGATCGGGTACTTGCCCACGCTGGTCTCACCGGAGAGCATGACCGCGTCGGCACCGTCCAGCACTGCGTTGGCGCAGTCGGAGGCCTCGGCGCGGGTGGGGCGCGGGTTGTCGATCATGGATTCGAGGACCTGGGTGGCCACGATGACCGGCTTGGCCCAGCGGCGGGCCAGCTCAATGGCACGCTTCTGCACGATCGGCACTTCCTCCAGCGGAAGCTCCACACCGAGGTCGCCACGTGCCACCATGATGGCGTCGAACGCGTCGATGATCTCGGGCAGCTGCTCCACTGCCTGCGGCTTTTCGATCTTGGCGATGACCGGCACGCGGCGGCCTTCCTCGTCCATGATCTCGTGCACGCGGGTGATGTCGGAGGCATCGCGGACGAAAGACAGGGCCACCAGGTCAACGCCGCGGCGCATGGCCCAGCGCAGGTCGTCCTCGTCCTTTTCGCTCAGCGCGGGCACGTTGACGGCCACGCCGGGAAGGTTGATGCCCTTGTTGTTGGACACCATGCCGCCCACGGTCACCTCGGCGACCACCTTGACGTCGTCAACGGCGATGGCACGCAATGCCACCTTGCCGTCGTCGATCAGCAGGGCATCGCCCACGTTGACGTCCTCGGTGAGGCTCTTCAACGTGGTCGAGCAAATTTCCTTGGTGCCGGGAACGTCCTCGGTGGTGATCGTGAAGGTGTCTCCAACAGCCAGCAAGTGCGGTCCGTCAACGAAACGGCCCAGGCGGATCTTGGGACCCTGCAGGTCAGCCATGATGGCCACGGCCTTGCCGAGGTCTGCAGCTGCCTTCCGGACGTTCTCATAAGTGTTGTCATGCACGGAGTAGTCGCCGTGGCTCATGTTCATGCGGGCGACGTCAACGCCGGCTTCCAGCACCGCGAGGGTGTTCTCGTAGCTGGCGATTGCCGGGCCGAACGTAGCCACAATTTTTGCGCGTCTCATATACCTACCCTATTGGTCTCTTGCATTGGTTAGTTGTCGTGGAGGTGAACCCCCGATGCATGCCTAGAGCACGGCGATGGCGCGGTCCGTGGGGGCCACGGGGGCGGGAAGGATGGTGCTCCCCATCAGGAACTTGTCCACTGCTGCAGCCGCGGCGCGGCCTTCGGCGATGGCCCACACAATGAGGGACTGTCCGCGGCCCGCGTCGCCGGCCACGAAGACGCCCTCGGTGTTGGTCATGTAGTAGCCGTCGCGGGACACATTGCCGCGGCCGTCGAACTCAGCCTTGACCTGTTCGGTGATCCCGGCGGGCTCGGCGCCGGTGAATCCCAGCGACAGGAACACCAGGTCCGCGGGGATGATCCGCTCGGTGCCGGCCTTGGGCAGGCGCTTGCCGTCCACGAATTCAGTCTCGGCAACCTTGACGCCGGTCAGCTTGCCGTTCTCGCCCACGAACTCGACGGTGGAGGCAAGGTACGTGCGCTCACCGCCTTCCTCGTGGGCGCTGGCTACCTCGAAGAGGTTGGGGAACGTGGGCCACGGCTGGTGGCTGGCACGCTCGGCCGGCGGCTGCTTGCCGATGGCGAGGGTGGTCACCGATGCCGCACCGTGGCGGTGCGCGGTGCCCAGGCAGTCCGCCCCGGTGTCACCGCCGCCGAGGATCACAACATGCTTGCCCTGGGCGTGGATCTGGTTTTCGATGTGCTCCCCCGCGACTGCGCGGTTTGCCGGGACCAGGTAGTCCATGGCGAAGTGCACGCCGTCAAGGTCCCGGCCCGGGATGGGCAGGTCGCGCGGCACGGTGGCGCCCGTGCAGACCACGACGGCGTCATAGCGCCGGCGCAGCTGCTCCCACGTCACGTCGGTGCCCACGGCGACGCCGGTCCGGAAGCGGGTGCCTTCCGCCTTCATCTGCTCGACGCGGCGGTCCACCTGCTCCTTCTCCATCTTGAAGTCGGGGATCCCGTAGCGCAGCAGGCCGCCGATCTTGTCGTCGCGTTCGTACACCGCGACGGTGTGGCCCACGCGCGTCAGCTGCTGGGCCACCGCCAGGCCGGCGGGTCCGGAGCCAACGACGGCCACCGTCTTGCCGGTCAACCGGGCGGGAGGCAGCGGCTCCACCCAGCCGTTGTCCCAGGCCTCGTCGATGATGGAGACTTCCACCTGCTTGATGGTGACGGCAGGCTGGTTGATCCCCAGGACGCAGGACGCCTCGCACGGAGCGGGGCACAGGCGGCCGGTGAATTCCGGGAAGTTGTTCGTGGCGTGCAGGCGCTCGATCGCTTCCTCGCCCTTGTCCCGCCACATGAGGTCGTTCCACTCGGGAATCAGGTTGCCCAGCGGGCAGCCCTGGTGGCAGAACGGGACGCCGCAGTCCATGCAGCGGCCGGCCTGCGCCTTCAGCGTGCCCTTTTCCTGCGCCTCGTACACTTCCTTCCAGTCCATGATGCGGACGGAAACGGGACGGCGCGGCTGGGTTTCCCGCTGGCGTACTTTCAGAAATCCGCGTGGATCAGCCACCGGTCACCTCCAGGATTCGAGACCATACTTCTTCGCCGTCGGGGTCCAGGCCCTCTTCGATGGCGTCGAGACGGGTTTGCAGCACGGCCGCGTAGTCGCGCGGCAGCACCTTGGTAATGCGGGCTGCGGTGTCATCGAAATTCTCGAGGAGCCGCGCAGCCAGCTGGGAATCAGTTTCTTCAACGTGCTTGACCAGCAGGCCGTGCACGATGTCGCGGTCCTCGGCATCCAGCTCGCGGAGCTGGAGTTCGCCGGACTGCAGGGCTTCCTTGTTGACCCGGGCGGTGTCCAGGTCCAGGACGTAGGCGGTTCCACCGGACATGCCGGCCCCGAAGTTCCGGCCCGTGCGGCCGATGATCAGCGTCTGGCCGCCGGTCATGTACTCGCAGCCGTGGTCACCGATGCCTTCGACGACGGCGGTGGCACCCGAGTTGCGGACCAGGAAGCGTTCGCCCACCTGGCCGCGGAGGAACATCTCGCCGCTGGTGGCGCCGTAGCCGATCACGTTGCCCGCGATGACATTCGTCTCCGCCTTGAACACGTTGGTCCGGTCCGGGCGGACGATGATGCGGCCGCCGGAGAGGCCCTTGCCCACATAGTCGTTCGAGTCGCCGTACAGCCGCAGCGTGATGCCTGCGGGCAGGAAGGCGCCCAGCGACTGGCCGGCGGTGCCGCTGAGGGTGATGTCGATGGTGTCCGTCGCCAGGACATCCGTGCCGAACGTCTTGGTCACGACGTGGCCCAGCATGGTGCCCACCGAGCGGTCGGTGTTGATGACGTCGACGGCGATCTTCACCGGGCTGCGGTCGGTCAGCGCCTCCGTGGCCATGGTGATCAGGCGCTGGTCGAAGTGCTTGTCCAGCTCGTGGTTCTGGCCGGTCAGGTTCCGCAGCGGAGCGTCGTCGTCGAACTCCAGCCCGTGCAGGATGGGGTCCAGGTCCAGGCCGTCGGCCTTCCAGTGGTTGACGGCGTCCCGGGCGTCCAGCACCTCGGCGTGGCCGATTGCCTCCTCCAGGCTGCGGAAGCCCAGCTCCGCCAGGATCTCGCGGACTTCCTCGGCCAGGAACTCGAAGAAGTTGACCACGAACTCCGGCTTGCCGGTGAAGCGGGCGCGCAGCTCAGGATTCTGCGTCGCGACGCCCACCGGGCAGGTGTCCAGGTGGCAGACGCGCATCATGATGCAGCCTTCAACCACCAGCGGGGCGGTGGCGAAGCCGAACTCCTCGCCGCCCAGCAGCGCGGCGATCACAACGTCGCGTCCGGTCTTGAGCTGGCCGTCCACCTGCACCACCACGCGGTCGCGCAGGCCGTTGAGCATCAGGGTCTGCTGGGTCTCGGCCAGGCCGAGCTCCCACGGGACACCGGCATGCTTGAGCGAGTTCAGCGGCGAGGCGCCGGTTCCGCCGTCGTGGCCGGAGACCAGGACGACGTCGGCCTTCGCCTTGGTGACACCGGCGGCAACTGTGCCGATGCCCACCTCGGAGACGAGCTTGACGTGCACCCGGGCCGAGGGGTTGGCGCGCTTAGCGTCATAAATCAGCTGCGCGAGGTCCTCGATCGAGTAGATGTCGTGGTGCGGGGGCGGGGAAATGAGCCCGACGCCGGGGGTCGAGTGGCGGGTGCGGGCCACCCACGGGTAGACCTTCTGCGCCATCAGCTGGCCGCCCTCGCCGGGCTTTGCGCCCTGGGCCATCTTGATCTGGATGTCGTCGGCGTTGGTCAGGTACAGGCTGGTCACGCCGAAACGGCCGGACGCGATCTGCTTGACCGCGGAACGGCGCTTCGGGTCGAGCAGGCGGTCCACGTCCTCGCCGCCTTCGCCGGTGTTGGACTTGCCGCCCAGCTGGTTCATGGCGATGGCCAGTGTTTCGTGGGCCTCCTGGGAGATGGAGCCGTAGCTCATGGCACCCGTGGAGAACCGCTTGACGATGCTGGACACCGGCTCAACTTCCTCAAGCGGAACGGCGGGGCGCTCGTTCTTGAACTTGAGGAGGCCGCGGAGGGTCATCAGGTTCTGCGACTGGTCGTCCACGCCGCGGGTGTAGGCCTTGAAGATGTCGTAGCGGCGCTCACGGGTTGCGTGCTGCAGCCGGAAGACGGTCTCCGGGTTGAACAGGTGGGGCTCGCCGTCGCGGCGCCACTGGTATTCGCCGCCGCCCAGCAGCGGGCGGTGGGGCTGCTCGATGCCGCCCTCGGGGTAGGCCATCTGGTGGCGGGCCGAAACTTCCGCGGCGATGACGTCCAGGCCCACGCCGCCCAGCTGCGAGTGGGTGCCGGCGAAGAATTCGTCCACGAGGTCCTGGCCCAGGCCAAGCGCTTCGAATGTCTGGGCGCCGGTGTAGGAGGCCACCGTGGAGATGCCCATCTTGGACATGATCTTCAGGACGCCCTTGCCGAGGCCCTTGATCAGGTTGTAGACGCCGTCCTGCGGGGTGACACCGGTGACGTCGCCGGCAGCAATGAGCTGCTCCACGGATTCCATCGCCAGGTACGGGTTGACGGCGGAGGCGCCGTAACCGATCAGGACAGCCACATGGTGCGTCTCGCGGACGTCGCCGGCCTCGACCACCAGTGCGGTCTTGGTGCGGTTGGCGCTGCGGAGCAGGTGGTGGTGCACGGCGCTGACAAGCAGCAGCGACGGGATGGGCGCCCACTGCGCGTTGGAGTCCCGGTCGGACAGCACCACGTACTGGACTCCGCGGTTGATGGCGCCGGAGACCTGCTCGCAGATCTCGGTGAGCCGGGCACGGAGCGCGTTCTCGCCGCCCTCCGGGCGGTAAAGCCCGCGGACCTTCATGGCCACCTTGTCGCCGTCGGCGTTCTCGATGTTGGCGATCTTGGCGAGCTGGTCGTTGTTGATGACCGGGAACGGAAGCTGGACCTGCGGCTGGCGCACCTGCTTGGTGTCCAGGAGGTTGCCGTTGGGCCCGATGGCACAGGTCAGCGACGTGACGAGTTCTTCGCGGATGGCATCCAACGGCGGGTTGGTCACCTGCGCGAAGGACTGCACGAAGTAGTCGAAAAGCAGGCGCGGGCGCTTGGACAGCACGGCCACCGGGGTGTCCGAGCCCATGGCGCCCAGCGGCTCTGCGCCGGTGCGGGCCATCGGGCCGAGCAGGATCTTCAGTTCCTCGGTGGTGTAGCCGAAGGTGCGCTGGCGGATGTTCACCGACGCGGCGGTGTGGACCACGTGCTCGCGCTCGGGAAGGTCGTTGAGGTCGATCAGGTTGTCCTTGACCCACTCCGCCCACGGGTTGGCGGCGGCGACTTCGGCCTTGACCTCTTCGTCGTCGATGATGCGGCCGGCCTCGGTGTCCACCAGGAACATCTTGCCCGGGGAGACGCGGCCCTTCTTGACCACCTTGGAGGGCTCGACGTCGATGACGCCCACTTCGGACGCAAAGACGATCAGGCCGTCCTCGGTGATCCAGAAGCGGCCAGGGCGCAGGCCGTTGCGGTCCAGGGTGGCGCCCACGAGGTTGCCGTCGGTGAAGGAGACGGCCGCCGGGCCGTCCCACGGTTCCATCAGGAGGGAGTGGTACTCGTAGAACGCGCGGCGGGCCGGGTCCATGGTGGCGTGGTTTTCCCAGGCCTCGGGGATCATCATCATGATGGAGTGCGTGATGGGGCGGCCGGAGAGCCACAGCAGCTCGGCCACCTCGTCGAAGGACGCGGAGTCCGAGGCACCCGGGGTGCAGATCGGGTACAGCTCTTCCGGCGTATCGCCCAGCAGCGGGTTGGCGAGCTGGGACTGGCGGGCGCGCATCCAGTTCCGGTTGCCCTTGACGGTGTTGATTTCACCGTTGTGGGCAATGGTGCGGAACGGCTGGGCCAGGGGCCAGGAGGGGAACGTGTTGGTGGAGAAGCGCGAGTGGACGATTGCCAGCTTGGTCTTGAAGCGCTTGTCCGAAAGGTCCGGGTAGAACGGCTCAAGCTGGGCGGTGGTGAGCATGCCCTTGTAGACAATGGTGCGCGAGGACAGCGACGGGAAGTACACGCCGAACTTGTTCTGGGCGCGCTTGCGGATCCGCCAGGCGCGGGAGTCCAGTTCGTTGCGGTCAAGTTCCTCGCCGGTGGCGGAGGCCAGGAACGGCTGGGAGAAATAGGGCATGCAGGCGCGTGCCATGGCACCCACCAGGTCGGCGACGATAGGCACTTCGCGCCAGCCGAGGACCTTCAGGCCCTCGTCAGCCGCGAGGCCCTCGATCCCGGCCTTGGCGGCGTCTGCCTCGCGCTGTTCGGCGGGAAGGAAAGCGGTGCCGGCCACGTACTGGCCGGGGGCGGGAAGTTCGAAGTCCGTAACTGCACGGAAGAATTCGTCCGGGATCTGCATGAGGAGGCCGGCGCCGTCACCGGTTCCCTCGTCCGCACCCACCGCACCGCGGTGCTCAAGGTTGCGCAGGGCGGTGAGGGCGGCGTCCACGATGTCATAGCCGGGCTCTCCGCGGAGGGTGGCGATGATCGCAAGACCGCAGGCGTCCTTCTCCTGCTCCGGGTTGTAGAGCCCGCGTGCCTCCGGAAGGGCCGCGAAGCGCTTGAACGGCGACATGGCAGTCTCAGGCTGATCTGGTTCAGACCAGCTGGGAGTGTGAAGAGTTTGGGTCATGGGAGACGTCCTTCCTCCTGATCGTGCGTATGGAAGGGACACCGTTGGCCCCACTCGTCGGGCGCCGCTCACATGGGCACAACAAAGTGTTATTTACTGGAAATTGTAGGTCAGCATGGCCTGCTGAACTAACAGTTACGCAGGCCCCTGCCCCGGGCAACACCTGACAGCATTTCCATGCTGTCCGGGGCGGCCCCGCTGCCACGACGCTGTGGTGATTGGGCGCTTCGAGCGGTGGCTCTGCTGCCCTGCCTGGCCCGCGCGCTACTTGGTAGTGCCGGCTTCCGGCGCGCTTCCTGTGGCTGTGCTGCCGGACTTTCCGGCAACTGTTGCGTCCGGTCCGGGCGTGGGGCCCGCCGGCGCAGCCGCGGCCTCTTCCGTTGGGACGGAAGCATGCCGGGAACCGCTTTGGTTATCAGGGAGATTATCACGCGATTCACTATCTGAGACAACAGGGTCCGGATCCCGGACCTCGTCGCCACCCTCCACGGCCGCCGTCCGATCATCGTCCCTGGCGGGCTCCCGGCCCGGAAGATAGGGGCTGTCCGGCTCTGTCCGCTTCTTCATGCCCAGCAGGATGAACGCCACGAGCGCGGCCAGGAACACGAAAATGCTGGTCCACACGTTCAGGCGGGTGGTGATGCCGAACAGGGAGATCTGCTCGGCGTCGTCGATGCGCATCGCCTCGATCCACACCCGGCCCAGCGTGTAGTACATGGCATAAAGCCAGAACAGCCGGCTGCGGCGGAAGTTGAACTTCCGGTCCAGAGCGAGCAGGATGACGACGCCGGCCACGTTCCACAGTGATTCGTACAGGAACGTGGGGTGGAACAGGGTGTCCGCCGGGGTTCCGGCCGGAAAGTTCGGGTTGTCTGCGTCAATCTGCAGGCCCCACGGCAGGGTGGTGGGCCCGCCGAAGAGTTCCTGGTTGAAGTAGTTGCCCCAGCGGCCCACGGCCTGGGCCAGCAGCAGTCCGGGCGCCGCCGCGTCCAGGAAGGCGCTGAGCTTGACGCCGCTGCGGCGGCAACCGATCCACGCGCCCACGACGCCGAGGACCACGGCACCCCAGATGCCGAGGCCGCCGCGCTGGATCTGCGGGATCAGGGAAAGGTCGCCTGTGCCGTCAAAACCGGGGCCGAAGTAGGCGTCCGGCGACGAGACCACATGGTACAGGCGGCCGCCGATGATGCCGAAGGGAATGGCCCAGACCACGATGTCCCAGACGCTTCCTTCAGGTGCTCCGCGCTTGGCCCAGCGGATGGAGGTGAGCCACAGGCCCGCCACAATGCCTGCCAGGATGCACAGGGCGTAGGCGTGGATGCGCAGCGTTCCCCACGGCAGGGGAATGTCGAAGCCGGACCAGTCCGGGCTCGGAATGCTGGCCGGCACCATTGCTGCTGCCTGGAGGAGGGTCTGCATGGCCTAGGCTTCTTCCCTGGTCAGTCCGGTGCGGCTCAGTCCGGTGCTGAGGTCCTTGGTGAGGGCGGCTACTGCGTCCACCCCGCCGTCGCGGATTGCGGCCACCAGGGCGGTGCCCACAATGACGCCTTCGGCGTAGGCGGCGATCTCGCGGACCTGGTCCGCAGTGGAGACGCCCAGTCCGACGCACACGCGTTCGGCGCCTGCGGCGTGTGCCGCCGCCACCACGTCCTTGGCTGCGGTGCTGACGGACGTCCGGGCGCCGGTGACCCCCATGATGGACACTGCGTAGACGAAGCCGCGGCTCGCGTCCACGGTGCGCTGCATGCGCTCGGCCGTGGACGACGGCGCCACGAGGAACACCCGGTCCAGCCCGTATTTATCCGATGCTTCCATCCACTCCGCTGCCTCATCGGGGATGAGGTCAGGGGTGATGAGCCCTGCTCCCCCGGCTTCGGACAGGCGGCGGGAGAACTCGTCCACGCCCATCCGGACCACGGGATTCCAGTAGGTCATCACCAGGACGGCGGCGTCCGTCTTGCTGGTGATGCCGGCAACCACATCAAAGACCTGGCGCACGGAGAAGCCCTTGGCAAGCGCCTCGGTGGTGGCGGCCTGGATGACCTGGCCGTCCATGACGGGGTCGGAGTAGGGAATACCGATCTCGATCAGGTCGGCACCATTCTCAGCCAGGGCAATGCCTGCGGCGATGGTCTCCTCCACGCTGGGGTAGCCGGCGGGCAGGTAGCCGATCAGCGCGGCGCGGCCTTCAGCACGGGCCTTGTCAATGGCCGCGGCTGACTTGCTGGTGGTCTGTGCGGTGCTCACAGCTGCTCCCCCTCTTTGCCGATTTCCGACTCGGCGGAATCCTTGTCCAACAGGTCGAACCATTCGGCTGCGGTGGCCACGTCCTTGTCGCCGCGCCCGGAAAGGTTCACGATGATGATTTTGTCCTGCGCGGAACCGCCGGCCTCGGCGGCTTCGGCAGCCAGCCGCTGCCCTACCTTGATGGCACCGGCCAGGGCGTGCGAGGACTCAATGGCGGGAATAATGCCCTCCGTGCGGCACAGCAGCCGGAAGGAATCCATGGCCTCGCTGTCCGTGATGGGCTCGTAGCTCACCCGGCCGATGTCGGCGAGGTAGGAGTGCTCCGGGCCTACGCCGGGGTAGTCAAGGCCGGCAGAGATCGAGTGGGACTCGATGGTCTGTCCGTCGTCGTCCTGCATGAGGTAGGAGTGCGCACCGTGGAGGACGCCGGGCTTGCCCAGCGTGATGGTGGCTGCGTGCCGTCCGGTGTCCACGCCGTCGCCGCCGGCTTCGAAGCCGTAGATCCTGACGGACGGATCGTCCAGGAAGCCGTGGAAGATGCCGATGGCGTTGGAGCCGCCGCCGATGCAGGCGCAGACGGCGTCGGGCAGCCGTCCGGCCTGTTCAAGGATCTGGGCGCGGGCTTCTTCGCCGATGACCTCATGGAAGTAGCGGACCATGGCCGGGAACGGGTGCGCGCCGGCGGCGGTGCCCAGGAGGTAGTGGGTGTTGTCCACGTTGGCCACCCAGTCGCGCAGGGCGTCGTTGATGGCGTCCTTGAGGGTCTGCGATCCGCTGGTCACAGGGATCACGGTGGCGCCAAGGAGTTCCATGCGGGCCACGTTGAGGGCCTGGCGGCGGCAGTCCTCTGCGCCCATGTAGACAACGCACTCAAGGCCCATCAGGGCGGCAGCGGTTGCGCTGGCCACGCCGTGCTGGCCGGCGCCGGTCTCGGCGATGACGCGGGTCTTGCCCATGCGCTTGGCGAGCAGCGCCTGGCCCAGCACGTTGTTGATCTTGTGCGAACCGGTGTGGTTCAGGTCCTCGCGCTTGAGGAAGACCCGGACGCCGCCGGCATGCTGGGAAAAGCGCTTTGCTTCGGTCAGCAGCGACGGCCGGCCGGAATAGTTCTTGTTGAGGTCCGCGATCTGCGCCCGGAATTCGGGGTCGTCCTTGGCCTTGTTGAACGTCTCCTCGAGTTCGTCCAGGGCGGCGATCAGGGATTCAGGCATCCAGCGTCCGCCGTAGCTTCCGAAGTAGGGTCCCGGGGCGTGCTTGAGGGAGCCGCCCTGCAGGAATGCTTCTGCGGCGTTGTTGTCAGCGTTTCCTGAGGGTGCTTCAGCCATCAGTCCCGTCCTGTTCGAGTTGGTGGTGCAAAAGTGTGTCGTCCCGGCAGGGCAGCCTGCCGGGCGTGTTCGACGGGCGGGGATCCATCCCGCCCGCCTGTGCGCAGGTGCGTTGGCCTCAGCCCCGGGCTGCTATCGCGGCGGCGCCGGCTGCCTTGAACTCGGCGATCCGCTCCCGCGGCGTCGAGTGGCTGACCAGCGCCTCGCCCACAAGCACGGCGTTGGCGCCGCTGGCGGCGTAGTGGGTGACGTCGCCGGCGTCGCGGACGCCGGACTCGGCCACCACGACTGCGCCGGCCGGGATCCGCCCGGCCAGGGAAGCGAAAACTGAACGGTCGACGTCGAGCGTCTTCAGGTTCCGCACGTTGACGCCGATGATGCGCGCCTGCGCGGCCACTGCCCGCTCGATTTCCTCTTCCGTGTGCGTCTCCACAAGGACGTTCATGCCAAGTTCGTGGCTGAGGCCGCTGAATTCGGCGAGCTGGGCGTCCGAGAGTGCAGCAACGATGAGCAGGATCAGGTCCGCGCCGTGGGCGCGGGCCTCCCAGATCTGGTACTCGTCCAGCGTGAAGTCTTTCCGCAGCAGCGGCACGTCGACGGCGGCGCGCACCGCATCGAGGTCGGCCAGGGACCCGTTGAAGCGGCGCTGCTCGGTGAGGACGCTGATGACGGAGGCACCGCCGTCGGCGTACTGCCGGGCGAGGGACGCGGGATCGCCGATGGCGGCGAGGTCACCCTTGGAGGGGCTGCGGCGTTTGATTTCCGCGATGACCTTGAGCTCGTTCCGTGACGGGGAGGTTCCGCCAAGGGCTGCCCACGCGTCGCGGGCAGGTGCCGCCGCCTCCGCCAGGTCCTTCAGTTCAGCCAGCGAAACGAGCTGCTTCCGGGCCTCCATATCCTCCCTGACACCAGCGTTGATGTCATCGAGAACAGTGGACATCAGTGGCCGGAGTTCTTCAGCTTGCTGCCTTCGACGCCGTAGCCTGCCTTGCGCATGACGTATCCGAGGATCAGGCCGAGCACCATGACGCCGGCGCCGGCGATGAAGATGGGCGTGCTGGCGATCACGAAGGCAATGGATGCGATGAGGGCGCCCACCAGCATGACGATGACGCAGGTCCAGGCTGCGGGGCTGTTGCCGTGGCCGAGTTCCTGGCTGTGGTCGATGGCGCCGGGGGCCACCGTTCGGGTGCCGGACTTGGAAACGGACGCAGGTGCTTTGCTCATGGAAATCTCCTCAGGGTGAATACTGCTTACATTCTGCCATTTTTTGGCCGGTGACCGGTTATCCGCCGGGACCCTGCCGGGAGCGGCGGTGCGTACCCGCCGGGTCAGGTGGGATCGTCGCCCCGTGACAGCCGGTCCCAGCTGTCGATTTCATCCACGGGACCGGAGGCGGCAACGCTGCCCGTGGCCGGCACGTCATATTTCGTCCGCGCCTTCCAGTGCCGCGCGGCGAAGGGAATAACCAGCGCGGCGAGGGCCAGCAGGCAGCCTGCCACGACGGCGAGGACGGGAAAGGCGGTGACGGCAACAAGCGCCTGGCTTCCGGTGATGCCGGTCGCTTCCGCAATGGAGCCCTGGGCGGCCGCCAGCGGGTTGGCCAGGACTGTTGCTGCTGCGGCAACAATTCCAGCGGAGGCGAGGACAATGATGGCGGTGATGATCCACCGCGCAATCCTGCCCGCTATGGCTGCCGCCAGGCCGCCGGCGAGGGCCACCAGCGCCAGCGCAGTGACGGTGGTGGCAGCCTTGCTTCCCTGGACCTCAAGCGCGTCCTGTGCGGCCCCGGCCTGGCCCACCTGGTTCGGATCGAGCGTGACGGTCATCCAGGTTTGGGTGGTGGTGCCGAAGACCGCCAGCGCCAGGACCGCAATAAGCAGCACCAGCGTGGACTTGCGTGCCCACGCCGGCGTGCGCCTGCCGGCAGTCCCCGTTTGCGCTGCCGCCGGTCCGCTGCCAGTCACCGGGAGTCCGCCCCGGGCAGCGAGTCCGCCGAAATGTTCTGCAGGGAACCGGCCGTGTGGACCGCCCGGAGCGGTGCCGCTGCCTTGTTGACCGTTTCCAGGGCCTCCGTCGGGTTAACCGAATCAGCAACGATCCCGCCTCCGGCCTGGACGTACGCACGCCCGTCCCGGATCAGCGCCGAACGGATGGCAATGGCCATGTCCATGTCGCCGGCGAAGTCCAGGTAGCCCACCACGCCGCCGTAGATACCCCGGCGGTGCGGCTCGAGTTCGTCCAGGAGGCGCAGGGCGCGGGGTTTCGGGGCCCCGGACAGGGTGCCGGCCGGGAACGTGGCCTTGAGCACGTCATAGGCCTTGGCCTTGGGCGAGAGCCGGCCAACGACGGTGGACACCAGGTGCATGATGTGGCTGAAGCGTTCCACCTCCATGAACTGCGTGACGTCCACGGTTCCCGCTACGCAGACCTTGGAGAGATCGTTGCGTGAGAGGTCCACGAGCATCAGGTGTTCGGCGCGTTCCTTCTGGTCCGCCAGCAACTCGTCGGCGAGGGCTTTGTCCGCCTCCACCGTCTTGCCGCGCGGGCGCGAGCCGGCGATGGGGTGGGTTATGACTTCTTCACCGGTCACCGTGACGAGGGCCTCCGGCGAAGAACCCACAATCGAGTACTCCCGGCCGTCGGCGTCCTCGAGGCTGAAAATGTACATGTACGGGCTGGGGTTGGTGTTCCGCAGGACCCGGTAGACGTCCAAGGCAGACGCCTTGCATTCCATCTCGAAGCGGCGCGAGATGACCACCTGGAACACCTCACCGTCAACGATGGCTTCCTTGCCACGGTCCAGGGCCGCCAGGTACTCGGCTTCGTCCCAGCGTTCCTGGACGCTGGAGGCGAAGTCCAGTGCCGCCGGAGCGAGGACGGACACGGGCTGCGCAACGGGGCTGCTGACCTTGGCAAGGAGCGCCTTGACCCTGGCCACGGCATCGTGCCAGGCCTCATCCACCCGTTCGGAGCTGTTGTCGAAGTTGATGGCGTTGGCAATGAGCAGCACCGTGCCGTCAACGTTGTCGTGGACGGCCATGTCGGTCACCAGGTTCAGCGCCATTTCCGGCAGGTGCAGGTCGTCCTCCGGCGGGCTCACCAGGCGTTCCCAGTGCCGGACGGTCTCCCAGCCCAGGAATCCCACCAGGCCGGAGGTGAACGGCGGCAGCCCCTCGAACCTGTCGGTGCGGAGGGCTTCGATGGTGTCGCGGATGGCGTCGACGGGGCTGCCGTCCACGGGAACACCCGCCGGCGGTTCACCCAGCCAGTGCGCCTGGCCGTCCTTGGTGGTCAATGTCGCCCGGGATTTGGCTCCGATGAACGAGTAACGGGACCAGGCGCCGCCCACCGCAGCGGATTCCATCAGGAAGGTGCCAGGCTGCCCCTGCGCCAGCTTGCGGTAAAGGCCGATGGGCGTCTCGGCGTCCGCGAGCACCTTGAGCCGGACGGGGATGACGCGGCTGTGGCCGGCCAGTTCCCGGAACTCCTCAAGGCCGGGGCTGATGATTCCAAGGTCCTGCATGGCTATGCTGTTCCGCCTGTTCTGGTAGGGGCCGGTTCTGGAAGGGCCAGGTGCCTGGGGCCGGGAATCCCGGCGGTGGTTGCGCTTGGAGGGGGTGGCCCGGCCCCCTTCCGCAGCGGGCTGCGGTCAGAAAAAGGGTCAGCCTGCCTGGCCTGTGGCAACAGCCAGGTCCCGGCCGTCGAAGCACGTGCGTGTGCCGGTGTGGCACGCGGCCCCCACCTGGTCAACGCGCACAAGCAGCGCGTCGCCGTCGCAGTCCATCGCCACCGATTTGACCCACTGCACATGCCCGGAGGTGTCCCCCTTGCGCCAGTACTCCTGGCGGGAGCGCGAGTAGAAGGTAACGCGGCCGGTGGTCATGGTCCGGTGCAGGGCTTCGTCATCCATCCAGCCCAGCATCAGGACCTCGTTGGTGTCGTACTGCTGGACGACGGCGGCCACCAGGCCGGCGCTGTCACGCTTCAGCGCGGCTGCCAGCTCCGCGGGAAGCGGGCTCGCCAGCGGAGCCGGGGACTGGCCGGGCGAAGTGGCTGCGGGCGCGGCAATACCGGGGTTCAGGACGGGGGCGGGCTGCTCAGACATCAGGTCAAGTCTAGTGCCTCCACCCGGCCCCCGATTGTGTGTGAACGACGGCACGCCAGCAGGGGCGGACGTGCTGCCCAACCCTGCGCGTGTCGTGCTAGTTTCACAAGTGATGCATTTCGTCGAACCGTCCCGAGAAGTCCTTGCCGAGACCCTGCTTGCGGCGGGACCTGACGCGCCCACGCTCTGCAAGGGCTGGCGTACCAGGGACCTTGCCGCCCACCTTTACCTGCGCGAACGCAAGGCGGCCGTGGGCCTGGGCCTGATCATCAAGCGCCTCGCCAAGGCCTCGGACCAGGCGACTGCCAGGCTCGCCGCGAAGCTCACCACGCCCGAGGAGTACGCGAAACTCGTCAACACCTTCCGCGCGGGGCCCCCGGCACTGTCGCCGATGAACATCAAGGCGCTGGACGAAAGCTCCAACCTCATCGAGTACTTCGTCCACACGGAGGATATCCGCCGGGCGGTTGACCGCTGGGCGCCCCGGGCACTGGACGAGGCCTACTCGGAAGCCCTGTGGGACGAACTCGTCAAACGCGCCGCCATCCTGTACCGCGGTGTGGACCTGGGCATCGTCCTGGTGCGCCCGTCCGGGCCTCGCCATGTGGCCAAGCGGGCCCCTGTTTCGGTGGCCATCGTGGGCGAGCCGGGCGAACTGCTGATGCATGCCCACGGCCGGACCCGCCACGCGCTGGTGACCTTCGAAGGCCAGCCGGACGCCGTCGCGCTTCTCCAGTCAGCGGAAGTCGGGCTCTAAAAGCAACGCGGGGTCACATCCGGCTCAATAAACCAAGGTTTTTGGGCTGGAAGTGACCCCGCGTTGCTATTGGTCAGCGGACTTCGAAACCCGCGTCCCGGATGGCGTCCTTGACCTGCGACATCATGTTGTCCGGGCCCCAGTGGAAGATGGATGCTGCCAGGACGGCGTCAGCTCCGGCCGCGACGGCGGGCGGAAAGTGCGCAGGCTCTCCCGCGCCGCCGGAAGCGATGATGGGCACCTTGACGGCGGCCCGGACCAGCTTGATCAGTTCGAGGTCGAACCCGTCCTTGGTGCCGTCGGCATCAATGGAGTTCAGCAGGATCTCCCCCACGCCGCGGTCCGCGGCTTCCCTGGCCCATTCAATGGCGTCGATCCCGGTGCCTGTGCGTCCGCCGTGGGTAGTCACTTCAAATCCCGACGGCGTTGGCCGGGATCCCGGGCGGGTGCGGCGGGCGTCCACGGACAGGACGAGGACCTGGGAACCGAAGTGCCGGGTAATCTCGTTGATGACATCCGGCCGCGCCACCGCCGCTGTGTTGATGGACGCCTTGTCCGCGCCGTAGCGCAGCAGCTTGTCCACCTCCGCGACTCCCCGCACGCCGCCCCCAACGCACAGCGGGATGAAGACCTCTTCGGCCGTCCTGCGGACTACATCGAACGTGGTTTCGCGGTTGCCGGAGGACGCCGTCACGTCCAGGAAGGTCAGTTCATCCGCCCCGGCGTTGTCGTAGCGGTGGGCGAGCTCCACGGGGTCGCCGGCGTCGCGCAGGCCCTCGAAGTTGACGCCTTTGACGACGCGCCCGGCGTCCACGTCGAGGCAGGGAATGACTCGTACAGCTACAGCCATGGGATTCTCCTGGAAATCAGATGCGGCAGGCGTGGATGCTGCTGACCAGGATGGCGCGGGCGCCGAGATCGTACAGCTCGTCCATGATCCGGTTGGTTTCCTTCTTGGGCACCATGGACCGGACGGCAACCCAGTCCGAGTCGCGCAGCGGCGAGACCGTGGGCGATTCCAGGCCGGGAGTGAGGGCAGCGGCCTGTTCCACGAGCTCCTTGCGGATGTCGTAGTCCATCAGCACGTACTGGCGGGCCACCAGCACGCCCTGGAGCCGGCGGATCAGGACCTCGATCTCCTTGGCCGTGCCGTTCGCGGCACCGCCTTCGCCGGTCCGGCGGATCAGGACGGCTTCGGACTTCAGGATGGGTTCGCCGAAGATCTCCATCCCGGCAGCCTTGAGGGTGTTGCCGGTTTCGACGACGTCCGCGATGGCGTCCGCGACGCCCAGCCGGACCGAGGATTCCACGGCGCCGTCCAGGCGGACCACCTTGGCCTTGATGCCGCGCCCGGCCAGGTAGCCGCGGAGGAGGCCGTCGTAACTGGTGGCAAGCCGCTTCCCTTCCAGTTCCTCAACCTTGGCGAAGTCTCCCACGGGACCCGCAAAACGGAACGTGGAGGCAGCAAAACCAAGCGGAAGCAGCTCTTCAGCCTCCACCTCGGCGTCCAGGAGCAGGTCGCGGCCGGTGATGCCGACGTCGAGCGTTCCCTGGCCGACGTACACGGCGATGTCGCGGGGACGGAGGAAGAAGAACTCAATCTCGTTGTCCGGGTCCACCATCACCAGCTCGCGGGAATCACGGCGCTGGCGGTACCCCGCCTCGGACAGCATGGCGGATGCGGCTTCGGACAGGGAGCCCTTGTTGGGGACAGCTACTCGCAGCATGGAAGGTCTTTCTGGGTGGAGGGAGGTCTAGGTGTTCAGGCAATGCAGGCCACGGCGGGCACCGGCGGCGTGGGGCGCGCCGGGCCGGTGGCTACAGATGCTTGTAGACGTCTTCCAGGGTGAGGCCTTTGGCGAGCATCAGGACCTGCAGGTGGTACAGCAGCTGGGAGATTTCCTCGGCCGCGGCTTCATCGGATTCATATTCGGCAGCCATCCACACTTCGGCTGCTTCCTCAACGACTTTCTTGCCGATGCCGTGAACACCGGACTCCAATTCAGCGACGGTGCGGGAGCCTTCCGGGCGGGTGGCTGCCTTCTCGCTGAGCTCAGCGAACAGCGTCTCGAAATTCTTCACGCCCTACAGCCTACTTGCTGCGGCCCAAAGGGCGCTTCCCGGGCCGTTGCATGACGGGCGCGATGTGAGCGAATACACACGCGCCCGCCATGCGGGGCGTGCTACTTGCCGTACTGCTTGAGCACAACGGCAGTGGCGAGGGCCGCGGTGACGGCCTCGTGGCCTTTGTCTTCCTTGGAGCCCGGCAGGCCCGCACGGTCCAGGCCCTGCTGTTCCGTATCGCACGTCAGGACGCCGAAGCCCACCGGGACCCCGGTGCGCACGCTGACATCGGTGAGGCCCGACGTCGCGGCCTGGCACACGTAGTCAAAGTGCGGGGTTCCGCCACGGATGACGACGCCGAGGGCAACCACGGCGTCAAAGTGCGGCGCCAGCCGCGCGGCAGCCACGGGAAGCTCAAAGCTGCCGGGGACGCGCAGGACAGTGGGCTCGGCAATCCCGGCGTCCTTGGCGGCCCGCAGGGCGCCGTCCAGGAGGCCATCCATGATCTGCGTGTGCCAGCTTGCTGCCACGATGGCCAGCCGCAGCTGCGAGGTTTCCGCGGGGTTGAGGGTGGTGAGGTCGATGTCGGGGGCGCCGTGTCCGCTCATAAGTCAGTTCTGTTCCGTTCAGTCTCGTAGTCAGTCTTGTGGTGTGGTGAGTCTTGTGCTGCGGTCAGTCTTGTTCGTGGTCAAAGGAATCAGCGGCGGCGGGGACGGCGGCCACGTGGGTATCGAGCGTCAGCCGGTGCTCCATGCGGTCCTTCTTGGTCTGCAGGTACCGGATGTTCTGGTCGCGGGAGGGCACCTCCGTGGGGACCATCTCCACCACCCTGACACCGGCCTTCGCCAGCCTGTTCTGCTTGTCCGGATTGTTGCTCAGGAGCCGCACCTCGTGCAGCCCCATTTCCGCGAGCACCTGGGCGGCAGCCTTGTAGCAGCGGGCATCCACCGGCAGGCCCAGCTGCTCGTTGGCCTCGACGGTGTCGAAGCCGGCTTCCTGCAGCGCGTAGGCCTTGATCTTGTTGGCGAGGCCGATGCCGCGGCCCTCCTGGCCGCGCAGGTACAGCAGGGTGCCGCCCTGCTCGCCGATCATCTCCAGGGCGTAGGCAAGCTGTTCCCCGCAGTCGCAGCGGTAGGAGCCGAAGACATCCCCGGTCAGGCATTCGGAGTGCAGCCGGACCAGGGGTGCTTTCCCGTCCTTGGGCGGGTTGGGGGAGCTGACGGCAAGGTGCTCGTGGCCGGTGACCAGGTCCGTCCACGCCTGGGCAATGAAGTCGCCGAAAGCCGTCGGCAGCTGCACGATGGGTCCGCCGCTGACGGGATGGGGCATCTGGCCGTTGCCCGCCTCCAGGTGGTGGCCGTTGCCCGACCCTGACAGGTGGTGGCCGTTGCCCGAAGCTCCGGAAGCCGTCATCGTATCTCCTCTTCTCCGCCCGCGCGTCCTGCCCGGGTATTGCTGCCAACCGATGTGCCCGCTGCCTCGAGGTAGGCCACCAGGTCTTCAATCGAGATCAGTGGGCACCCGTGTTCGGCAGCGAAGGCGCGAAGCCCGTCCAGCCGCATCATCTCACCGTCGTCGTAGACAACTTCGGCGATTACGCCCACAGCTTCCAGTCCGGCGAGCCGGCACAGGTCCACGGCCGCTTCGGTGTGGCCGGGGCGTTCCCGCACTCCCCCTTTAACGGCCCGCAGCGGGAAAATATGCCCCGGACGGGTCACGGCCTCCGGCCCGGCCTGCGGATCCGCGAGGACGCGGGCCGTCAGGGCCCGGTCAGTTGCGGAGATCCCGGTGCTCACACCCAAGGCGGCATCACAGGACACCGTGTAGGCCGTACCTTTGGCGTCCTCGTTGACCGCCACCATCGGCGGCAGTGCCAGGGCGTCCGCCCGGTCCCCGGACAGCGGAACACAGATAACACCGGAGCTGTAGCGGATGGTCCACCCCATCAGGGCCGGGGTGGCATGCTGGGCGGCGAAGATGATGTCGCCCTCGTTCTCCCGGTCCTCGTTGTCCACCACCAGCACAGGCCTGCCGGCGGCGATGGCCCGTACGGCTTCTTCGATGGTGTCGAGTCCAAGGGCAGCCGCTGGCCCGCCGGTTCGGGCAGCAGGGGCGGCGGATCCGGCCGGCCCTGCCTGTTCCAGCTTTACTGCGGCGTTCATCGGGTCCCTCCCTCAACGGCGGCGGGCGACGGGGCATTGAACGCCAGCAGGCGTTCGGTGTACTTGGCCAGGACGTCCACTTCCAGGTTCACCCGGCTGCCGGTGCTCTTGGCGCCGAGGCCGGTTTCAGCCAGGGTTGTGGGAATGAGCCCCACCTCAAACCAGGGCGCCTGCTCACTGGCCTCACTGACTGCGGTCACCGTGAGCGAGACGCCGTCGATGGCGATGGAGCCCTTTTCCGCTATGTAGCGCGCCAGGTTGGCGGGCACGCCGAACCGAAGCCGCTCCCAGTTGCCGAGGGCCTCGCGTTCCAGCAGCACCCCGACGCCGTCCACGTGCCCCTGCACCACATGCCCGTCAAGCCGGCCGCCGGCCGGAACGCAGCGTTCAAGGTTGACCGAATCACCCGGCGCAAGTTCGCCAATGGTGCTGCGGACCAGGGTTTCCCCCATCACGTCAACGCTGAATTCCTTGCCGTTGATCTCCGTGGCCGTGAGGCACACCCCGTTGACGGCGATGGAGCCGCCGAACGCGAGCCCTTCGGTGGTGCCGGGCGCGTGCAGCCGCACGGTGGCGCTGGCGTTCCCGTCCCGCTCCACGGACAGGACGTGCCCTTGTTCGGCAATAATTCCGGTAAACATCAGTAGCCTCCCTGGGCTGGCTCCGCGCTGTCGCGGGTTGGTTGAGGATCCAGTGCAACGGTCCGTTGCGGTCTAAGGTGAAGTCGCAGGTCCCGGCCCAGCTTTCGCACGGCACCGCCGTCGGACCCGTCCCAGTCCCATTGCTGGGCATCGGCGAGGGTGGTGATCCCCAGGCTCCCGAGGGCCGGCGTACCGGAGCCCAGCAGGGTGGGCGCCAAATACACGATGAGTTCATCGACCAGCCCGGCAGAGAGGAACGCGCTCAGGATGCGCGAGCCTCCCTCCACCATGACGTGGCGTGTCCCGGATCGGTACAGCATGGTCAGTGCCTCGCGCGGGTCACGGGTGCGGAGATGCGCCACGAGTCCGTCTGTTCCGCGTACGGCGGCGCCGGCGGGGACGTCCCGCAGCCCCATAACGGCCCGCACCGGCTGGCTCGCCGCCAGTGCTCCCGATGCGTTCCGGGCGGTGAGCCGCGGATTGTCCACCAGGACGGTCTGGGTGCCCACCAGGATGGCATCGATCCGGCTGCGGATGGCATGGTTGTCGGCCAGGGATTCCGGGCTGGAAATCCACTGGCTGGTGCCGTCCTCGGCCGCGATGCGGCTGTCCAGCGTCTGGGCGATGTGGAGGGTGACGAAAGGCCGTTTCGCCGTCACAGCCTCAAACCATTGGCGGTTCAGGTCCAGGGACTCCGCGGCCCCGAGCCCGCTGCGGACGCGGACGCCCGCGGCGCGCAGCGTTGCCGCTCCGCCTGCTGCCGGGTCATGCGGATCATCCACCGCGTACACCACGTCCGTTATTCCGGCGGCAATGATGGCCTCGGCGCAAGGGCCTGTGCGTCCCACGTGGTTGCAGGGTTCCAGGGTAACCACCATGGTGCAGCCGGAGAGATCCAGGCCCGCGGCTGTTGCCTGGCTGATCGCATCCGCCTCTGCATGCGCGGTGCCGGCGCCGCGGTGGAAACCGGTGACGAGGTGGCGGCCTGCAGGATCCACGACGACGGCGCCCACCAACGGGTTCGCCCCCCGCGGACCCCGCAGGGCTGCCTCGAGGGCAGCCCCCATGGCTCCGGACTCGGCAGCACTGAAGGCGGTAACCACCTCGTCAGCGTGCCCCGGGGGGTGGCCCGGATGCGGCTCCGTGCTGATTGCGTCAGCCGTGGCCGGGTTGCCCGCCGTCATGCGGCGACCGGCGCGGCGGCTGCGCCCTCCAGTGAAGCGGCAGGGTGTTTGGCATCGAAGAGCCATCGCTTGGGGTTCATTCCGTGTCGTTCCTTCCCTCTCGAACCGCGATGGCTCCGGGGGTTTACGACAGCAGAAGGCTGCGGCGCCGGAATGGCCCCACAGATACAGCTGTACGTGCTTCTCTCATCCAGACTTTAACTGTCGGTACCGGAATTTCACCGGTTCAACCGTCCGCCGGGATTTCCTTGCGGAAACCACCGGCTCGCGGGTCGCGGACTGTCACCGCCGGTTCGGACTTACACCGACCCCGGAGCACGTATGTGTGTTGCTATTGTGCCATAACCGGCACCGGCTCCCGGCTATTCCCCCGTCACCGCGTGTAACGTCCTGCCTGCCTCCCGGCGCAGCCTCTCGATGGCCGCCGCGGGGTCTTCGGCGCCGTAGACGGCGGAGCCGGCAACGAATACGTTGGCGCCTGCTTCCGCGGCCCGGACGATTGTTTCTTCAGTGATGCCGCCGTCAACCTGGATGGCCACCCCGATCCCGGAGCCGTCGATGGCAGCCCTGGCCCGCCGGATCTTGGGCAGGGTGAGGTCCAGGAAGGCCTGGCCGCCGAATCCGGGCTCCACCGTCATGATGAGCAGCATGTCCAGCTCGGACAGCATGTCCAGGTAGGGCTCCACGGGGGTAGCCGGCCGGATTGCCATGCCGGCTTTCGACCCCCTGCTGCGAAGTTCGCGCGCCAGCTTCACGGGCGCGATCGACGCCTCCGCGTGAAACGTGACGGACGCCAGGCCGGCGTCGGCGAAGCCCGGCGCCCAACGATCTGCGTCAGCGATCATCAGGTGCGCGTCCAGGGGTATGGGGCTCACCTCCTGGATGCGCTGCACCACAGGCAGTCCGATGGTCAGGTTGGGGACGAAGTGGTTGTCCATGACGTCCACGTGCACGGCGTCAGCGGTGCTGATGCGCTGCAGCTCGGCCTCCAGGTTGACGAAGTCGGCCGAGAGGATGCTCGGATTGATGCAGCATTGCGTCACGGGGGAACCTTTCACGGGTCAGGGCTTCTTATGGATGAGCGCGAGGAACATGGCGTCTGTGCCGTGGACATGCGGCCAAAGCTGGGCCGTGGAGTCATGCCCGGCGTCCAGCTTTCCGGGGAGGCTGACGGCGTCCAGCGCCGCTCCGGCGTCAAGGAGTTCCAGGTCATCGCGTTTGCGGAGGGCATCAGCCACGACGGCCGTCGTCTCCGCCGGATGCGGTGAACAGGTCACATAGGCCACCACTCCCCCCGGACGAACCGCTGCCAGGGCGGAGGCCAGCAGCTCGCGCTGCAGTGGACCGAGGTCCGCGAGGTCCTTGGGTGAACGGCGCCACCTGGATTCCGGCCGGCGCCGCAATGCGCCGAGGCCGCTGCAGGGGACGTCCACGAGGACACGGTCGAATGATTCGGGCGCTTCGGATCCGACCTCGCGGCCGTCTCCGGTCCGGACCTGCCAGGTTTCCGGCGGCACGGCCGAGAGCGCCTGGCTGACGAGCTTGGCGCGGTGGGGAGCGGGTTCGTTGGCCAGCAGCGTTGCGCCCCGCTGCCTGGCCAGGGCGCCCAGCAGGGCTGCCTTTCCGCCGGGGCCGGCGCAGAGGTCCAGCCACGCCTCCGCCTTCGAATTGCCTGTCCCGCCTGCCGGCACGTCGAGTTGAACGGCGGCCATGGCGCGGGCCACCAGCTGCGAGCCAACGTCCTGGACCCGGGTGGTTCCTTCCCGGACGGAGGAGTACCGCCCCAGGTCACCGCCGCTGGAAAGGGCAGAACCCTGGACGAGCTCGCCCGGAATGGCACCGTTCTCCAGCACCTCGTCCAGGTTGCCCAGGCCTGGCAGGGCCACCAGGTTGACCACGGGGGCGGCGTTGTCCGCTTCCAGGAGGTCGTTCACTTCGCTGGCCTGCCGGCCATGCGCCACCAGGGACTGGCGCATGGCGCGGACGATCCATTCCGGGTGGGCGTAGCGGAGTGCAGCGATTCTTGTTTCGTCGGTCTCTCCGGCCACCAGCACGTCCAGCCACTCCTCAAGGGTGCGTGCAGCAACCTTGCGGAGGACAGCGTTAATGAGCGCTGAGGGCCCTGCTCCGATCACGGCACGCGCCAGGCCGACGGTCTGGTCGAGGGCGGCGTGTGCAGGGACGCGCATGGCCAGCAGTTGGTGGGTTCCGATTCGCAGCGCGTCCAGGACTGCCGGGTCAAGCTGGTCAAGCGGGCGGTCCACGCAGCGCGCCAGGATGGCGTCGTAGGTGCCTTGGCCCCGCAGGGCACCGTACGTAAGTTCGGTGGCGAAGCCGGCGTCGCGCTTGTCCAGCCCGTGGTGGCGGATCCGTGCCGGCAGCACGAGGTTGGCGTAGGCGTCCTCGGCAGCGACGGCGCGCAGGACTTCGAAGGCCACCAGCCGCGCGGGATCGGCCCGGCGGGTCCGTTGGGAGGGCGCGTTTTCCGTGAAGCTGCGCTGCGGACCGCGGTTGCGTTCACGGCCCTGGGCATTCCGCCGGCTGCTGTCCCGGGGTCCCCCCTTGCCGCGGCCGCCGCCCGCGGCGCCGCGCCCGGCGTTGCCGCCTCCGCCTGGATTGCCGCCGGACGCGCTCATTCGAACACCACACTTTCAAGGGAAGCCATGCCGCGTGCCCAGTCGGCAGCGGCCATCATTTTTTTGCCCGCAGGCTGGATGCGGGTCAGTTCCACGGCGTGCGATCCCGTGCCGACCAGCACGCTCTTGCCTTCGAGGAACAGGGTCCCGGGGGCAAGGCCGGTGACATCGGGCCGCAGCCGGACCGGTTCCAGCTTGACGCGCTGTCCGTCCAGGAAGGTCCACGCACCGGGTTCGGGGGTTACGCCCCGGGCCTGCCGCCCGATCGCCAGCGCCGGATGGTTCCACTGAAGGTGGCCATCTTCAAGGGTCAACTTCGGCGCGTGGGAAACCTCGCCCGCCTGGGGTTGCGGGAAGGCCTTCCCTGCCTCGATGGCGGACAATGTCTGGGCCAGGAGCACGGCGCCGCTGTGGGACAGCCGCTCAAGGAGCTCTCCCGCCGTGTCCTCCGGCCCCACTGATTCCGTGAGGGTGCCGAACACGGGTCCCGTATCCAGTCCTTCCTCCAGCTGGAAGGTCACCGCTCCGGTGACATCGTCCCCTGCCATGATGGCGCGCTGTACCGGGGCCGCGCCGCGCCAGGCCGGCAGCAGGGAAAAGTGCAGGTTGATCCAGCCGTGCCGCGGGATCCCGAGGGCGGCCGGCGGAACCAGTCCGCCGTAGGCCACGATGGCGGCGACGTCAGGGTTTACCCCGGAAATCCTGGCCGTTGCCTCCGCGTCCACGCGGGCGGCGTGGATGACCTCGATTCCCAGGTCAGCCGCGCGCGCAGCGACGGGGGACGGCGTGAGCACGCGCTTGCGGCCCACGGGGGCATCCGGGCGCGTCAGGACAGCAGCAACCTCGAAGCCGGCTTTTACGAGCGCATCCAGCGAAGGGACGGCGACGGCGGGGGTTCCCGCAAACAGGACCCTCACCCTGCGCCGCCGGCTGCCCCGGCGCCGAAGCTCGAGCCCCGCGGGGAGCCTTGGGCGGGGCCGCCGAAACTGGACCCGACAGTCCTGGCGCGTTTCGTCGTCGTACGTTCGGCGATGGAGTCGTAGTTGGCGTTGCGGATGGACCGCAGGGCGGTCTTCCGGTCCTCACCCTCGAGCCGGTCCGTGTAGAGGATGCCGTCCAGATGGTCGTTCTCGTGCTGGAAGCAGCGGGCCATGAGCCCCTCCCCCTCCACCGTGACAGGGTTGCCGTGCATGTCGACGCCGGTGACGCGGGTGGCGCGGAAACGCCGCACCGGAAAGCTGAGGCCGGGGATGGACAGGCAGCCTTCCACATGGTCGGGCTGGTAGTCCTCGCTGTTTTCCAGCGCAGGATTGATGATGTGGCCCTCGACGCCGTCGATGCGGTAGGTAAAAACGCGCTGGCTTACGCCCACCTGCGGCGCGGCCAGGCCTGCACCGTCCACGTCTTCCATGGTTTCGGTCATGTCCGCGACCAGCTTGGCCAGCTCCGGCCCGAATTCCGTCACGGGATCGGCAACTGTGCGCAGCACAGGGTCACCAATGATGCGGATATTCAGGATAGCCATGCGCTGTAGTTCCTCACGATTGACGGCAAAGGGGACCAATCCAGTTTAGGCGCAGAGAAACTGCTAGGCCGTTTGCACCTGCGCCAGCGGCGGCGGGGCGATGGGAAGCAGCGCCGCGCCGGCGCTGATGGTGTCCGCGGACAGCTCCCAGACCCGCCGCAGGGCGCAGAACTTCCACCAGTGATGCTTCAGGACTTCCGGGTTGGCGCGCACGGGACGGACCTCCGTCTCCCCGATGGCCACCGCCAGCAGGACAGGGTTTTCACCGTACTGCCAGGGCTCCCACGTCCCTGCCTCGGGGTCCACCAGGCTTTCTTCGGCCTTCATGCCGGCCACCAGCTGCATCACCACTTTGTCATCGAGCGGCTTGACCAGGCCGTCCCGCGTGGTGCCCTTGGTCTTGTAATCGATCAGGCATACGCGGCCGTTGATGCGGGCCACCAGGTCCAGGGTGCCGGCGTACCCCACGGCGTTGTTCCAGACGGTGATTTCCGGGGCGATGGGTTCCACCCGGAACAGCTCCCACCATTCATCGAACCGGACAGCGAAGGCCTCTTCCCCGTTGGCGGCCAAGGCCTCGCGGGCCTCCTTCATGGCGTGGGGACGCCCCAACGCACGAAGCGCCACCTGCTCGCAATAGTTATGTACCCGGTCCCCGCGCTTCGCCGCGTCATCGCGGTAGTTTTCGGCAGCCTTGGCCGCACGGTTGACGGCCTGCTTAATTTTGGCCGGGCTCCCCAGGCAGTCCGCCAGCAGCGGATCCTTGGCCAGGCTGCTCGCTCCCATGTACCCGAACCAGCCGTCCAGTCCGTGCGGCTGCTGGCTGATGACCGTGGTGATGGAGGGCACCGAGAACTGCTCCGACGTGGAGCGGGCGTACATCCGGCCGTATTCGGTGGCATGGGCGAGGAGTGGAGCTGTCATAGAAAAACTCTTTCACAGGGGGCCGACAAAATCTGCAGGCAGGATCCGCAAACAAAAAGGCCCGTTTCCGCTGCGAACGAGCGGAAACGGACCTCTGTGCGGTGGGCGATACTGGGTTCGAACCAGTGACCTCTTCGGTGTGAACGAAGCGCGCTACCACTGCGCCAATCGCCCTGATGCATTTGAATGCTAGCCGACGTTTACGTAATTCAAAAATCGCCGGCCTCGACCCGCCCGGGCCGCCCTGCTGCGGCCCCGCAACACGGCAAGGGAAGAGCCAAAAGGTCCCCGTCCGCCGTCGTGAATTACACCCCTGTAACTCACCTGCTTCCGCGCCAGCACTGGGAAGCACGGTCACGCCGCGCGCACCTGGCGGCGGCGATTTGGAGAATCCCTGAACCTCCTATATTGTTTTTACTCGTTGGAACGCGAGGAAATGCCGGGAACGGCAAGGAATCAACCCTCCAAAATGCGGACGTAGCTCAGCTGGTAGAGCACCACCTTGCCAAGGTGGATGTCGCGAGTTCGAATCTCGTCGTCCGCTCGCAGGACACTGTCACAGCAAAAGTTCTCCGGAACCGACGCTTACACGGTGGGTTGGCCGAGAGGCGAGGCAGCGGCCTGCAAAGCCGTATACACGGGTTCGAATCCCGTACCCACCTCGGTGAAAACCATGGTTTCCGGATTGAACCGGATGCAATGGGCGATTGGCGCAGCGGTAGCGCGCTTCCCTGACACGGAAGAGGTCACTGGTTCGATCCCAGTATCGCCCACCAAGCAAGGAAACTTGCTTCATGCAGTACGCACCGGCTCCGGCCGGAACGCACTTCATACGCGGACGTAGCTCAGCTGGTAGAGCACCACCTTGCCAAGGTGGATGTCGCGAGTTCGAATCTCGTCGTCCGCTCTCTTACTCTAAAATCCCATAAGACCGGGCTTCCGGTTCCGGGCGATTGGCGCAGCGGTAGCGCGCTTCCCTGACACGGAAGAGGTCACTGGTTCGATCCCAGTATCGCCCACATGCAGCAGCTCCCCGGAGCTGCTTTTTTCTTGCCCGGTAGCCGGCATCCGCTACGGGCGAACGGCCAAAGCCCCCGGTTTCCTTGTTGGGTGTTCCCCGCGGGGCTAGGATCGAACGCGGAGGAGCGACCTGGCTCCGCGATTGAAGGGAGGTGCTCGTGGGACTGATTGACGATCTAAAGGGCAAGGCTCAGGGTCTCATCCGCGGCAACGAGCAGGCCATCAAGAACGGCATCAACAAGGCCGGTGATTTCGTCGACACCAAGACCGGAGGAAAGTACTCGGGCCACGTCGACAAAGTCCAGAATGGCGCTTCCAAGCTCATTGACAAGAACGGAACCCCGGGCCAGGCACCTGCCGCTGAGCAGGTTCCGCCGGTCACTCCCGTCAACCCGGTTCCGCCGGCTGACAGGACTCCGTAACAAGGATTTGGCCAGGGTCTTGCCCTAGCACGTCAAGGGGGTGCAGGTCCCGCCGGGAGGCGGCACCTGCACCTTTGGCGTTTAAGGACTGCCGGCATTCAAGGACGACGGCGGGTGGCCGGCAGGCGCCTGAGGCCTAGGACGGCTCGTGGTTCTGGCCCTCGCGGGCCAACGCGGTGAGGCGGGAGACAGCGCGGAAGTACTTCTTCATGTAGCCGCCGGTCATCATGTCCTCGGTGAAGAGCTGGTCGAACGGCACGCCGCTGGCAAGGATGGGCACGTCCTTGTCGTACAGCCTGTCGGCGAGCACCACGAACCTGAGCGCCACAGCCTGCTCCGTGATGGTGTGCACGTTGCGCCACACCACCCCGTCAATGCCGTCGATCAGCTGGCGGTAGCGGCTGGGGTGCACCCCGGCCAGGTGCGCAATCAGGGTGCTGAACTCGTCCTGCGCAACCGTCTTTCCGTCGAACTCCGCCTTCATGTGGGAGGACAGTTCGCTGTTCTTCAGCGGGGCCGGCGCCGCGGGCAGGCCCCGGTGGCGGAAGTCTTCCCCGTCAATCCGGATGACGTCGAACTGGTCCGCCAGCACCTGGATCTCGCGCTGGAAGTCCACCGCCGCGAACCTGCCGTCGCCCAGCGATCCTGGCAGCGTGTTGGAGGTGGCTGCCAGTTTCACCCCGGCGTCGGCCAGCTCGCGCATCAGCCGGGACATCAGGACAGTGTCGCCCGGATCGTCGAGCTCGAATTCATCGATGCAGACAAGTTTGTAGCTGCTGAGCGCCTCAACGGTCTTGCGAAAGGACAGGGCACCCACCAGGTTGGTGTACTCCACGAACGTGCCGAAGGCCTTCGGGCCGGGCGCCGCGTGCCACAACGAGGCCAGAAGGTGGGTCTTGCCGACGCCGAACCCGCCGTCAAGGTAGATGCCGGCGCGGGAACCGTCCTTCTTCGCGAACAGTTTCTTGAACAGCCCCCCACCGCCGTTGGAACCGACGCCGTCGGCAAAGCCCTCCAACGCCCGCACGGCGGCGGACTGGCTGGGCTGCTTGGGATCGGGGCGGTAGCTGGCAAAGGAAACCTGGCCGAATCGCGGTGACGGGTAAAACCCTTTAAGGAGTTCATCCACCGAAACTGCCGGAGTGCGGGCGGCAAGCTGTTCGATCTGTACCAAGGTGGTCCGTTCTGCTGGTGGGTGGTCCCCAGAAAGGATACCGGCATTGCGCCCGGGCTTTTAATGCCGCAGGTCCCTGTGGCGGCCGGCGTGATGAAGGCAACATTGCGCCCTGTTAACGGAATGCGGACATGGCCCGGGGCGCTGGCTAGGGTGGAACCAGGTCCCCTTCAGGTCCAGCAGGCCGCCCGTGTCCTCAATGAAAGGCCAGGAAAAATGCCCTATCCCGTTGAACAGAATGAGAAGTTTGCCGCCTACGCCCACCCGGAGCGGCTGGTTTCCACGGAGTGGCTTGCTGCCGCCCTGGAAAGTGGCGCTGCCGCCAACGGAGAGCTGGTGGTAGTGGAATCCGACGAGGACGTGCTCCTGTACGAAACCGGCCACATCCCCGGCGCCGTAAAGATCGACTGGCACACGGACCTCAATGACGAAGTGACCCGCGACTACGTGGACGGGGCCGCGTTCGCGGAACTGGCGGCGTCGAAGGGGATTTCCCGTGACAGCACCGTGGTCATCTACGGAGACAAGTCCAACTGGTGGGCCGCCTACGCCCTGTGGGTCTTCACCCTTTTCGGCCACGAGGATGTGCGGCTCCTCGACGGCGGCCGGGACAAGTGGATTGCCGAAGGACGCGAACTCACCACGGAGAAGCCGGCACCTGCCAGGGCCGACTACCCGGTTGTTGAGCGCAACGACGCTCCCATCCGCGCCTTCAAGGAAGACGTCCTTGCGCACTTCGGCAAGCCGCTCATCGATGTCCGCTCCCCCGAGGAATACACCGGCCAGCGCACCCACATGCCGGCGTACCCGGAAGAAGGCGCCCTGCGCGGCGGCCACATTCCCACTGCTGCGTCGATCCCGTGGGCACGCGCTGCCGCCGCGGACGGCACCTACCGCAGCCGGGAGGAACTTGAAGCCCTCTATCTTGGCGAGGCAGGCCTGAAGGCAGGCGACGACGTCGTGGCCTACTGCCGTATCGGCGAACGTTCCAGCCACACCTGGTTCGCCCTCAAATACCTCCTCGGCTTCGACACCGTCCGTAACTACGACGGCTCCTGGACCGAATGGGGCAACGCCGTGCGCGTACCGATCGCCAAGGGTGCGGAACGCGGTTCCGTCCCTGCCGCCGTCGGCGCCTGACGCGGCCCGCGGCGGCGTAATTGCGTAGACTTGGACTGATGACTACTCAAGCCTTGCCTTCCGCCCTGGCGGCAATCGTGGATGACTTCCAGGCCCTCACTGAACCCGAGCGGCTCCAGTTGCTGCTGGAATTCTCCCAGGGCCTCCCGGAACTGCCGGACCGGCTCAAGGACCACCCCGAACTGCTGGAACAGGTCGTGGAGTGCCAGTCGCCGCTCTTCCTGACCATCGAGACGGAGAGTGAGGGCGGGCCCGGCGCCGCCGTGCGGCTGTTCTTCAAGGCCCCTGCGGAGGCTCCCACAACACGCGGCTTCGCCGGCGTGCTCCATGAGGGCCTGGACGGGCTGTCCGCCGAGGAGATCCTCTCGGTTCCGGACGACATGCCCGAGCTCCTGGGGCTCACCAGGGCCATCACGCCCCTGCGCATGCGGGGCATGACCGCGATGCTGGGGAGGATCAAGCGCAGGGTCGCTGCGGCTACTGCCGGACGTTCCTAGCACCCGCGGCGGAAAGCACCCATGGCACGCAAGAGCGCAGCACAGGGAACCCCGGCAACAGCGGCTCTGGCCGCGGCCGGGGTTCCCTTTGTGCTCCACCCGTATACCCACGATCCCGCAGCCGCTAGCTACGGTGCGGAAGCGGCCGAGGTCCTGGGCGTCGATCCGTCGAGGGTCTTCAAGACCCTCATGGTGGAAGTGGAGGGGCGGCTGGCCGTGGGAATCGTGCCGGTCAGCGGAACCCTTGACCTGAAGGCGTTCGCCGCAGCACTGGGAGCCAAGAAGGCGGCAATGGCAGATCCCGCGGCGGCCCAACGGCGCACCGGCTACGTGCTCGGCGGCATTTCACCGCTGGGCCAGCGGCTGCCGTCCCCCACTGTGCTGGACGCCAGCGCCCTAGCGCTGGACACCCTGCTGGTCTCCGGTGGCAGGCGCGGGCTGGACATCGAGCTGGCACCGGCAGACCTGGTCCGCCTCACGGACGCCGTCACGGCCTCCATCAGCTCACTCGCCCCCGGAAGCCATTGAGCTCAAGGCGCCCGGGTTGAGCCTGGGAGCCAGCTGCTGCCGCAGCCAGGCCTTGACCTGGCCTTCCCAGCGGTCGGGGTCGACATTCCATTCCTTGGTGTGCCGGGCCTGGTGGAAGGGCTCGAAGGTCACCATCTCCGGGTTCCGCTCCGCAAGCAGGGCCGAAGGCTCGTAGGGCACATATTCGTCGTCCACGCTGTGGAGGATCAGGGTGGGCGTCCGCAGCTCAACTGCGCGGGACACCCAGTCCATCACCTTCAGGTCCACGGGCGCGGACAGTCCGGTGAGCCGCCTGCCCAGGGGGTGCCCCAGCATAAGCTGGCCATACCGCCCCACCAGGGAGGGGATCCTGTTCAGCTGTGCGTGGTGGGCCAGCACATTGACCCAGTCGGTGACCGGCGCATCGAGCACCATGGCCCGGATCAGGTGCCGGTAGCGGGACAGGTCGGCGGTCTGCAGGCAGATGGCGCCTCCCATGGACCAGCCGAACAGCACGATTTCTTCCGCCCCGTTGGCCAGCGCGTACTCGATGGCAGCTTCAATGTCACGCCATTCCGTGGAGCCCAGGCCGTAGCGGCCGTCGTCGGCGGATGGCGCCAGGCCGTCATTCCGGTAGGAAACCAGGAGGCTGGTGAGCCCCAGCTCCAGCGCGGGACCGACCGCGCGCAGCGCCTCCTGCCGGGTGGCGCCGCGTCCATGCACCATCACCGCCCAGGTTCGGGCCGTGCCGCCGGCGCGGACCAGCCAGGCGGGAGCCTGCCCGCGCTCTACGTCGATGCTGACATCCTCATAGGGAATTCCGGCGGCGGCAGGGTCCGGATAGACGGCCCCGCTCCACCAGCCGCGGCGCGCCGCGGAAAGATCGCCGGCGTATACCGCCTCAACCTCGCGCAGCACGGTCCTGTCGGCGGGCGAGTAGGAGACGATGCGGCCGATCCGTGCGTGCCCCTTGCCGCCGTCGAAGAAGAATCCGTAGACGCCGTCAACCGTGGTGTCGTCAGTCGCGGCAAAGATGGCCCGCTGCCCCTGGCCGTCCCTGATGACGGCAAGCATCTCCTGGTCCGACGTCCGCTGCCGGGCGGGAGTGATGACCCGGCGTGCGAAGTACACCGCCAGCGCCGACGAACCGGCGCCCAGGAGTCCGGCCAGGCCGCCCCCGCCGATCGCTCCCCCGATTGCCCATTTTGCCCGCAACGACATTCCACCGGTTTCGGGGCCATGAACGGGGGCGGGGCGGGTTCGCTGGAAAGGTGCCATGGAACTATTCTTACCGCCCGGGCACCGAAGCCCGCATTTCGCCGCGGACCGTCAGGCCTGCCCCTGCCCGTCGCCGGTGCGGCGCCCCCTGCGCACGGACCGGCTCCGGGACTAGGCTAGGGCCATGAGTGAACCGATCGTCATCCTGACCGAAGAACCCCTGGGGGCGGACGACCGCCTGAACATCGAGCGCCTGGTGGACGGGGCGGAAACGCGCCTGGTGGTGCTCGTGCCCGCAAACACCGAGCGGCACCTGCTGGTGGACTTCCTTGAAAACCTTTCGATGCTGGACATTGCCAAGGCATTCAGGGAGCTCACTGCCCACACCCCCGATCCCACGCAGGAGCGGGCACAGGCAGCGGAGACCCTGGCCGTATCCCTGGCCGCCCTGGAGGGACTGGGCACAGGCGTCACCGGGGAAATAGTGGATGGCGGGGCCGTCAACGGGCTGGTCGCCAAGGTCCGTGAAACCGGCGCCGGGCAGGCCGTGGTGATCACCCGGCCGCATGCCGTCGCTGACACCTTCCATACGGACTGGGCCAACAAGGCACAGGACCAACTGGGCGTGCCGGTACTCCACCTTTATGCAGGCTCGGGATTTATCGGCGACTCGTAAGCGTTGACAAGTCTATGAGCATCTTCGGAAACAGCATATTCGGAAACAAAGCCACGGAACCGCCGGCCACGGAGGCGCGTCCGGCCGGGGCCGGCGTCCCGGGCAACGGCGTGGAAAAAACCGACGCGCAATGGCGTGAGGAGCTCACGCCGGAGGAATACCACGTGCTCCGCCAGGCGGGAACCGAGCGTCCATACACGGGCGAATACTGGGACACCCACACTGCCGGCGTGTACCAGTGCCGCGCCTGCGGAGCGGAACTGTTCACCAGCAACGAAAAGTTTGATTCCCACTGCGGCTGGCCGTCCTTCTGGGCCCCGCTTGCCGAAGGAAACGTCCGCTACATCCACGACCGCACGCTGGGAATGGACCGGGTAGAGGTCCGCTGCGCCACGTGCGACTCCCATCTGGGGCACGTGTTTGAAGGCGAGGGCTACGGGACCCCCACCGACCAGCGCTACTGCATCAACTCCATCTCCATCCGGCTGGTTCCCGCCGAGGAACCGCAGGTCAAAGGCCCGGAACAGGAGTCCTGATCCCGCAGGGAAAGACCTGCTCCGGGCACTGGAAACGGCTCTGAGCCAAAGTAATTCTTATGTTTGGCTACTTTTTCAATTAGCTCTGCTGGTTGCTTGCTACGCTCGCCATAGATAGCAAGCAACCAGAAAGGCAGCCGACGATGACCGAAACCCTGACCACCGCCGTCACCGGGATTTCAGCCGAAAACAATGACTGGCTCCGGCTCAAGGCAGCCGCCACCGCCATCCAGGTCTTCCAGGTCCAGGACGGCTCCATTCCGGATCCCGCACACCACGCAGCAGCTGCTGCCCTGGTAAATGAGATCATCGATGCGCTTCGTGCCCTCAGCCCAGCCTTCCCGCATGATGCGGCGTACCTGGAAGCTGCCTGCACCGACTTCTCGCGGTGGGCCCAGGCCGGGTTCGCCACCCCCGACTTCCTTTCCTCCCTCCTGGCATTCCAGCCCCAAAAACAGCGCCGGGACGGCCTGCAGCACCTGGTTGTCTTCCCCATGTACACCCAAAACGGCAGCAGCAACCGTCTGGTGGAGGCAGTCCTGGTCGAAGTGATCTGGCCGGAGTTCATTGCCGGCCTTGAGGCGGGAGACTACTCGAACAAGCTGTTCGTCCCCATCCGCTTCGTGGACTTCACCGCCGGCTATGACACCAATTCCGCCGTGCTGTTCCCTGAGACCGTCGCTGTCAGCAAGACCCCCACCTTCACCTGGGGGGCCATCTTCGCAGACCGGGAGGCGGCCAGGTTCCGCCGCGTCCTCAAGGCCGCAGCCGAGACCACCTGCCTGGAACTGCCGGAAGGGGCAGCGGAGATGCTCGCCGACCAGGACCTGACCGAGGCCACGTTTGTCATGTGGGACCTGATCCACGACCGGACGCACATGCGGGGCGACCTGCCGTTCGATCCGTTCATGATCAAGCAGCGGATGCCCTTCTTCCTGTACTCCCTTGAAGAACTGCGCTGCGACCTGACCGCGTTCCGCGAATCCGTGCGGATAGAAAAAGACGAGGACGCCGATCCTGAAGCCCGGCGCCACGCCAAACTGGTGCAGTACGCCATCATCTTTGACCGCATCTTCCGGTTCGCGATCACCGGCAGCCGCGTGCGGAACTACGACGGCCTGGGCGGCCAGCTGCTGTTCGCGTGGCTGCACCAGCAGCGCGTCCTGCACTGGACGGACACCCGGCTGACCATCGACTGGGATGAAGTAGCCAATGCTGTCATCGCCCTCGGCGCCCGCATCGACGACCTGTACTGGCGCTCCATCGACCGCCCCAAAACCGCCCACTGGCTGGCTGCATACCAGCTGATCTCCGCCACCGTCACGCCCCACCCGGCATCTGTTTGGGCCAAGGGGCCGGAAGCGCTGCCCTTGGCGGGGCCGCCGCGTGGCCTCACCGACCAGGTGCTCGATGACGAATTCCCGCTGTCCATGTTCTACGAAGCACTGGAAAAGAAGATGCGCCCGGTCATTGAATCCACTGCCGGCATCACTGGAGCATCCGCGCTGTGACAGCTGCTATGGAGCCGGCAAAACCGCCGCTGAACGTCCTGGTTTCGGGCGGCAGCGGCGCGTCCGGCGTCGCCGTGGCCCGGGCACTGCGCGAGGCCGGGCACCGTGTGTTCACCGTGGGCTCAGACCCGGAGCGGATCAGGTCCGCGGCAGGACGGGCGGGTGACGGCGTTGCCCCCTTCGTGTGCGACCTTGCACGCATGGAGGAGGTGCGGCAGCTGCGGGCTGATGTCACCGCCGCTGCCGGGCCGATGGATGCTGTGATCCACCTGGTGGGCGGCTGGCGGGGCGCACAGGGGATCGCGGACCAGACCGACGAGGACTGGGACTTCCTTGAGCGCGGAGCAATTACCACGCTCCGCAACGTCTCACGGGTTTTCTACGACGACGTCGCCGCCTCCGCGTGCGGGCGGTTCGCCATGGTGTCCTCCACCACCGCCGCCGAGCCCACCGCGGCAACGGCCAGTTACGCCGCCGCGAAGGCAGCGGCCGAAGCCTGGACCCTTGCCATCGCTGATGGCTTCAGGCGCGCCGCCGGCAGGAACGGCGGCAGCGCGGCAGCCGCCGTCGTGCTGGTGGTCAAGGCGCTGGTCGATGAGGAACTGCGCCGCCGCCACCCCGAACGGTCCTTCTCGGGCGCCACCGACGTCGAGGACCTGGCGCGCGCCGTCGTCGGACTCTTTGATGCCCCGGCCGCCGAACTGAACGGCCGGCGGCTGCAGCTGGCGGCGTCACTGTCCCCGGCCCGGACTTTACCTACACTGAAAGCGTGAGCAAAGCCATGACAACAACCGCTGAAACCGCCGCCGGTATCCGCCTCCATGATCCGAACGTGCGGGGTTTCGCCTCGGACAACTACTCTGGCGTCCATCCCGAGGTGCTGGCGGCACTGGCGGCCGCCAACGAAGGCCACCAGGTCTCCTACGGCGAGGACGACTACACCGCCCGGCTGCAGCAACTGATGGAGGGCCACTTCGGTTCCGGCATCGAGTGCTTTCCGGTCTTCAACGGCACCGGCGCGAACGTCCTTTCACTGCAGTCGCTGCTCCCCCGCTGGGGCGCCGTGGTCTGCGCCTCTACCGCCCACATCAACATGGACGAGAACGGCGCGCCGGAACGCGTCGGCGGCATCAAGCTGCTGCACGTCCCCACGCCGGACGGCAAGCTCACGCCCGAACTGATTGACCGGGAGGCCTGGGGCTGGGGGGACGAGCACCGCGCCCAGCCGCTGGCCGTGTCCATCACCCAGACAACGGAACTTGGCACCTGCTACACGCCGGAGGAAGTCCGGGCCATTGCCGGGCATGCCCATGCCAAGGGGATGAAGCTGCACATGGACGGTGCCCGGCTGGCCAACGCCGCAGCCCACCTCCAGGTTCCGCTGCGGGACTTCACGCGCGACGCCGGGGTGGACATCCTGTCCTTTGGCGGCACCAAGAACGGCCTGCTGTTCGGCGAAGTGGTGGTGGCACTGAATCCGGAAGCAGCCCACGGGCTCCTCTACCTGCGCAAGATGGACATGCAGCTGGCCTCCAAGATGCGCTTCCTGTCGGCGCAGTTCATCGCGCTCCTGGAAGGTGACCTGTGGTTGCGGTCCGCCGCCCACGCCAACGCCATGGCCGCCCGGCTCCGCGCCGCCGTCGACACCATCGACGGCGTCCGGCCCACCCAGGAGACCGAATCCAACGGCGTCTTTGCCGTCCTCCCCGAAGGCGTGGCCGACAGGCTGCGCGCGTCGTTCCGCTTCTATGACTGGAATGAAGCCACGCGCGAGGTGCGCTGGATGTGTTCCTTCGATACCACCGAAGAGGATGTGGATGCCTTCGTTGCCGCACTCCGCCGGGAACTGCACAATGGCGGGAACTGACGGTCCGCGCCGGAAGCCGGCGGCGAGCCTAACCGCCCTGCCCCGCCCAGTTGCGTAACCTGCGAAGGTGAACGCACTTGACCAGGTTCCCCCGGAGTTTCTCCACGCTTTGGGAACCCTCAGGAAAGCCCAGTGCCGCCGGGAACTGCGCCTGGCGGAGATCCCGGCGCCGGCCCGGCTGGCGCCCTTTGCCGTGGCCCTGGGCGCAGAAGTTTTTGCCCCCGGCTCCGGTGCTCCCGGAACCCCGCTTCACGGCCCCGCCGCCATGGCACTCGCTGCGGCGTCCGGAACGGAAGACGAGGACGGGCTGGAACTGGCGACGGGGCGGTTCATCCTTCTCCACGACCCCCAAGGCTCCGAGGTCTGGGACGGGGAATTCCGCATTGTCACCTATATCCGTGCGGAGCTGGAACCCGAGATGGGCAACGACGAAATGCTCGGAACAGTCGCCTGGACCTGGCTGGTGGAGGCACTGGAGAACCACAAGGCGGCGTACCGGGCCGCCGGCGGCACTGCCACCAGGGTCCTCTCGGAGAGTTTCGGCACCCTGTCCGAAAGGCCCGGATCCATCGACATCGAACTGCGCGCGTCCTGGACACCCGCCACGTCCGACGTCCAGGCCCATCTTGAGGCCTGGTCCGACATGGTCTGCACCTTCGCCGGCCTGCCGCCCCTGCCGGACGGCGTGACGCCGCTGACGCTGCGCCGCCGGAACTGAGACCGTTTGTCAGTGGCGGACCGAAGGCGGACCGATGGCGCAGGGCCGCGGACGGGATGGCCGGGCAAGGCACCGGCCCGGCAGGCAGGCGTTTACCGGCCGGCCGGTAAACTGGAGGCATCATGACCCCTAACATTCCGGAAAACACCACGGCCGGCGTCCCGGCCGCTGATGCCGCACCCCACATCACGGTGGAAGGCTTTGACAGCCCCGTCCCCGAAATCGTTGAGCTGGCTGCTCCCCGGGAGGGCGTTCCGCTGGTCATCCAGACGCAGTCCGGCCTGGAGCGCTGCGCTGCGGCCATCGCCGCCGGAACCGGACCGGCAGGGGTGGACGCCGAGAGGGCTTCCGGCTTCCGTTACGGGCAGCGCGCTTTCCTGGTCCAGATCCGGCGCGAGGGCGCCGGGACCTGGCTGATCGACCCCGAACCCTTCGAGAACCTGGACATCATCAACGATGCCCTCCGCGGCGTCGAATGGATCCTGCACGCCGCCAGCCAGGACCTGCCCTGCCTCTCAGAGCTGGGCATGTGGCCGGACAAGCTCTTCGACACTGAACTTGCCGCCCGGCTGGCCGGGCTGCCCCGCGTGGGCCTGGCAGCCGTCATCGAACAGCTGCTCGGCTTCGGACTCGCCAAGGAGCACTCGGCAGCGGACTGGTCCACCCGGCCCCTGCCTGAACCCTGGCTGCGGTATGCCGCACTGGACGTCGAAGTCCTCACGGAACTGCGGGAGGAACTCATCGAGCTCCTCCAGGCCGACGGAAAGCTGGAATACGCCGAGCAGGAATTTGCGGCGATCCTGGCCGCCGGATTGCCTCCAGCCCGCGTGGACCCGTGGCGGAAGACCTCCGGCCTGCACCAGATCAGGGACCGCCGGCAGCTGGCAGCAGTACGTGAGCTGTGGCTGGAGCGCGACTCCCTGGCACAGAAACGGGACGTGGCACCGGGACGGCTGATTCCCGACTCCGCCCTGGTGGCGGCGGCCAAAGCCATGCCGACCACCGTGCCGCAGCTGCTGGGCACCAAGGGCTTCCACGGCCGGGCGGCGCAACGTGAAGCGCCCCGCTGGCTGCGCTGCATCGCAGCTGCCCGGGATCTCGAAGAACTCCCGCCGCTGCACCTGCCCACCAACGCGCCGCCTCCGCCCCGTGTCTGGGTGGACCGGGACCCGGAGGCGGCCGCCCGCCTGGCCACCGCCCGGCCGCTGCTGCAGGCGAAGGCAGAGTCGCTGAGCCTCCCGCTGGAAAACCTGCTCACCCCGGATTACCTGCGGCGCGTGGCCTGGCGGCCGCCGGCGGAGATCACCGAAGCAGCAGTCGCCACCGAACTCCGCGCCCTGGGCGCACGTGAGTGGCAGGTGGAACTGGCAACGCCCCTCATCGTTGAAGCGTTCCTGCACCCGCAGCCGCTGCCCGCCAAGGAAGCCAAGGAAGCCAAGGCGGACGCCACCGCAGCGGGCAAGTAGGCGCAGCCGTCTGCACCGCCACCGGCTCCCAAACCGAATCCCCAGACGCTCTCTCACTTGATGCGTGAAAACCGCCAACGCTCTCTCACTTTCTTGAAGAGAGTGAGAGAGCGTTGGCCAAAAATGGGCATTAAGTGAGAGAGGGTCCATTCAATCCGGGGACCTTGCGGGCTAAGTTACTCACGAGTAACATCGAACGTATTGCCGCCGGGCCATTGCCAGCAAAGGCATGCACCGGCGCCTACGTCTCGATGAGGAGTTATACGTGAGCCACCAGGGAAGCGGCGCATCCATGCGCACTGTCCGGGACGTCGTCTTTGTGGACGGCCTCCGCACACCATTCGGCAGGGCCGGGGACAAGGGCATCTACGCCGGCACCCGGGCTGACGACCTGATAGTTAAGTGCATCCGCGAACTGCTGCGGCGGAATCCGTCCCTGCCGCCCGCGCGGATCGATGAAGTGGCCATTGCGGCAACCACCCAGACCGGAGACCAGGGCCTCACCCTTGGCCGGACGGCTGCCCTGCTTGCCGGACTGCCCAGGACGGTTCCCGGCTTTGCCGTTGACCGCATGTGCGCCGGAGCCATGACCGCGGTGACCGCCGTGGCCGGAGGGATCAGCTTCGGCGCGTACGACGTTGTGGTGGCCGGGGGCGTGGAACACATGGGCAACCACCCCATGGGCTCAGGCACCGACCCGAATCCGCGGTTCATGTCAGAGCGGCTGGTGGACCCGGCCGCGCTCAACATGGGGAACACGGCCGAGAACCTGCACGACCGCTTCCCGGCCATCACCAAGGAACGAACGGATGCCTACGCCGTCGCCTCGCAGGCCAAGTACGAGAATGCCCGCCGCAACGGCCGCATCCAGCCGGACCTGGTTCCCGTCGCGGCCCTGAAGCCCGGTCAGGGCTGGACACTGAACACCGCGGATGAACCGCCGCGGCCAGGCACCTCCCTGGCCGACCTCGCCGGCCTCCGCACCCCGTTCCGGGCCCACGGCCGCGTCACCGCCGGAAACGCCGCAGGCCTGAACGACGGCGCCACCGCAGCGGTCCTGGCGTCCGCCGAGGCTGCCGCCGAGCTGGGACTGGCGGTCAAAATGCGGCTGGTCAGCTACGCGTACGCCGGTGTTGAACCAGAAGTCATGGGAATCGGGCCCGTGCCGGCCACCGAGAAAGCGCTGAAGAATGCGGGGCTCACCATCGCGGACATCGGCCTCTTTGAAATCAACGAAGCTTTTGCCGTGCAGGTGCTCAGCTTCCTGGACCATTTCGGCATTCCCGACGACGACCCCCGGGTCAACCGCTACGGCGGCGCCATCGCCGTGGGCCACCCCCTGGCCTCGTCCGGTGTTCGGCTGATGACCCAGCTCGCCCGGCAGTTCGAGGAGGACCACTCCGTCCGGTACGGCATCACCACCATGTGCGTCGGCCTCGGCATGGGAGCCACCGTGATCTGGGAAAACCCGCATCACCCGGAATACACAGACAACAGCGGAGCCCGGCCCGGGGGCTCCGCCGCCACCGAAACCGCTTCCGAAGGAGCCGCATGAGCGCCGCAGATTTCACCAAGCTTGCAGAAATGTTCCCGAACGAGACCGTCACGCACTCCTACGTCCAGGACATCGAACTGCCCGCTCCGGCGGGCAAGCCCAGCCCCGGCACGTTCGCGCTCATCACCCTGGACAACGGCCTGGACCACGCCAAGCCCACCACGCTGGGACCCAACACCCTGGTTGAGCTCGGCACGGTGCTGGAGGGCCTTCGCGAGCGCGCCGGCCGCGGTGAGATCGTCGGCGTCGGAATAACGGGCAAGCCCTACTACCTCGTGGCCGGCGCCGATCTTTCCGCCGTCAAGAACCTCGAAAAACGCGAGCACGGGCTGTGGATGGCGCAGCTGGGCCACGATGTTTACGCAACCCTGGCCAACCTTGGAGTCCCCAGCTTCGCCTTCATCAACGGCGCAGCCCTGGGCGGCGGCCTCGAAATCGCGCTGCAGTCCACCTACCGCACCGTGTCCACCGGAGCCGGGGCACTGGCATTGCCGGAAGCCTTCCTCGGACTGGTCCCGGGCTGGGGCGGTGTCTACATCCTGCCCCGCCTCACCGGGCCGGAAAACGCCGTGAAGGTGATGATCGAAAACCCGCTCAGCAACAACCGGACGCTGACCGGCCCCCAGGCATTCAGCCTCGGCATGGCCGACGCCATCTTCGAACCGGCCGATTTCCTGGAGCAGTCCCTGGCCTGGGCGGCGGGAGTCATCTCCGGCGACGTCATCCCGGAACGAGCCAACGCCGTCGACCCTTCCGAACCCGAAACTGCCGCCAGGTGGGCCGGTGCGGTCGCGGCCGGGCGGGCCTTCGTGGAGGCCAAGACCTCCAATGCAGCGCCCGCCCCCGAAAAGGTCCTGGACCTCCTCGAGGCGAACCGCACCATGACCCAGGCCGAATCCGCCGCGCTTGAATGCGAAACGCTGGCCGGACTCATGCAGACCGATGAATTCCGCGCCACCGTCTACGCGTTCCTTGACCTGGTCCAGAAGCGCTCCAAGCGGCCGGCCGGGGCCCCGGACCGCAAGCTGGCCCGCCCGGTCACAAAGGTGGGCGTTGTTGGCGCCGGACTGATGGCCAGCCAGCTGGCACTGCTGTTCGCCCGCCAGCTGAAGGTCCCCGTGGTGATGACGGACATCGACCAGGCCAGGGTGGACAAGGGAGTGGGTTACGTCCACGCTGAGGTGGACAAGCTGCTGGGCAAGGCACGCATCAGCCAGGACGCCGCCAACCGGACGAAGGCGCTGGTCACGGGCTCGGTGTCCAAGGAGGTCTTCGCGGACGCCGACTTTGTGATCGAAGCCGTCTTCGAAGAACTCAACGTCAAGAAACAGGTCTTCGCGGAACTGGAGGAGATCGTTACCCCGGACTGCATCCTGGCAACCAACACCTCTTCCTTGTCCGTCACGGCCATGGCGGAGGACCTGAAGCACCCGGAGCGCGTGGTGGGCTTCCATTTCTTCAACCCCGTGGCCGTCATGCCGCTGCTGGAAATCGTCCGTGCCCCGCGGACCGACGACGCCGTCCTCGCCACCGCGTTTGAGCTGGCCAAGGGGCTCAAAAAGACTGCCGTGCTGGTCAAGGATGCCGCGGCGTTCGTGGTCAACCGGATCCTGCTGCGGCTGATGGGTGAGGTGACGGCCGCCTTTGACGAAGGCACCCCGGCTGAAGTGGCCGACAACGCCCTGCGGCCCATGGGCCTGCCGATGACGCCCTTCACACTGGGCGCCATGGTGGGGCTTCCCGTGGCCCAGCACGTGCAGGAATCGCTCCACGCCGCCTTCGGCGAACGGTTCACGGTATCCGCCAACCTGCAAAAGCTCATCGACAACGGCGTGAAGGGCCTCTGGGCGGCCGGCCCGGACGGCTCGAAGGAGATCCCGCAGTCCACGCTGGCGCTGATGTCCTCCGGCACCTCCCCTTCCACGGCGGAGCAGGTGCTGCGGCGCACCCAGGACGCCCTCGCGGAGGAAATCGGCCTCATGCTCGCAGAAGGCGTGGTTGCAGGGCCGGAGGACATTGACCTCTGCATGATCCTGGGCGCCGGATGGCCCATGTTCCTCGGCGGCATCACCCCGTACCTTGACCGGGTGGGTGCCTCCGAACGCGTCAACGGCAGGCGCTTCCTGCCGCCGGGAGCGGCGTCCCGCCCGGCCTGATCAACCGGCCGGATCACCCGGCCAGCAGGCCGCCGTCGAGCTCCACACCGCGGTGTGCCATTGACCGGGCATAGGCGAGGTCATGCGTGACCAGCACGACGGCGGCGCCCTCCCCTGCCGCGGAACGCACCGCAGCGTCCAGCAGGGCCAGGCCGTCGCCGTCGAGCGCCACGGTGGGTTCGTCCAGGGCCAGGACCGCGGGTTTGCGGGCAAGGACCGTGGCCAGGGCAAGGAGGCGCTGGCTGGACGCGGGCAGTTCGGCGGGGTGCTCACCGGCAGCCCCTGCCAGGCCGACGGCGGCCAGCGCCTCGAGGGCCCGGCCCGGCGCCTCACCGGGCTGGAAGAGGCTGTCCAGGCCGAAGCGCACCTCCCGGAGTACGGTCCGCTCGAACAGCTGGTCCCGGGGTTGCTGGAACAGCAGGCCCACTGATCGGGCCACCACGCCGGCCGGCGTCCCGGCTATGTCCGAGCCACGGACGAGGACCTGCCCGGAGGCGGGCCGCAGCAGTCCGTTGAGGTGGCGCAGCAGCGTTGATTTCCCTGCACCATTGGGGCCGGTAACTGCCACGATCTCCCCGGGGTTGACCGCCAGGTTGACGTCCCGCAGCACCCGCGGTTGCCTGGCGGGGCCGGGACCGCCTCCCGGCCGCGTGCGGCGAGGGGTCTTCCTCCCGCCATCCGGGTAGTCGAAGGAGACGCCGCGGAGTTCCAGCACCGGGACGGTTGGTGCCGTGCCAGGCGGCACACTGGCTGGCACGGCCGGGCGCGCTGCTCCGCGGGGCCGTGCCGCATCCTTTCCTTCCGGCAGGCTGCCGGGGCGCCGGATGCCCGACGGCAGCAGGCCGGAGCCCGGATGCAGTTCGGCAGGGGTGCCGCTGGCCGTTACCCTGCCGTCCACCACAACATGCCATGTCCCGGCGTCAAGGAGCGGCGTATCGACCACCTGGCTGAGGATCACGACGGCGGTGCCGCGCCTGACGAGGTCCCGCACCAGCTGTGCCAGTCCGGCGGTGCCGGCGCTGTCCAGCGAAGCGAAGGGCTCGTCCATGATCAGCACCCGAGGTTCCGTGACGATGGCGCAGCCAATGGCAAGCCGGCGCAGCTGGCCGCCGGAAAGCCGGGCGGGGTGATGGTCCAGGAGGTCCGTGAGTCCCAGGAGCGCGGCGGTACGTTCCACCGTGGACTTCATGGCGGTGCGCTCCACCGCCCTGTTCTCGAGGCCGAACGCGAGTTCTTCGGCCACCGTGGCCCGCACCGTGGACAGGACGGCGGCTGGATCCTGGGGAACAAACCCGACCTGGCGTCCCCATTCCGCGGGATTGATGCGTGGATCCCCGCCGCCGCCGAACTGCAGGCGGGTACCCGCGAGCTCCAGGAAGCCATGGAGGGTTCCCCCGCTTCCGGGCGGAAGCCAGCCGGCCAGCACCCGGCCCAGGGTGGATTTCCCGCTTCCCGACGGTCCAAGCACAGCGGTGAACGTTCCGGGGACGAAGGCGAGCTCCACCCCGTGCAGGACCGGGGCGGCGTCGTCATGGAAAGTGAAGGTCCTGATGCCGGCCGAGAGTATCGGTCCGGCGGTTTCAAGGGCGTTCCGGCCGCCAGCCATGTCCTAGGTCCCCTCCGCGGCAAACCAGAGCCGGGCACCGACCGCCGCTGCGGCGGCCACCAGCAGGACAACCCGGAGCACGCGCTGGAGTCGGGAATCCGGTACAACGCGGTAGCTGGTCCGGGGTCCCGGGTTGCTGAAGCCGCGGGACTCCAGCGCCGCTGCCCGGGTTCCGGCGTCCTCGACCAGGGACAGGACCAGCGGGACCGCCTGGCGGCGGAAGGCCGCCACGCGGTGCAGGAGTCCGCGCCGGATCACCAGGCCGCGGGATTCCTGGGCCTGCCGGATCCCCTCCGCCCTGGAGGTGATGGCCGGCAGCAGGGTGAGGGTGGACGCCAGCACGAAAGCGAACCGGCCCTGGACGCCGCGTGCGGACAACGCCGCCACCAGGTCCGGAACGCTGACACTGAAGGAGAACACCAGGAGCGCAAGGATTACCGCTCCCAGCTGTGCCGCCCGTTCCACGGCGAAGGAAAGCCCCTCCGCGGTGGCGCGGGCCGGCCCCCACTGCGCCAGGACGGTCCGGCCCTCGGGAAAGAACAGCCCATGCAGGACCAGCAGGGACAGCCCCAGCGGGAGCAGGACAGCCGCGGCGGCCGGGAGCATCCTGCGCGCCGTACCCGCGCGGGCCGACACGACGACGGCCGCCGCCACGACGGCGAGGGACAGCGGCAAACTGGCTGCCGCCGTCGTAATGGCCGCCGTACTGCCGGCGGCTGCCAGCGAGGTCAGCGGGTGGAGGCGCATCAGACTGGTCAGGAACCCTGTTCCGGCATCTTGCCGGCCAGCACGCGGTGCCGGCGGATGAACGGGAACTGCAGCCGTGCGCGGCGCGGAAGCGCGTACGCCAGGATGGCCACCACGGTGAACACAATCGCTTTGTCCATGGGGTCGGAGATGAGCGCCTGTTTGGTGATGGCGGCCAGGAGGGTGTCGCCCATGGCGCGGAAGGCACTGACGATGGCACCGGTGGCCACGCCGGACGTGCCGCCAAAGACGAAGGCCGCCACCGGCGCGGACACCACGCCGCCGATGATGCCGGTGACGAACCCTGCCACGGGGGCGAGGTAGAAGCGGCGGAACATTCCATGGCGGGCGGCGAGGCCGGCAAGGCAGCCGATCAGTGCGGCCCCGGCGGCGAACGGCAGCACGGTGGGGTTGAAGAAGGACCAGACAATGCTGCTCAGTGCACCGGTCGCCGCGCCTGCCGCCGGGCCGGCCAGCACCGCGATGAGGACCGTGCCGATGGTGTCAAGGTAGAACGGGACCAGGGTGCTGCCTACGAACTGGCCCAGCACAATGTTCAGCACCAGCGCCACGGGGATCAGCACCACGGTGGAGGCCGGCAGCGTGGGCAGGACGGCGACAATCAGCAGCACGGCGCCGACGAGGAAGCCGGAAAGGGCGATCAGGGCGGACGCGCTGCCTGGTCCCCCGGTGATGTCTGCAGGCTGGTTCAGCACCAGGTAGACGTAGGTGCCGGCGATGGCCAGGGCGCCGAGGATTTCCAGCAGCCGGCGCCTGCGGGCAGCGGCGGGCGCCGGGGACGGCAACGTCAGGGAGTGCGATGACATGGAGGTTCCTTCAGGGTGCGGGGCGCGGGTGACCCGGAGTTCCCGGGCCGGGCGGAGCGCCGCCTATGTCACCTCGGCAGCAGCCGGCGGCGTGTGGCCGGGCCGGACGCGAACCATTCTACCGCGGCAGTTTTGCGCGGCCCAGCGAGGTTTCGGGGGCGCTCAGCCCAGTCGCCGGGCCATGCTCCCGACGGCGGACACCAGTTCCCGGAAGGCGGCTTCGGGCTGGTTTGCCGTCACCACCCTGGCATTGGGCGGAATGCCCCACAGTCCCCGGAAGTCCGCCACGGTGGTGCCCATCAGGAGCGGAGACCCGGTCTCGACGTCGACGGTGGCGGGCAGTGCCTGGAACTCCAGGGTGCCCGCGGCCACGCCAGCGGCAAAGAAGTCGTGGACATGGGCCAGGTATCCCTGGTCATAGTGGCGGTGGAATTCGAAGTAGAACCGCAGGGCATCGGACAGGTGCCTGATGAGCTTGTTGTCCGAGGTGCTGCGCTGTCCTTCGGGCTGGCCGGGCAGCACCAGCTCGGGAACTGTCGCGCCGGCCGCCTCGGCCAGCTGCTGGACGTGCGCCGGGTGCAGCTCGATCCGCTCAGTGGTGTCCAGCGAGCAGACCACCGGCAGTTTCTCCGGCGGCTGCCCGCGGAAGGCGGCATAGACTTCCTTGGCCGCGTGGGGATCCACGTGCGTGTTCCACTCCGCCGTGGGCGTGGTGTTGCCCTGGTGGTAGAAGCTTCCGCCCATGATCACAACCTTTGCCAGCAGCTCGGGCAGCCTGGGTTCCTGCCGCAGGGCCAGCGCGAAGTTGGTCAGGGGCGCGGTGATCAGGGCCGTGAGCTCCCCCGGCCGGTTGCGTGCGTGGTCAACCCACAGATCGACGGCGTGGCGCGCCGACACAGCGCCGGCCGGTTCCGGCAGGACCGCGTACCCGATGCCCTGCGGGCCGTGCGTTTCCGGGGTGGTCAGCAGCGGTATGGCCAGTGGTCCGCGCGCGCCGACCGCCACTTCCACACCGGGGCGTCCGCAGAGTTCCAGCAGTGCCAGGGTGTTGCGGGCCACCTGGTCCGCGTCCACATTTCCGGGGGTGGCCGTGACCGAGACGAACTCGGTGTCCGGGAGGGCGGCAAGGTACGCGAGTGCCAGGGCGTCGTCGATGCCGGTGTCCACATCCAGCAGGAAGGCGGTCATGTCGTTTCCTAGAAGAGCGCCACCTTGGGCGCTGCGGGGAAGATATCGTCCAGCTCGGCAAGGTCCTTGTCAGAAGGAACCCAGTCCGCTGCTTCCGCGTTCTGGCGCACCTGCTCAGGCCGGGTGGCCCCGGCGATGACGCTGGCCACCGAGGGCTGGGCGGCCAGCCAGGAGAACGCAACCCGGACTTCGTTCAGGCCGCGGTCCCCGGCGAAGCGGCTGAACCTGTCCAGCTGGTCCCAGTCGGCGTCGTGGACGAGGTGCGTGCGGGTGTGGCTGAGCCTGGAGCCCTCCGGGGCATGGCCGGGCGAGTACTTGCCGGTCAGCAGGCCGTTGGCGAGGGGGAAGTAGGGCAGGACGCCCAGTCCGAACTCCTCGGCGGCCGGGGTCACCTCGAGTTCGGCCCGGCGGTCCAGGAGGTTGTAGTGGTTCTGGGTGGAGATGAACCGCGCGCCGCCGAGTTCGCGGGCGACGTACTCGGCCTGGGCGATCTGCCAGCCGGCGCGGTTGGAGTGCCCGAGGTAGCGGACCTTGCCGCTGGTGACGAGCGTGTCCAGCGCGGACAGGGTTTCGTCAATGGGGGTCAGCGGATCCGGAGTGTGGAACTGGTAGAGGTCGATCCAGTCGGTGCCCAGCCGCCGCAGCGACGCCTCCACCGCCTGGATGATGTAGCGGCGGGAGCCTCGGGCGCCGAAGTCCGGCCCGCTGGCGCCTTTCATGTCCATGCCGAACTTGGTGGCAAGGACGACGTCGGGGCGCCGGCTGCCGAGGGCCCTGCCCAGCATCGTTTCGCTGAGGCCGGGTTCCCGGCCATAGGTGTCTGCGACGTCGAACAGGGTGATTCCGGCGTCGAGTGCGGCGTGGACGACGGCGTCCGTGGCTTCCTGGGATTCGGTGACGGTGTTGGCGCGGCCAAGGTTGTTGCAGCCCAGGCCCACGGTGGAGACAGTCAGGCCGGATTTGCCGACGCGGCGGTACGCGGTCACGGGATGCTCCTAAAGGCTGAAGCCGGTGGCGGGCTTGGCTGAGTGCTTGAGCTTGAAGTGCTCGGGCTCGTTGTACGGGGCGGCCCCGATGCTCAGCTTGGTGAAGTCCAGGTCCTCGCCGCGGGTGCAGACCTTGATGGCGTTGACGGCCTTGTTCACGTCGGGGCAAAGGCAGAAGATGTTCAGCTTGTAATCCGTGAACCCGGAACGCTCCACGGTTCCCAGTCCACGCCAGGCGAGGTGGCTGATGAGGGCGTCCGTTGCCTTCTCTTCGAGGTAGCGGTCCCGGTCCGTGCCTTCCCTGGTTTTGAGTGCGAACTGGGCTACCACCCAGAACTGCTCCTCGTCGGGGATTTCGGCGTAGCCGTCCTCGGCGCACTGGGCCGCGAAGGCGTCCAGGAGCCCCTCGGCTGCCTCCGCATCGGGTACGTCGGTCTCTTCCGTTTTGCTCTGGTGCCCCACCGCGCCGTAGTTCATGACGAACTGGCTGTAGTCCCCGTCATACCAGGCCTCCCGGAAGTGGAGGGTGCCCTCGTCGTCGCGCTTGTAGACCCTGACAATTCCGCTCATTTTCGTCCCTCTGTGAACCATGCGACGTCAGTGCCGTCGAACGGAGCCTGTTGCGCCTTGACGGCATGGTAAAGCTGGTCTGCGGCATTCTGGATGTCCGCCACCAGCCGGTCCGGGTAATGCATGGAGATACTGTGCTCGGCGAACTCGTCCTGGTCATCGATGAACACGCCGCGGTCTTCGGTGCGGATGACATCCAGGTCCATGTCAATCACATGGAACTCGGTGACGGCGGGCCGGATGACTGTCCACTCGTGGCCCACAGCCAAGTCCACGTACACCCGGACCTGGTTCGGGTGTACGTCATCGTAGAACGTGGCAACCCAGTCGCCGGAGCGCGGAACCAGCAGCACGGCGTCGGATTTGGTGTAGAACGCCGCACCGGGCCTGGAGCAGAACTCATTGGTTCCCTGGAAGATCCACCACCCATGTTCGTCTTCGCCCAGGTAGCGCCCCGGCACCACCCAGTGCGCCTTGCCGTTCCATTTCCTGTTCCTGGCCACTACCAGCTGGCCAGGCTTCAGCCCGGCGGGAACCCGGGTGGTGGTGGTGTGCATGGGCCGCCCGGACTCCCCCACTGCACCCGGGTACTTCAGTGCGTCTTCTTCCCTCACAGAATCGGAAGGCTGCCGGTGGTGGGGTGCTGCTGGCCGGGCAACGGACGGGCAAACGGGACCTTTGTCCCGAGAACCTGCGCGACGACGTCGTGCGTGATCTGCTGGGCCGTCAGGCCCACGCGTTCGAGGATCTGCCCGCGGGTGCCGTGGTCCAGGAATTCGACCGGCAGGCCCACCTCGTTCAGGGCGGTGTCCACGCCTGATGCGCGCATTTCCTGGCGGATCCGTGAGCCGACGCCGCCGGCACGGACGCCGTCCTCGATGCAGATGACCAGGCGGTGGTGGGACGCCAGTGCAACAATGGAGCGCGGCACGGGCAGGACCCAGCGCGGGTCCACCACCGTGGTGCTGATGCCTTGCGCGCCAAGCCGGTTGGCCACATCCAGCGCGAGTTCGGACATGGCGCCCACACTGATGATCAGGACATCGTTCTCGGTTGAGCCGCTGGGCCTGCGGGCCAGCACGTCCACGCCGTCGCTGAGGCGTTCCAGCGCTTCCACTTCGGCGCCAACGGAGCCTTTGGAGAAGCGGACCACCGTGGGGGCGTCGCTGACCGCCACTGCCTCGCGGAGTTCCTCGCGCAGCCTGGTGGAGTCGCGAGGCGCGGCCAGGTGGAGGCCGGGAACGATCTGGACCATGGCCATGTCCCACATGCCGTGGTGGCTGGCGCCGTCCGGCCCGGTGACCCCGGCGCGGTCCAGGACGATCGTGACGCCTGCCTTGTGCAGGGCAACGTCCATCAGGAGCTGGTCGAAGGCCCGGTTGAGGAAGGTGGCGTAGACGGCGACCACCGGATGCAGGCCGCCGAACGCCATGCCGGCGGCGGAGGTGAGGGCATGCTGTTCGGCGATTCCGACGTCGATCACGCGGTCCGGGTGCCGGGCAGCGAACTTGTGCAGCCCCACGGGGATGAGCATCGCGCCGGTAATGCCCACGACGTCCTTCCGCTCATCCGCGATGGCGGCGATCTCATCGGCAAATACAGACGTCCAGGACTGGGCCCCGGCAGTTCCGGTGGGCTCGCCGGTTTCGGGGTCGATGATGCCGACGGCGTGGAACTGGTCAGCCTCGTGGGCGCGTGCCGGGGCGTAGCCGTGGCCCTTTTCGGTCATGGCATGGACAATCACCGGGCCGGCGTAGTGCCTGGCCGTGGCGAGGGCATGCTCCATCGCCTGGAGGTTGTGGCCGTCCACCGGGCCGATGTACTTCATCCCCAGGTCCTCGAACATCCCCTGCGGCGCCCACCAGTCCTTGATGCCCTTCTTCATGGCGTGCAGGCTCTTGTAGGTGAACTGGCCCACGGGTCCACCGCTCTGCAGCTTCTTCTTCCACCAGTCCAGCGCCCGTTCGTAGGCGGGGGTGGCGCGGAAGGAGTCAATGGTGGGGCGCAGCGAGGCCAGGTAGTCCGCGAAGCCGCCCACGGTGGGAGCATAGGACCTGCCGTTGTCATTGACCACAATGACAACGCGGCGCTTCTTGTCTGCGGCGATGTTGTTGATGGCTTCCCAGGCCATGCCGCCGGTCAGGGCACCGTCGCCCACGACGGCGACGACGTGCCGGTCGCCTTCGCCGGTCAACTGCCGGGCGCGCGAGATGCCGTCGGCCCAAGACAGCGAGGAGGAGGCGTGCGAGCTCTCCACGATGTCATGTGCGGACTCCGCGCGGGACGGGTAGCCGGAGAGGCCGCCCTCCTGGCGCAGGGTGCTGAAGTCCTGGCGCCCCGTTAGGAGCTTGTGGACGTACGACTGGTGGCCGGTGTCAAAAACGATGCTGTCACGCGGCGAATCGAAGATGCGGTGCACGGCCAGCGTCAGTTCCACCACGCCGAGGTTTGGTCCGAGGTGGCCGCCTGTCTGGGAGACGTTCGTGATCAGGAACTCCCTGATCTCCGAAGCCAACTCTTTTAGCTGTTCTTCGGACAACTCGTTCAGGTCCTGCGGATTCCGGATGGTGTCCAAGATTCCCAATGACCCCTCCTTCGGATGGTAGACGTGCCGTTTAACTCTAACGCGTCGGCTCAAATGCAAAGCCGAAGCCCCGGCTGGTCGGTGACCGGCCGGGGCTTCGGGAGGTGGTGCCTGCTGGCGGAACCCGCTAGTTGGCGGAGATCTGGCGCAGCACGTACTGCAGGATGCCGCCGTTGCGGTAGTAGTCCGCTTCACCCGGGGTATCGATGCGCAGGACGGCGTCGAACGACGTCGAGGTGCCGTCCTCGGCAGTTGCGGTGACCTTGAGGGTCTTCGGCGTGGTGCCCTCGTTCAGGGCGGTGACGCCCTCAACCGAGAACGTCTCCGTACCGGAAAGGCCCAGGGTTGCAGCGGACTCGCCGGCCGGGAACTGCAGCGGCAGGACGCCCATGCCGATGAGGTTGGAGCGGTGGATGCGCTCGTAGCTCTCGGCGATGACGGCCTTGACGCCCAGCAGGGCGGTACCCTTTGCAGCCCAGTCGCGGGAGGAACCGGAACCGTATTCCTTGCCGGCGAGGACCACCAGCGGGGTGCCGGCCGCCTGGTAGTTCTGCGCGGCGTCATAGACGTAGGCCTGCGGGCCGCCCTCCTGAGTGAAGTCGCGGGTGAAGCCACCCTCGACGCCGTCCAGGATCTGGTTCTTGATGCGGATGTTTGCGAACGTTCCGCGGATCATCACCTCGTGGTTGCCGCGGCGGGAACCGTACGAGTTGAAGTCCTTGCGCTCCACGCCGTTGGCCAGCAGGTACTGGCCGGCAGGGGTGTCGGACTTGAACGATCCGGCCGGGGAGATGTGGTCGGTGGTGACCGAATCGCCCAGCTTCAGGAGCACGCGGGCGCCCGTGATGTCCTTGACCGGCTCCGGCTTCGCCTGCATGCCCTCGAAGTACGGGGGCTTCCGGACGTAAGTGGAGTTCGGATCCCAGGCGAAGGTATCGCCGGCGGGAGTGTCGAGCGCCTTCCAGCGGTGGTCGCCTTCGAAGACGCCTTCGTAGCCCCTGGCGAACATGTCCTTGTCGATCGAGGAATCGATGACCTGCTGGACCTCAACCGGGTTGGGCCAGATGTCCCTGAGGAAGACGTCGTTGCCGGCCTGGTCCTTGCCCAGGGCGTCGGTTTCGAAGTCGAAGTCCATGGAACCGGCCAGGGCGTAGGCGATGACCAGCGGCGGGGAGGCCAGGTAGTTCATCTTGACGTCCGGGTTGATGCGGCCTTCGAAGTTGCGGTTGCCCGAGAGGACAGCAGCAACGGCGAGGTCGTTGGCCTGGATGGCTTCCGACACTTCAGCTTCCAGCGGGCCGGAGTTGCCGATGCAGGTAGCACAGCCGTAGCCCACGATGTAGAAGCCGAGCTTCTCCAGGTAGGGCGTCAGGCCGGACTTCTCGTAGTAGTCGGTGACAACCTTCGAGCCGGGGGCGACGGAGGTCTTGACCCACGGCTTGGAGGTCAGGCCCTTGTCCACGGCGTTGCGCGCCAGTACCGCGGCGGCCAGCATGACCGACGGGTTGGACGTGTTGGTGCAGGACGTGATGGAGGCGATGGTGACTGCACCGTGGTCCAGCTCGAACTCGCGGCCGTCAGCCGTCTTGACCGGTACAGGCTGGGAGATGCGGCCCGCTGCCCCGTGGCCTGCCGAGTACTTCGGGGGCTCCCGGTCGGTGTCGGAGATGTGCGTGGCGCCGGCCGTGAAGGAGGGCGAATCGGAGGCCGGGAAGGACTCCTCCAGCGATTCGTCCAGGGTACCGGCGTTGGCATCGTGGGAAACGTAGTTCTTGAGGTCGTGGCGGAACTCGTCCTTGGCCTCGGTCAGTTCGATGCGGTCCTGCGGGCGCTTGGGGCCTGCGATGGACGGAACAACCGTGGACAGGTCCAGTTCCAGGTACTCGGAGAACTTGATGTCGCGGGAAGGATCGTGCCAGAGGCCCTGTTCCTTCGCGTAAGCCTCCACGAGGGCAACGTTCTGCTCCGAGCGGCCGGTAAGGCGCAGGTAGTCCAGGGTGACGTCGTCGATCGGGAACATGGCCGCGGTGGAACCGAACTCGGGGCTCATGTTGCCGATGGTGGCGCGGTTGGCCAGCGGCACAGCGGCCACGCCTTCGCCGTAGAACTCCACGAACTTGCCCACCACGCCGTGCTTGCGGAGCATCTCGGTGATGGTCAGCACCACGTCGGTAGCCGTGGCGCCCGCCGGGATGGATCCGCTCAGCTTGAAGCCCACAACACGCGGGATCAGCATGGAGACGGGCTGGCCCAGCATGGCGGCCTCGGCTTCGATGCCGCCGACGCCCCAGCCGAGCACGCCCAGGCCGTTGACCATGGTGGTGTGCGAGTCGGTGCCCACGCAGGTATCCGGGTACGCACGGAGCGCGCCGTCCACTTCGCGGGTCATGACGGTGCGTGCCAGGTATTCGATGTTGACCTGGTGGACGATGCCGGTTCCCGGGGGAACCACCTTGAAGTCGTCGAATGCGGTCTGGCCCCAGCGCAGGAACTGGTAACGCTCCCCGTTGCGCTGGTATTCGATCTCCATGTTGCGCTCCAGTGCGCCGGAGTTGCCGAAGGCATCGATCTGGACCGAGTGGTCAATGACCATCTCGGCGGGCGCCAGGGGGTTCACCCGCTTGGGGTCGCCACCCAGTTCCTTGACCGCTTCACGCATTGTCGCCAGGTCCACCACGCAGGGGACGCCGGTGAAGTCCTGCATGATCACGCGTGCAGGCGTGAACTGGATTTCTGTATCAGGCTGGGCGTTGGGATCCCAGCCTGCCAAGGCGCGGACGTGATCGGCAGTGATGTTCGCGCCGTCCTCGGTCCTCAACAGGTTTTCAAGCAATACCTTGAGGCTGAACGGAAGGTTTTCTGCACCTTCAACGGAGTTCAACCGGAAAATTTCGTATTCGGTTCCGGCTACATTAAGTTTGCCTTTTGAACCGAAGCTGTCCACAGTGCTCATCGCAGGACTCCTCTCGCAACAGTTTCATCTTTGTCGCGCGGTTGACCGCCTGCTAGTTAGGAAGCCCTAATTAGTTTCGGGCCCGAAAATTGCACACGGCCGGCCGTGATTACGGAGCGCGACGTGGGACTACTACGGCCATCGTAGTCGAAAACGGCAGTGGCATCACGGAAGGGGCGCCAGCAGCGCCACAGTCTCCAGGTGGTGGGTATGGGGGTAGAGATCGAAGGCCCGGAGGCCTGACAGCCCCCATCCCGCCTGGCGGAAGTACCCCACGTCCCGGGCGAACGACGCCGGATCACAGGACACGTAGGCAATGGCGCGGGGGCTGGCCTCAACAAGCTGGCTCACCACTGCCTTCCCTGCCCCCGCCCGTGGCGGGTCCAGGACCAGGGCGTCAAAACTCCGCGGTTTCTGGCGGAGCACGCGCTCCACCCTGCCCTGGACGATCTCCACCTGGGGCGCTCCGTGCAGGTTCTTCCGTGCATCCCGGCTGGTTCCGGCGGCACCTTCCACGGACAGGACGGACCCTGTCTCCCCCACCGCGTCAGCCAGGACTGCGGTGAAGAGCCCGGCCCCCGCGTAGAGGTCGGCAACAACGGCCCCGGGGTGGAGGAAGCCCCCGCCGCGGAGGAATTCTGTGACAGCCCCCACAAGGGTCCCGGGCGCGTCGCGGTGGATCTGCCAGAACCCTGCGCCGGTGACCCGGTAGTCGTGCCCGGCCGCTGATTCCTGCACCCACGTGCGGCCGCGAAGCTGCTGCACGGCCTCGGTAGCGGGGTCGAAAGTGGCTACGGACACCTCGCCGGGCAACTGGGCTGCGATGGCGCTAAGCCGCTTGGGCTTGGTTCCCGGACCTGGCGCCAGCAGCACCAGCGGACGGGAACCGTTGGCCGGGGCTGCCACTTCCACGCGCTCGATGCCCTGCAAATCGATGTCCCAGAGGCGCAGGTTGTTGATTGCCTCCGAAGCGAGCGGCATCTCCCGGACCGGAACGATGTGCGTGGAACGGTGTGCGTGCATGCCCAGCTTGCCGCCGGGGGTGACCGAAAAGCCCGCGCGCGTGCGCCACCCAAGGCCGTCCCCGCCGTCGGCCGTTCCGCCTACGGCTTCCACGCTCCCGGCGCCCGCGGGCAGCTGGTCGACGCCGGCGAGCCGCCTGAGCTGTTCGGCAAGCACTTCCGCTTTGAGGCTGCGCTGGCGGGCAAGGGTGATGTGGCCGAACTCGGCTCCGCCCACCGGGGGGTGTCCGTGGCTCCAGGCCCGCGCTGAGTCGGCCAGGTGCCAGAAGTGGTCCGCGCGGTCCGGAGAGGCTTCAAGGACCTCGACGACGTCCGCCCGCCAGAATTTGGCCTTTTCCTCCGCATCCGTCAGCCGCACCCGCACCTTTTCCCCCGGAATGCCGTGCCTGACGAAAATCACCCGGCCCTCGTGCCTGGCAACGCAGTGGCCGCCGTGGGCCACCGGGCCGACGTCGAGCACTACTTCCCTGCCTGCTTCTCCGGTCAGGGGCGGCTGTGTTTCGGTGTTTGCCATTATTGGACGTCCTGCAGGTTTTTCGCTTCTTCGGATGATTTCAACTGCCAGGGGACGCTCGCCACCATGACGCCGGGTTCAAAGTGCAGCCGGGTCTTGATGCGCAGGGCCGTCTGGTTGTGGACCAGCTGCTCCCACCACTTGCCCACAACGTATTCGGGGATGTAGACCACGATCAGGTCGCGGGGAGAATCCTTCCGCATGTGTTTGACGTACTCCATGATGGGCGTGACCGTCTCCCGGTACGGACTGGCCAGCACGGTCAGCGGCACCGGAATCTCGAGCTTTTCCCAGTCAGCCACGGTCTGCGCGGTTTCTTCGGCATCGATGTCCACTGTCACCGCATCAAGCCGGGACGGCCGGGAGGCCCTGGCATACGCCAGCGCCCGCAGCACGGGCTTGCGCACATGGGACACCAGCAGGACGGCGTGCACCCTGGTGGGAAGGGCACGCGGCGAAGAGTCCTCGTCCACTGCCAGTTCCCTGGCCACATTGTCGTAGTGCGCCCTGATGCTCCACATGATGAGGAACAGGATGACCATGGCGAGCAGGGCAATCCAGGCGCCCTGCTCGAATTTGGTGACCAGCACGATGACCAGGACCGTGGCCGTCATGCCGAAGCCGATGCTGTTGATGACGCGGGACTTGGCCATCCGGCGCCGGACTGCCTTGTCCTTGGCCAGCTTGAGCTGCCGCCCCCAGTGCCGGATCATCCCCAGCTGGCTGGCGGTGAATGAGATGAAGACACCCACGATGTAGAGCTGTATGAGCTTGGTGACGTCCGCGTTGAAGGCGATGATCAGCACCAGGGCGCCGGCGGCGAGGGCCAGGACGCCATTGCTGAAGGCCAGCCTGTCACCCCTGGTGCGCAGCTGCCGCGGCAGGTAGCCGTCCTGGGCGAGGATGGAGCCCAGCACCGGAAAGCCGTTGAAGGCGGTGTTGGCGGCAAACACCAGGATCACGCCGGTGGCGGCCACCACGATGTAGAACGGTATGGATCCCGGGCCGAAGATGGTCTGGGCGATCTGGCTGATGGCAGGGTTCTGGATGTACCCCTCCGGCAGGGGGTTGCCGTTGAGCAGGAACTCGGTGGCCGGGTCCAGGACGATGTGCACCTTGGTGGCGTTGGCCAGGTAGATGATGCCCGCCAGCATGGTGGCGCCGATGACGCCCAGCAGCAGCAGGGTGGTGGCGGCGTTCTTGCTCTTCGGCGGGCGGAAGTTGGGCACTCCGTTGCTGATGGCTTCGACGCCGGTGAGCGCCGCGGCGCCCGAGGAAAAGGCCCGCAGCAGCAGGAAGGCGCCGGCGAGGCCCACAAGGCCCTCGTCGAAACCGGGGGCCGGGACGATCGTGAAGGCAGCGGAGGGCGCCTGGCCCAGCTGCCCGGTTGCCGCCTGGAACAGTCCCACCGCCGTCATGCCCAGGATGGATGCCATAAAAATGTAGGTGGGGATGGCGAAGAGGGTGCCGGCCTCTTTGATTCCGCGCAGGTTCACCAGGGCAAGGATGACGACGCCGACAGTGGCTATTGCGGCCTGGTTGCCGTGCAGCGACGGGACGGCGGTGGTGAGGTACGTGGCGGCGGAGGAGATGGACACCGCGACGGTCAGGACGTAGTCAACCAGCAGCGCAGAGGCCACGGTGAGGCCTGCGTACCTGCCCAGGTTCTCACCGGCGATCTCGTAGTCGCCGCCGCCGGAAGGATAGGCGTGCACGTTCTGCCGGTAGGAGGCCACCACCGTCAGCAGGACCACCATCACCGCCACGCCCACCCACGGCGAGAACGCCACCGCACTGACGCCCGCCAGCGCCAGCGTCAGCAGGATCTCGTCCGGGGCATAGGCTACGGAGGAAAGTGCGTCGGAGGCGAAGACCGGAAGTGCGATCCGCTTGGGAAGCAGCGTATGGGCCAGCCGGTCATTTCGAAATGGCCGGCCCACCAGCACACGCTTGACGGCGTTCAATATTGTCAACACCCCACAAAGCTAGTCTGATTCCCGGACGATGTCATGACGGACCGGGGACAACGGGAGCCGGCACGCTGGCGGTAGAGTTCTAGCAGCAGGACCTTGACAGGAATACAGAGGAGAGACCGTGGCGCATTTCGTGATCATGGGATGTGGCCGGGTAGGGGCAACGCTGGCGCACACGCTGGAGGACGCCGGGCATTCCGTGGCCATCATCGACCAGGACGACCGCGCCTTCCGCAGGCTCCGGCAAGGATTCACCGGACGCAAAGTCACGGGCGTCGGCTTCGACCGGGACACCCTGAAACAGGCCGGCGTGGCTGAAGCGTACGCGTTCGCCGCCGTTTCCAGCGGCGACAACTCCAACATCCTGGCCACCCGGGTGGCCAGGGAAACGTTCCACGTCCCCCACGTTGTGGCCCGCATCTATGATCCCGGCCGTGCCGAGATCTACCAGCGCCTTGGGATTCCCACCGTTGCGGCCGTGCGCTGGAGCGCGGACCAGGTACTGCGGCGTATCCTGCCCGAACAGCACCTCGCAGGCGATTTCCGCGAGCCGTCCGGACGGCTGGTGCTCGCCGAACTCGATCTCGACGCCAGCTGGATCGGACAACGGGTGAGCACCATTGAGAAAGCCGCCGCCATCCGGGTGGCGTACCTGACCCGTTTTGGAGAGGGACTCCTGCCGGACGCTGCCACCGCCTACCAGGACGGCGATACCGTGCACGCGATGCTGCAGGTTGACCGCAGCGCCCAGGTAGCCCATATCCTCGCCAAAGCACCCGCCAAGGAGTACCAGTGAAAGTCGTGATTGTGGGTGCCGGCAGCGTCGGCTCGTCCATCGCCAGGGAACTGCTGGCGCACAAGCATGAGATCCTCCTGATCGACCTCAAGCCGGAGGTCATTGGACGCAGCGGCCTCCGCGGCGCACACTGGCTGGTGGGCGACGCCTGTGAGCTGAGCACGCTGCAGGGAGCCAAAGTGGAAGACGCAGACGTGGTGGTGTCAGCCACCGGCGATGACAAGGTCAACCTGGTGGTTTCCCTGCTGGCCAAGACCGAATTCGGGGTGGGCCGCACCGTGGGGCGGGTGAACAACCCCAAGAACGACTGGATGTTCAACGATTCCTGGGGCGTTGACGTCGCCGTCAACACTCCGCAGCTCATGACCGCCCTCGTCGAGGAAGCCGTGGAGATCGGCGACCTGGTCCGGCTGCTCACCCTTCAGACCGGCGTTTCTTCCCTCGTGGAGTTCACCGTGCCGCACGACTCGCACGTGATCGGCCAGACGGTCGGCGACATCCGGTGGCCGGAGGATTCAACCCTCGTGGCCATCCTGCGTGATCATGCACCCATCACGCCGAGCCGGGACGACGTGATCGACGGCGGAGACGAGTTGTTCTTCGTCACCACCATTGCAGCTGAGGACCACCTGCGCGCCCTGTTGGCGCCTGACGCCCTTGATACGGCCGGCGAGGCGGACGCTCCGCTGCCGGCCGGCGCCAGGGCCGCCCAGCAGGCGCCCGAGGACGACGGCTTCGACGGCTAGGACGATCCGGCCGTCAATGCGTCAGGCTTTCAGGCCCGCGTCCTCCCCGTTGGAGTCCGTGCCGGCGTCGACGGCGGCCGGCCGGGTCACCAGCCAGGCAATCCAGACACCCAGGATGTACAGGGGCGCGCCCATGATCAGCCGGGTGGTGGCCAGCGCGGCAAGCCCGTCCGGACCCATGAGGTAGAGCGGAACCTGCACCACGAGCCGAAGCGCCAGGACCGCAACGATGATCCAGGTGCCAAGCTGGTAGGCCCTGACCCGGACCGCGTCCTTGCGCCAGTCAAGGCCCTCGTTCCGGATGAATCCGAAGAGCAGGCCGGCCACCGGCCATTTGAGGAAGATGGACAGCACCATCGCCAGGATGTAGCCGGCGTTGGTGAAGAAACCGGGGAGGTAGAAGTCCTCCGCCTTGCCGGTGCTGTTTGCGAGCCAGGCCGAGATGCCTACGCCCACCACACCGGCCAGCGCCTGGGTGAGCGGGCGCCGCTGGACCAGCCGGACCACGGTGAACACCGCGGCGGAAGCCAGTGCCGCCACCAGGGACAGCGTCAGCTCCCTGGTGGCGGTGAAGGCCACCAGGAACATAAGCCCGGGCACGATGCTTTCGGCAATGCCCTGGACACCGCCGGCGCTGCGCAGGACGTCCACCCGGCCGTCGTGTGTCCGGTGCAGCCCGGCCTTGGCCGCGTACTCCGCCGCAAGGCCGGCCACCGGTGACGGCTCCCGGGCCGGTCCCTGCCTTCCATCACGCTCAGGGGTGCCGTGGTTTGGGGGCCCGGAGGACGGGTCGGGCTGGGGCTCGGTCATTCGTTCTCCTGGCGGGACAGTATTTCGTAGCGTGGGTTGAACATGGTGGGCAGGCCTTGGCTGCGGGAAAGCATTCCTTCAAGCCGGAGCCGGGCGCCGGCTTCGATGCCCGGCACGCGGCGGCGCCCCAGCCATACAACCCGGAGCCTGCCATGTGCCTTGGACTGGCCGGCCTGGCCGGAGACTCTCCTGCCTGGTTCGGCCCGGCCCGGCTCGGCGTCGGAAACAATGGCGGTGAACGCAGGTGCCTGGTCCGCCGGGAGGTACGTCACCGATTCAATGCGTCCCTGGCAGACGACGCGGCCCTTGTCCGGAAGCTCGTCCAGGGAGAGAACGTCAGGGCGGGGCTGGAGCCCGTCCCCGGGGGCCGCGTCAGCCAATCTGTGTGGTTTCCGGACCACGTTCCGGTTCCCCAAGAGCGGGGGCAGGCGGAGGAGGCGTGGTGGCCGTGTCCTTGGGCAGGCGCAGCTGCAGCAGGTCACGGGGCGGCATGGGGCTGCCCCCGCGGATCACCACAACCTGCCGGAACAGCGCCTCCAGCGGCTCGGCCGCTTCACGTTCAAGGGCCGCCGGTCCGCCCAGGACTCCGCGAAGGAACCAGCGCGGACCATCAACGCCCACAAAGCGGGCCACGCGGTAACCCTGGCTGCCGTCAGGCAGCCCCGCAGGCAACTTGGCCACGAGTTCGGTTCCAAAGCTGCCGTCGATCTCTTCCACCTGGCCACCCTGCGCACCCACGGACTGGCCGATCTGCTCGCGGATCTCGTCCCACAGGCCCTCGGTCTTGGGAGCGGCGAAAGCCTGCAGCTGCAGGCTGGAGCCATTGAGGTCCAGCGTGACCGCCACGACGCGCTGGGTGGCTTCCTCGACCTCGAGGCGCAGCTGGAGACCCTCGCTGGGCGTGATCAGCAGCGCGCCCAGATCCACGTAGCCGTCGCGGCTGGTGATTTCGGATTCATCAAGCGGGCCGTTTGCCCGGATGCCCGTGGCGGTCGCCGCGTCGGCCGAAGCCTCCGCGGCGGTCAGGGAGTCGTCCGGTTCGGCTGTCTGTTCCTTCTTGGCTTTCCTGCCGAGCCCAAAGACCATGGGGGTGTCTCCTTAGTTGTGAAATGTGCCGGTCCGGCCCGTTGGGGTCCCGCCGTCCTGCTGTACGCGCCCGGCAGCAATACTGCGGGAACGGAAATCGTTCTTTAGGCCCCCGGCGGATTGAAACCGCCGGTGGATCCGAAGCCTCCCGTACCGCGCACGGACCCGCTCAATTCATTAACGGGGATGAACTGCGCGTGCTCCACACGCTGGATAACCATTTGCGCAATTCTATCGCCGCGGTGCAGCTCAATGGACTGGCTCGCGTCGGTGTTCAGCAGGGTGACGGCTATTTCCCCCCGGTATCCGGCATCCACCGTTCCGGGGGCGTTGACAATGGTCAGCCCGTGTTTGGTGGCAAGCCCCGACCGCGGATGGATCAGGGCGACGAAGCCGTCAGGGAGGGCAATTGCCACTCCCGTGGGAACCAGCTTGCGCTCCCCCGGCTGCAGGACAACGTCCTCCCTGGCACGAAGGTCAGCGCCGGCGTCGCCCGGGTGCGCGTAGGAGGGCGCCTCGAGGCCTGGATCCAGCATCTTCAGCTGGACCTGCAGTGTTGGGGCTGTGGCCGACGGCGCCAGGCCGGCAGGTTCTGCGGTGAAGGTGTCTACGGCTGCGGAATGATCAGTCACAGTCACTCACTCTAACCCGCGCCCGCCGCGCGCACCTAGGCGCAGGCACTTGCCGGGGGCAGGCACCGTGCTGCGGGGAAGGTGCCGCCGGCGCCGGGACAGAAGCGGCCGGGATGAAATAGCCAGGGAAAGATGGAAAGCTTGCGTCATGCCCGAATCCAGTTCCGCCGCGCCCGTTCCCGGCACACCATCATCCGAAGCCGCAGTGGTCTACCGGGAAAAGCTTTGGCCCAATGCCTGGATCTGGATCATCGCAGCGGGCATCTCAGGTGCAGGAATCCTGGTGTTTGCACCTATCAGCGCGGCTGCGGGCTACACGGCTGCGGTAGTTCTCTTCACGATTATCGCCATCCTCCTGATCCTTTCCACCCCCACCATCCTGGTCACGGAAAACACCCTGACCGTGGGGCGGGCCACCATTGAACGCCGCTTCGTGGGTGCCGCCCAGCCCTTCCGCGGTGAAGAAGCGACGGCGGAACGCGGCACCCGGCTGAACGGCCTGGCCTACCTTTGCATCCGGGGCTGGATCGATCCCGTCGTCAAGATCGGCATCACCGATCCCTCGGATCCGACGCCGTACTGGCTGGCGTCCACCCGCCGCCCGGACAAACTGGCGGCAGCCCTTCAGCCCTCACAGTCCCTGCAGTAGAACCGGCCGTCCTTCTCCCTGGCGATCTGGGAGCGGTGCCGTACCAGGAAGCACGAGGAGCAGGTGAATTCGTCAGCCTGGGCCGGAACCACCTGGACCACCAGCTCCTCGCCGGAGAGGTCCGCGCCCGGCAGTTCAAAGCCGGCGGCAAGCTCGCTTTCGTCCTCATCCACCACCGCAACCGGTTTGTCAGACCGGCGCGTCTTCAGCTCTTCCAGCGAGTCCGCGGTGGCGTCCTCCTCGGACTTGCGCGGCGCATCGTAATCGGTGGACATCGTGGCCCTGGCCTTCTTCCTGTGCGATTGTCTGGGACAACACCCTTCATAACGCGGGATGCGCCGGGTTGGTGCCCGGCCAAGGCCGGGCCTGGCGGAGGATTTGCGAGCGTTGTCCCGGAAAATCGCGGCGCGCCCTGCCCCTTGACGGAAAACCCGTCCCCCGGGTGGCAAAGTTTCGAGTGATAGTAATGCCAGGGTGGAGGATTTGTATGCAGGATCTACGGCTTGTAGGCGTACACGACGACGGGACTCACCTCCTGTTGAGCGGGGCCGGCGGCGAGATGTTCCAGCTGCCGATCGACGAAGCGCTGAGGACGGCCAGCCGGCCTGCGGTTAAGCCGCGGGCCGAGCGGCCAGCTGTTCCGATGTCCCCGCGGGACATCCAGGCTCGGATACGCGCCGGTGCCACTGCGGCCGACGTCGCCGAGCTTTCCGGGCTTCCGCTGGCCAAGGTTGAACGGTACGAGGGGCCGGTCCTTGCTGAACGGGAGTACGTGGCCCAGCAGGCCCGCAAAGTGGAAGTGGCCTCGCCTTCCCCCGGCCATGACGTCTACCGGTCGGCGTTCGGCGACAACCCTGCCACGCTGAATGACATGGTGGGGCACCGGCTCGCCGCCCATGGCATCGACCCGGCCACGGTGGAGTGGGATTCCTGGCGTCGCCAGGATGGGACCTGGACTGTCTCGGCCACTTTCGAAGCCAAGAACGGCACCACTCCGGGCATAGGCGAGGAGCCCCCGGCACTGTGGACCTTCAGCCCGGCACGGAAGTCGCTGCAGAACGCCAACCGCTGGGCCCAGCAACTGAGCGAACTGGAGCCCCTGGACGGGCCCGTTCCTGCCCGCCGGCTGTCGGCCGTTTCCGACCGGCCCTTTGACTTTGAGACCGATGCCGACGCCGTTCCCGGAAGCCAGGCAGGCAATGCCGGCCACGCGCCGGGCAAGGAAAAGGAATCCGACGGCCTCCTGGACATGCTGCGCTCGCGCCGGGGCCAGCGGCTTGGCGTGGATGAGGATTCCGACGACGCCCTGGCCCTGCTCCTCACGCACGGCGTGCCGGCTGCCCATCCCCGGCCCTCCGAGGTCACGCCGGAAGCAGACGAACAGGAGGCAGAGCCGGAGGAAGATGCCGGCAGTGCCCCCGCTGCCCAGGGTGATTCCTTCATCCGGCGCCGGGATGCCCGCCCGTCGATGCTTTCCCGGCTGAGCCTCATCCCCCCGCACGCGGACCCGGTGGAAGACAACCTCCGGCTGCACAACGGTGTCAGTACAGACACCCGGGAGATAACAATCGTGGCCTCCCCCCAGCGCCCCTCCGGTTCAGCGGATCCTGACGCGGCACGCGGCACCGGCGCGTCAGGCAGCGGAGCAGGACTGGACGAACTGCTGGGCGGCAACCCGCGCCGGCCGGCACCGCGCACTGACGATAACTCCCCTGCCACCGGCCAGCTCCCGGAAACGGGCGCACCGGAAAGGCAGCCCTCGAGGCCCAAGCGCTCCAGCGTTCCGTCCTGGGACGAGATAGTCTTCGGGACCCGCGGAGACTAGGTACACGGCCTGCGCGCCGGCCGGACACCGGACACCGGACGCTTAGGCGCCTGCCCCGGTTCCGCCGGTGCCGCGCCACAGGCACGCATCCACCTCGAACGGCAGCAGCTGGTCCTGCTCAGCCATGAGGTTGGCACCATGGGCCGTGACCCGCCGCATGAAGTGGCGCCGGCAGAGGGTTTCGTAGCCCACCACGGGAATGCGGCCTGCGGCCGGAGCCGCTGATCCGTCAACGGCCATGTCGACGTCACCCACCACTACCTGGGCGCCTTCGGTGACCATGACGCCGTCCACCGTCCTTGCATTGTGCGTAGCCCGGCGGCCGCACCAGCACAGGGCCTCCACCTGTAAAACCTGCACCCGGTCCGCCAGTTCGATCAGCCGCTGCGAGCCGGGGAAGAGCCTGGTGCGGAAGTCGGCGGTAATACCGAAGGCAAAAACGTCGACGTCGATCTCGTCCACGACCTTCGCCAGCTGTTCCACCTGCTCCGGCGTATAGAACTGCGCCTCATCGCAAATCAGGTAGTCCACGCGCTGGCCCTGGGTGCGCCGCAGCATGACTTCCTCCCAGAAGTCCGTGCCGTCCGCCACCTCCACTGCGTCGGTTTCGAGGCCGAGCCGGCTGGAGATGCGGGATGCACCGGCACGGTCGTTGCGGCTGAAGCGCACACCGCCCCGGCCCCGGGCACGGTGGTTGTGATCCATCTGCAGCGCGAGGGTGGATTTGCCGCAGTCCATGGTGCCCGAAAAGAAGACGAGTTCAGCCACGGCGGACGCTCCTGCCGCCTGCCGTGAAGCACAGCAGCGGGACCTCCCGCTCAGCCTTGGTCAGGGATCCGTGCTGGCCCACGACTTCCATCGCCGTGGGGCGGACGCGCCTTGTGTCATACAGTGCCAGCTCATCGCGGGCTGCAATCATCACGTCGCCGATCCTGCCCTCGACGGCGGGCCGAACCGGGCCGAAGAGCCCCGCCGCAATGGCGTCCTCCCTGGTGAAGGCCCAGATGCGGGTACCGAAGCGGGTGCGCCAGGCTGCGAGAAGCCTTTCGCGTGCGCCGGCGTCGGGCCCTGTGCCGTCCGCTCCGGTTTCCAGGTAGAGGTGCACCATGCGCGGTTCGCCGGCGGTGTGCCGGACGCCTTCCACCAGCGCCGGGTCGGCTGAAAAGTCGATGCGCTGTTGTTCCGGCACATCCAGCATGCCGTGGTCCGCGGTCAGCAGGATGGTGGTGCCGGCAGGCAGGGAGGCATTCAACCGCTTCATGGTGGCATCCAGCTCCTCAAGCTGGTGCTCCCAGGATTCGGACTGGCAGCCGTAGCGGTGCCCGGCCTTGTCCAGCTCGTTGAGGTAGAAGTACAACAGGGCCGGGCCGGGGACGGCGAGGGCTTCGGCGGCGGCCTCAGTCCGGGCGTGGGAAGTGGTGCCGGCCACGAAGGTCCCGCCGCGCAGGGCAGCCCTGGTCATGGGCGAATCGCCGAACTGGGGAAGGCTGACCGTGGTGACGGCGGCCTGGCCTGCAGCCCGTTCCAGCACGGTGGGGAACGGCTGCCAGGCGAGGGGGTCCACCCCGGCGTCCCAGTTGCCGAGCATGTTGACCACTTTGTCCTGCTCCGGGTCAAGCACGTCGTAGCCCACCATGCCGTGCTGGCCGGGGGGCAGCCCGGTACCGAAACATGCCAGAGCGGCGGCCGTCGTTGAGGGGAATGCCGAATCCAGCCACACGGGAACTTCCCCCTGACCGGCCTGGATGACCGACCTGAGGAAGGGTGTGTGCGCGGACTTCTGCTTCAGGAGGTTCCGGCCCAGGCCGTCGGCCACCACGACGCAGACACGCGACGCGGCAGGAAGGCCAAGCGTATTGGTAAAGCCATCGAGGCCCAGGCTGGCCGCGGCACTGGTCAGCACATCCGCGACGGAGCGCCGGCCGTAGGCGGGGGCGGGCGGAAGGTCGGCCGTCCGGCCGGCCTGGACTGGAGCGGCATGCGACGGGGTAACTGCGGCGGGGATGGTCAGGCGGCGTTCTTCCGGCATCTCAGCGCTGCTGGTGCCCGCGGCTCAGCCGGTTGCCGAACACGCCCGGACGCGGACGCGGAGGGAGGGACTGGATGTGCGGCACCGGGGCGGCGGAGCCCGTGTTGACCGCGCGCAGCGCGCGGGCAAACAACTTGGCGTCCTGGACTGCCTGCAGCCCGTCAGCCTCAGCGCTGATCCGGAGGACGATGTCTTCCTGCGCAATGGTGCCGCTATAGCCGTGGTCGGCTTCGCACTGGGGATCCCCGCAGCTGGCAGGGCCCATGTCCAGCCGCTGGCCGCCGGACCAGGCGATGGACAGCGTCACCTCGCGCACGGGATCCGATGGCTTATAGTTCTGCGGCTGGGCGTACATGTAGCTGAGCACCACGGAGCGGATCTGCGCCACGGGGACGGATTCCGTGGAGATCTGGGCCACGATCTGTTCACCGGCCTCGTCCAGCTGCTGGTCGTCCACGTGGGTAATCACCAGCATGTCCGCGGTCAGCACCAGAACGGTGATGTGGCGCCGGACCTCGGCCCGGTCAAAGTGGGTTTCCAGGTGCACCAGGTGGGCAACACAGTCGCGGCCGTCCAGGGCGTCGTCCACCACGTCGGCAACAAGGCGCGGGTAGAAACCGGCCTTCTGCAGTGCGCCGTCCAGGCTTTGGCCCTGGGCACCGTGGTTATGTGAGCTGTGGCGGACTGCCTGGTTTTCATTGCCGGGCGTTTCGGGCGCCGACGCGGGAGGCTGTGAGCTCATTCCCCCATTTTCACAGATGGGCCGGTCACATTGCTAACCGCGTCAGCCGAGCATGGCCCGGCGGGCGCTGTCCGTGCGCTGGGCCGCGTTGCCGATCCGGACGTCCGCCGCCAGGATAACCGCCCCGGAGGCGCCGCAAAGCACCGGATTGAATTCCAGCAGCGCGATCTCGGGGTGGCTGTCCTTCAGCCACGCGAGCCTGCCGGCAAGGTCCTCGAGTGCGGCGACGTCCACTGCGGGCAGGCCCTGGTAGCCGAACAGCTTCCGGGCCGCCCGCGGTCCGCGGATGAAATCGTGCACGTCCGCCGCGGACAGGGGCGGCACCCGGTGGGCCCAGTCGTCCAGCAGGTTGACGGCGTCGCCCGCCAGGCCGAAGGAGATGACCGGCCCCAGGAGCGGGTCTTCGATGGCCCGGAACGTGCAGGCCTGGCCAACGGGCGCCATGGTCTGCACCTCCAGGGCGGGGTCGCCGTAACGGGACAGGATGCGGCGCATCTGCAGCACGTTCAGGCGCAGGGACTCGGCGTCCTGGATGTCCAGCCGCACTCCCCCGAGGTCCAGCCGGTGGCGCAGCGAGGGGTCGGTGGTTTTCAGCGCTACCGGCCAGCCGAGGGCCTCCGCGGCCTCCACCGCCTCGTCGGGGCTGTCAAAACCGGCAGAGGGCAGTACGGTGATGCCGTAGTGGCCCAGGAGGGAACGCGTGGCCGCCGGGTCCAGCTGTTTGAGCTGCTCGCCTTTTACGTCCCGGAGGTGGGCCTCGAGTTCTGCCCGGGCGGCCTGGGGATCGCAGCCTTCGGGTTCAACGAAGTGTCCATGGTCGCGGGAGACCCACTCGGCATACCGCACCACGGCCGCGAGCGCTGCCACGGCGGCGCCGGGGTTGGAAAAGCAGGGCACGGCGCGCTCCCCGGCCCCCACCATCCCCTCAACGTAGACAGAGGGATCCAGGATCCCCGTGAACGCGGCCACCACGGGCTTTCCGGACTTCACGGAGCATTCGGCCAGCACCTCGGCGATGCTGTCCACGGTGAGCCCGCGGGCCGGAAGCAGGGCAGCGACGGCTGCGTGGACGGCGTCCGACTCCAGCGCCGCGAGCAGGGCCGAACGCAGGGCGGGAAGGGCCACCGACTGGCCGGCGTCGAGGTCCACCCCGGCCACTACCTGGCCAATGCCCAGGCCGTGCGAGGCGGCACTGTCTGCCACCACCTTGCCCAGCGCCTGGGAGTTGCTGAAGATGGCAAGGCCGGGCCCGGCCGGGAGCGGCTGGCCGGAGACGACCTGGGCAACATCCACCAGCTGCTCTATGGTTTCCACCCGGATGACGCCGGACTGGCGCAGCATGGCGTCCAGGGCGCCCGCCGGCGCCTGGGTGGTGCGGACGGCGTGCCCGGGCGGCAGGCGCAGCCCCATGGCGTCGGACTTGGCCACGATCACCGGCTTGATGCGCGCCAGCCGGCGGGCCAGCCGGGAGAACTTGCGCGGGTTGCCGATGGATTCCAGGTACAGGCCGACTGCCGAGGTGTCGGCGTCGTCCTCCCAGTACTGCATCATGTCGTTGCCGGAAACATCGGCGCGGTTGCCGGCGGAGAGGAAGGTGGACAGGCCCAGCCGGCGCCTGCTGGAGGCGGCATAGAGCGAGACGCCGATGGCGGCCGACTGGGAGAACAGCCCCAGGCTGCCCCGCAGCGGCATCGCGGGCGCCATGGAAGCGTTCAACGACACGTCGGGGTGGGTGTTCACAATTCCCAGGGACGCCGGTCCTATCACCCGCATGCCGTTGGCCCGGGCCTGCCGCACGAGGTCCCGCTGCCTCGCGAGGCCGCGTTCGCCGTCGTCCGCGAAGCCTGCCGAAGCAACCACCAGTCCCTTCACCCCGGCCGCGGCGCAGTCGGCCACGACGGCGGCGACTTCCTCGTAGGGGACGGCCACCACCGCAAGCTGGACGGGCTCGGGGACTTCGGAGAGCCTGCCGAAGGACATCATGCCCGCCAGTTCCAGCGCCTCGGGGTTGATGGCGTACACGCTGCCGCGGAAGCCGCCCTCGATGATGTGCTCCAGCAGCTGGTACCCCACGGTCCCCCATTTTCGGCTGGCACCGATGACGGCAACGGACGACGGCGTCAGCAGGTCGCGGACGCTCCTCGCCTCTGCGCGGTGCTCACGGGATTCCATCACCGCCCGGGACCTCTCGGTGGGGTCGATGTTGAACTCCAGGCTCACGACGCCGTCGTCAAAATGCCGTTTGACGTCATACCCGGCATCGGAAAAGACCATCAGCATCTTGCGGTTCTCCGGCAGCACTTCGGCGCTGAAGCGGCGGATGCCGTTTTCGTGGGCGGCGGCGGCAAGGTGTTCCAGCAGGATGGAACCAATGCCCCTCCCCTGGTGGGCGTCCGCGATGTTGAACGCCACTTCCGCCTCGGCGGGGTCGTCGAGCCGGTCATACCGGCCGATGCCGACGATTTCACCGCCGATGGTGATGACGAACGCCACCCGGTCCCGGTAATCCACCTCGGTGAACCGCTTGAGCTCCTTGCTGGAGAGCCTGGCCTTGAACGCGAAGAAGCGCATGTAGATTGAATTCTGCGACTGTCCCATGTGGAATGCCTGGACGGCGTCCGAGTCCGAGGGATGGATTGGCCGCAGATGCGCGGTTCCGCCGTCGCGCAGGACGACATCGGCTTCCCAATGTTCCGGATATTCGCCGTCCACGGGCTGATCCACCATAGGCTTAGCCTAGCCAAAAACTCCCGCAGCACCGCCGCTCGCGCACAATAAACCGTTTGCACAGCACTCCAGAAGGATTTACCCACCCATGGCCCGCCGCCAAAGCCCAGCCCCCACCGTGGAAGACAGCACCCCCTACACGGAGAACATCGTGGACATCGATGTCACCTCCGAAATGGAGGGGTCCTTCCTGGAGTACGCGTATTCGGTGATTTACTCGCGGGCCCTTCCCGACGCCCGCGACGGGCTCAAGCCGGTGCAGCGCCGCATCCTCTACATGATGAGCGATATGGGCCTGCGCCCCGACCGCGGCCACGTGAAGAGCGCCCGCGTGGTGGGCGAGGTCATGGGAAAGCTGCACCCGCACGGCGATACCGCCATCTACGACGCCATGGTGCGCATGGCGCAGGACTTCTCGCTGCGGCTGCCCCTCATTGACGGGCACGGCAACTTCGGCTCGCTCGACGACGGCCCTGCGGCTCCGCGGTATACGGAAGCACGGCTGGCCGCCGCCGCCCTCACCCTCACCGACCACCTCGATGAAGACGTGGTGGACTTTGTCCCCAACTACGACAACCAGCTGACCCAGCCGGACGTCCTGCCGGCAGCGTTCCCCAACCTGCTGGTCAACGGTGCCACCGGCATCGCCGTCGGCATGGCCACCAACATGGCCCCGCACAACCTCGTGGAAGTCATCGCGGCCGCGCGGCACCTGATTGCCAACCCGGACGCGACGCTGGATGACATCATGCGCTTCGTGCCCGGCCCGGACCTGCCCAGCGGCGGGCGCATCGTGGGCCTGGACGGCATCCGCGACGCCTACGCCACCGGGCGAGGGTCCTTCAAGACCCGGGCCAAGGTGGAAATCGAGCAGCTTTCCGCGCGCCGGACTGGCCTGGTGGTCACCGAGCTCCCCTACATGGTGGGCCCGGAGAAGGTCATCGAGAAGATCAAGGACGCCGTCAATGCCAAGAAGCTGACCGGCATCAGCGACATCGTCGACCTGACGGACCGGAAGCACGGCCTGCGGCTGGTCATCGAACTGAAGAACGGCTTCAACCCCAACGCCGTCCTCCAGCAGCTCTACCGCTACTCGCCGATGGAGGACTCCTTCGGCATCAACAATGTCACCCTGGTGGACGGGCAGCCGCAGACCCTGGGCCTGGTGCAGCTGCTCACCGTCTACGTGAACCACCGGATCGACGTGGTGCGCCGCCGGACCGTCTTCCGGCTGGGAAAGAAGAAGGACCGCCTCCACCTGGTGGAGGGCCTCCTCATCGCCATTGTGGACATCGACGAAGTCATCCAGATCATCCGGTCCTCGGATGAGGCCGCCGCCGCCCGGGCCCGGCTGATGTCCATCTACGACCTCACGGAAATCCAGGCGAACTACATCCTGGAACTGCGCCTCCGCCAGCTGACCAAGTACTCCCGGATCGAGCTCGAGAAGGAACAGGACGAGCTCCGCCGCGAGATCGCGGAGCTGGAGGCCATCCTGGGCTCAGAGGAACGGCTGCGCACGCTGGTGTCCGACGAACTGGGCGCCATCGCCGAAGAGCACGGCACGCCGCGGCGGACGGTCCTGCTGGAATCAGAGGCTGTGGCCCCCACCGTTGCCGCCGACCTCGCCCTGGCCGCGGGAAAGAAGGGCAAGGCCGCGCCGCTGGCCCTGGAAATCGCCGACGACCCCTGCTGGGCAATCCTGACCGCGTCCGGGCAGGTGGCCCGCACCAGCAACCAGGAGCCGCTGGCGGAGGCCGGCCCCCGGGCCAAGCACGATGTATACACGTCCGTGGTCAAGACCTCGGCGCGGGGCGAAATCGCTGCGGTTACCTCGCAGGGGCGCATGCTGCGCCTCCAGGTGATGGACATGCCGGTCCTGCCCCCGGTCTCGGGCCTGCCGAACCTCGCCGGCGGGGTTCCCGCCAAGGATTTCCTGACCCTCCTGAAGGGGGAGACCCTGGTGGCGTTCGTCCCGCTGGACGAAGTGCTGGCCATTGGCACTGCCCAGGGAGTGGTGAAGCGGGTGCAGCCGGACTATCCGCTGAACCGGGAAGACTGGGACGTCATTTCCCTGAAGGACAAGGACTTTGTGGTCAACGTGGTGCCTGCGGGAGCCGATGATGCCGAGCTGGTGTTCCTGACCAGCCAGGCGCAGCTGCTGAAGTTTGGTGCCGCAAGCGTGCGGCCGCAGGGCCGTACGGCCGGCGGCATGGCAGGCATCAAGCTGGCGTCCGGGGACCGTGTACTGTACTTCGGCGCCATCCAGCCCAAGGACGAGGCCGCCGTTGTGGTGACCATCGCGGGAACCACCGGCGCGCTTCCCGGCACCGCCCCCGGCACAGCCAAGGTGACCGCGTTCTCCGAGTATCCGGTGAAGGGGCGTGCGACGGCCGGAGTGCGGGCCCACCGCTTCCTGAAGGGCGAGGACACGCTGCTGCTCGCCTGGGCAGGCCACGGCCCGGCCAAGGCGTCCTCGGCAGCCGGGGTCGCCAGGTCCCTGCCGCAGGAGCATGGCCGGCGTGACGGATCCGGAGTCCCGCTCTCCCAGCCGGTGGATGTGGTGGGTCCCGCCATGGCCTGGCCTGATCCCGCCCAGACTGCCTGATCCAGCCTAGACTGCTTCCATGCCTATCGTTCCTGATGAGAAGGACTGGACCTGGGTCCTGACCCGTCCCTGCCCGGAATGCTCTTTTGACGCTTCCACGGTCACGCCGTCAACGGTCCCCGGGACCATCGAAAACATGCTCCCCCGCTGGCGGGCCGTCCTGCGCAGGCCGGACGCCGCCGAGCGCCCGAACGAGCACACCTGGTCGGCGCTGGAGTACGCCTGCCACGTCCGGGACGTCTTCAGCCTCTTTGACCAGAGGCTGAACCTCATGCTGGATTCGGACGACGCCCGGTTCGAGAACTGGGACCAGGACCGGACAGCGCTGGACAAGGACTACGCCAACGCCGATCCCGCCGTGGTGAGCGCTGAACTGGCCGCAGAGGGTAAGCAGGTGGCGGAGTCCTTTGCCGGCGTCCGCGAAGCGGAGTGGGCACGGAAAGGGCTGCGCAGCAACGGTTCTGAATTCACCGTCCTGACCCTCGCCCAGTACTTCCTGCACGACGTCGTCCATCACCTTCACGACGTGGACGGCTGATCCCCCTCTGCCGCGGTAAGCGCATACGCCGTCGAGGCACGGGTCCGGGCATACGCAGGCGCGGGTGCGCGTCCTGTGTTCCCTGACCCGGCGGCCAGCACCAGGCGGGCGTCGCCGGGGGCGATGTCAGCGGGGTTGTGGGTCACCAGCACCACAGTGCGGTTCCGCAGCCCCGCGCGCAGGTCCGCCAGCATGTCCTGTGCCGATTCCGCATCCAGGTGGGCCGTCGGCTCGTCCAACAGGATCACCTCCGCGCCCGTCATCAGCGTGCGGGCCACCGCCAGGCGCTGGCGCTCCCCTCCGCTCAGGAACGCACCGCCGGGACCGATCCGGGTGTCCAGGCCCGCCGGCAGCCCCTCCACCAGGCCGGACAGCCCAACGGACGCAAGCACATCCCGAAGTTCGGCGTCGCCGCCGGCAGCCCGGTCCCCGGAGGAACGCTTGCCCAGCAGCAGGTTGCCGCGGATGGTCGAGTCAAAGAGGTGGGCCTCCTGCGGGCACCACGCGGCCCGGCCGGTCACCCGGGCAGTCCCCGCGGCGGCCGGAAGGAAGCCCAGCAGGACCGAGAGCAGGGTGGACTTTCCGGAGCCCGAGGGCCCGGTGACTGCCAGCCAACGCCCCGGTTCCGCAACCGCGTCCAGCCCGGCAAACACCGGCGCACCGCCCGGCCAGGCCGCGGCAAGGTTTTCGAGTTCGACGCCGGGAGCACAGTTGTGCCGGGGCGGCACCTCCTGCAGGCCGTCCGCAGCGCTGCCCACGGAATCGGGGGCGGCGCGGTCCAGCGCGCCCGAGGCGGCGACGCGCCGCATGACCGTCCGGAGCGCCGGGAACTGGCGTACCGCCGTCGTCATCGCCGCGTAAGGTTCCACGAGCGCGAGGAGCAGCAGCACCACCACCGCCGCAGTGGCGGGCTCGAGGCGGCCCTCGAACACCGCGGGAGCCGCCAGCAAGGCGGCAGCGAAAGCCGCGGCGCAGCACGAAGCGGTGGTGATGGCGTGGCCCAGTCCGTCCGCCCAGGCCGAGCGCCGGGACGCCCGGGTGGCATCGCGGTCCTGCGCCCGCAGTCCTGCAAGGACAGCGAAGGCAACGCCGTTGGCGTGCAGCTCGGCCCTGGCATCAAGGGCTGCGGAAATGCGCCGCAGCACTCCGGACCTCAGAACCTGTTCGGCGCTGGCAGATTTCCGGTCAGCCCACAGTGCCAGGGCCGGCGCCATGAACAGGCTGGCCGCGGCGGCGGCCAGGACGGCCGGCAGCGCGGCCGGCACCAGCAGGCCGGTAGTGGCCAGTGCCAGCGCGGAGACGGCAAGGGCGGTAACGGGCGGCAGCACAACGCGGGGCAGGAGGTCGCGGACGGTATCGACGTCGTCAATCACCGATCCCAGGACGTTGCCGCCCTGGAGCAGGCGGCGGAGTGCGAGCGCCCTGCGGCTCAGCGACTCCCACAGCTGTCCGCGGAGCCGGGTGAGGGCGGCAAACACCGCATCATGCAGGAGGAGCCGTTCCCAGTAACGGAGCACCGCCCGCCCGATTCCGAAGAACCGCACCCCCACGATGGCGGTCAGCAGGTACAGGATGGGCGGCTGCCCGCTGGCCCGGATGATCAGCCAGCCGGACAGGCCGGACAGCGCCACGGCGAAGACTGCGGCCAGCGTGCCCAACACCGCGGCGGCCGCGAACTTGCCGCGCACCGGCGCAAGGAGCACTGCGAGCAGCCGGGCGGTGGCGCGGCTGTCTGCTGGTTCGGGCGCGGCGGGGATTGTGGCGCCGGCAGCCGTGCCGGCTGAGTCGTCGGCCGTTTCGCCGGCGGCGGAGCCGGCCGCGGTAGCAGGTTGTGCCTGGAATGCATCCGCCGGGTGCGCCGCGGCGGGGACTGTCCGGCCCGGCCCTCCCACGGCCACCACGTGGTCCGCGAGGCTGCGGGTGCGTTCATTGTGTGCCACCAGGATCACCGTCACCCGGCCCCGGAGCTTCCTGATGGCCTCCTCGACGGCCATCGCCGAGGCGTCGTCCAGGTGCGCGGTGGGCTCGTCGAGCAGCAGGACGGTGGCTCCGGCCTCGATCTTCGCCAGCCCCCGGGCCAGGGCGACCCTCCGCAGCTCGCCCGGGCTCAGTTCCGCCGGGTGCTGCTGGGCCAGGTGGCCGGCGGCAGCGCGGTCCAGGCAGGCGCGTGCGGCGGCTTCCGCGCCTGCATGGCCGCGGGCGCCAGGGATGTCCCCGGAAACGTAGAGCACCACCTCATCCAGGACGGTTTCCGCGAGCATCGCGGGGTGTTGCGGCACCCAGGCCAGGGCGGTCCGGTCCAGGCCCTGGACCGTGCCGGTTACCGTGGTGCCGCCGCCGTCGCCAATGGTCCCGGCCAGGACGCCGAGGACCGTGCTCTTTCCTGCGCCGCTGGCGCCGTCCAGGGCGGTGATCCTGCCTTGGGGTGCCGAGAAGGTGAGCGGGCCGACGGCGGGCCCTGACCTTCCGCCGTAGCTCACGGCAAGGTCCGTGACGGTGACCGGCGCCCCGGGCCTTCCTGCCTTGGCTGCAGGAAGCGGGCGGGGCTCGGGAGCATCCGTGACAGCGGCGGCTGCGGCGAGGGCAACCCGGCCGTCGTCGCTGGCGTGGTGGGCGGTGCCCAGTTCCCGCAGCGGAAGATAGCAGTCCGGCGCCAGGATCAGGGCAAGCAGGCCTGCTTCGAGCGGCATGTCGCCGTGCACCAGGCGGACACCGATGAACACCGCCACCACAGCGACGGAGATGGTTGCGATCAGTTCCAGCGCCAGGGCCGACAGGAAGGCCGTGCGCAGGGTTCCCATGGTGCGGGCGCGGTATTCCTCCGAGATCTCCTCCAGCGCCTTGCGCTGCGCCGTGGCCCGGCCGAGTCCCACCAGGACGGGCAGTCCTTTGGCGAGCTCCAGCATGTGGGCGGAGAGCCTTGCGAGGGAGGCCTGCGCCTCGCGGACGCTGTCCTCGGTATACCGGCCGATCAGCACCATGAACAACGGCACGAGCGGCACCGTCAGGACAATCACCACTGCGCTGAGCCAGTCGGCGAAAAGGATCCGCGCTCCCAGCAGCAGCGGAATCGTGGCGCAGTTCACCAGCGCGGGCAGGAACTGGGTGTAGTAGTTGTCCAGGGCGTCCAGGCCGCGGGTTGCCAAAACGGCGAGCCCGCCGTCGGCCGGTCCGGTCTCCCGTACGCCGTTGCGCAGAGCCCGTTCAAGGAGCCCGGCGCGGAGCTCCTCCTTGATGCCAAGGGCGGCCCGGCGGGATGCAACGGCTTGTCCCCAGACCGTCAGGGACCGCAGGACCGCGCCGGCCAGTCCCAGGGGAATCTCGCCGGCCCAGCCCGGGTCCCCCGCCACCATTCCGGCGAGGGCTGATGCCACCGCCTGGCCCATGAGCACCAGGGACAACGCCTTGAGCGCAGCCAGCAGTCCCAGGAGGTAGAGGGCGGAGCGGGTGGCGGGACCGGGCGGGAAACTTGGCCGCATGTCAGCCCTTCGTGGTGAAGGCCCTGGCGGCGATGGCCGGCAGGAAGCTGTGCGCCTCCGGGATGTGCGCCGCGCTGACACGCCGCCGGAAGACCCAGTAGGTCCAGGCCTGGTAGGCGATGACCAGGGGGAGGCCGAAGGCGGCCACGACACTCATAAGGCCAAGAGTGTAATCCGAGGAGGAAGCATTTGAAATGGTCAGGTCGAAGGCGCTGTCCAGGGTGGAGGGCAGCACCACGGGGAATACTGCGGCGAAGATGGACGCGGTTCCGAGTACCAGGAAGGCGCCCAGGGCCAGGAAGGCCTTGCCTTCGGCTGCCTTGCGGGCCAGGAACCAGGCTGCGGCTGCCGCGGCAACGGCGAGGATGACCAGGGCCCAGGTCCACGGCTTGCCGTCGAGGAACTGGATGCTGAGGGCCCACGCGGCGATGGGCAGCAACAGCACCGGCAGCAGCCGCACGAACCACTGGCGGGCCCGGTGCCGGACGTCGCCGTCGGTCTTCAGGGCCAGGAAGGCCAGGGCATGCAGCAGTGAGAAACCCGCTACGGCGAGCCCGCCCAGCACGGCGTAGCCGCTGAACCAGGCCAGCGGACCGCCCTCACGGTCGCCGTTCGCATTCAGGGGAAGCCCGGTGGTGGTGAGGGCCAGCGCGGCGCCCACTCCGAAAGCGGCGAAGAAGGAACCGAGGGCGATGGCCCAGTCCCAGCGGGCACGCCACTCTTCGGTGTCCACCTTGCCGCGGTATTCGAAGGCCACCGCGCGGAAGATCAGGGCAACGAGCACCACCAGGAGCGGCAGGTAAAGGGCCGAAAACAGGGAGGCATACCAGAGCGGGAAGGCAGCGAAGGTGGCGCCGCCCGCGGTCAGGAGCCAGACCTCGTTGCCGTCCCAGACCGGGCCGATGGTGTTGAGCAGGACCCGGCGTTCGGTGTTGTTGCGGGCGAAAAGCTTCATGAGCATTCCGACGCCGAGATCGAAGCCCTCAAGGAAGAGGTACCCGGTCCACAGCACGGCGATGGCGATGAACCAGATGGTCGGGAGCAGTTCCATTCTGTGTTTCCTCTGCTTGGTATCGGGCTAGTAGGCGAAGGCCAGGACGTCGTCGGCGGGTTTCCCGCCGCCTGGGCCGCCCGGTCCCGGGGTGGCGTCCTCGTTCTCGTCCACGGGTGCGTGCGCCAGTTCCGGCATGGCGGAAACTACTCCGCCCCGGATGTACTTGACCAGCAGCTTGACCTCAACCACCAGCAGGACCGCGTACACCGCCGTCAGCGTTACCAGTGATGCCAGCAACTCTCCCGCCGACACCCCCGGCGAAACCGCGGCGGCGGTGAACATGAACACCTGGTCGATGCCGCTGGGGTCGGGATTGGGGGCCACCACAAAAGGCTGGCGTCCCATTTCCGTGAAGATCCAGCCGGCAGCATTGGCACCGAACGGGGCCAGGATGCCGAAGACCGCCAGCCGCATGAGCCACGGGGACTCTGGAACGGTTCCCTTCCGGGTGATCCACAGCGCCACCAGCGCTGCCAGGGCGGCAAGCCCGCCGAAGCCGATCATCATGCGGAAGCCCCAGTAGGTCACCTCCATGACCGGCAGGTAGTCGATCTCCTGCCCGGCGCGTTCACCGTAGATCGGGTTGTCCGGCAGGTTCGTGCCGTACTTCTCCTGGTATTCGGGCAGCAGGGTGTTGACCCCCTGGACTTCGGTGGTGAAGTCCCCCTTGGCCAGGTAGGAGAGGATGCCCGGAACCTCGATCAGCGCCACGATGTCGTCACAGTTCTGCGAGCCGATGTTGCCGATGCTGAGGACCGAGAAGCCGGTGCCGTCGTGGCAGGCAGCTTCCGCCGCGGCCATCTTCATGGGCTGCTGCTCGAACATCAGCTTGCCCTGGAGGTCGCCGGTGAGGGCTGTGCCGGCGAAGGAAATCATGGCAACCACGGCGCCGATGCGCAGGGACCGGAGCCAGACCTTGTGGTCGTTCAGGTCACGGCCGGGGATGTCCGCTGCTTCGCCGGGGACCACCTTGCCGTCGGCGCCCACGGTGTCGACGCCGTCGCGCCGCCTCCGCCACAGGTGGTACCAGGCGATGCCGAGGAGGAAGCCGCCCGCCACCGCCAGTGCGCCGAACAGCGTGTGGGGCACGGCAACGAGGGCGGTGTTGTTGGTGAAGACGGCCCAGGCGTCAGTCATGACAGGCCGGCCGTCGATCATCTCCACACCCACCGGGTGCTGCATCCAGCTGTTGGCCACGATGATGAAGTAAGCGGAGAAGACGGAACCGATGACGGCAATCCACAGGCAGGCCAGGTGGATGCCCGGCTTGAGCTGTTTCCAGCCGAAGATCCACAAGCCCAGGAACGTGGATTCCACGAAGAAGGCGAGGAGCGCCTCCAGCGCCAGCGGCGCGCCGAAAACATCGCCCACGAACCGGCTGTACTCGCTCCAGGCCATGCCGAACTGGAACTCCTGGACGATGCCGGTGGCCACGCCCATGATGAAGTTGATGAGGAACAGCTTGCCCCAGAACTTGGTCATCCGTAGGTATTCGGAGTTGCCCGTGCGGTGCCAGGCGGTCTGGATGACGGCCACGACCAGGCCAAGGCCGATGGTCAGCGGAACCATCATGAAGTGGTAAACGGTGGTGATGCCGAATTGCCAGCGTGCGATTTCCAGCGCGTCCATAGCGTCCAAGGCGGTCCCTCGTGTCAGCGAAATGCAGATCTTCTACGTTTTGTAGAACTGAACTTCTACCGAGTGTAGAACAACGTCGGCAGCGGTGTAAAAACCAGCTTCCACTCCCCTGGAGCCGCAGGCAAGGGAGGCGGCAGGCGAACTGTTCTACCCAACGTAGAAAGTCTCGTGAAAACCGGGTAAATTAGAACTTGTAGTTGAAGCAAAGCATGCAGCCACCGCCGCTTCGACGCGGTGGCGCGGGGAACAAAGGAAAAGTGCAATGGCTAGTCTTGGTGAACTGGAACGGGCAGTGATGGATCTGCTCTGGGCGGGCCAGGGAGCAGCCACCGCTAATACCCTGCGGGACCGGCTGGCGCAGACGTCGGCCGGACAGGACGGCACGGCAGCCCATGAAGGCAAGGAACTTGCCGTGACCACCGTTCTTACCGTGCTGTCCCGGCTGGAAAAGAAGGGCCTGGTGGAGCGCGAACGCGGCACCCGCCCGCACCGGTACCAGGCAGTGTCCAGCCGTGCGGACCACACCGCTGAGCTGATGCATGAAGTGCTGGGGTCGGCGCCGGACCGCGAGGCCGTGCTGGCACGCTTCATTGGGTCCGTTTCCGAGGGCGAGGCCGAGACGCTGCGCAAACTGCTTGGCCACCTGTAACGCACCATGTTCTGGGCCTCATACCTGCTGGCGGTCCTTGCGATAGTCCTGGCGTGGCCGGTGCCTATCCTCCTCTCGCGGGCGAAGTGGCCTGCCCGCTCGCCGTTCACTGCCATGATCCTGTGGCAGGCGATCGCCCTGGCCGGCGGGCTGTCGATGATCGGCGCCATGCTGGTCTACGGCCTGGAGCCGATCGGCGACAACCTGATTGCGGGGCTTCGGGCGCTGGCCGGAATGGTGCTCTTCAATGCCCCCACCACGGCTTTGGGGTTCTGGCACATCTTTGCCCTGTCCGCTGCCGCCCTGCTCACCGCCCACCTCGTGTTCACACTGTTGCTGACCTACTACAAGATCGAGCGCCAGCGCCGGCGGCACCGCGAACTGCTGGCCCTCCTGGCCTCACCGTCCGGTGAAGGAACGGGAACGCTCGTTATCAGCCATGACTCCCCCGTGGCCTACTGCCTTCCCGGCGGCGCCCGCTCGGTGACGGTCCTCTCGGATGGCCTGATGGCGGCCCTTGAACCGGCAGAACTCCGGGCGGTACTGATCCATGAGAACGCCCACCTGAACCAACGGCACCACCTGCTGCTGTGGGCTTTTGCCGCGTGGCGGCAAGCACTGCCGTGGCTGCCCACCACCCGCCTGGCCCAGGAGTCGGTGAATTCGCTGATCGAAATGCTGGCCGACGACGTCGCGCTCAAAACCGAGAGCAAGGCCACGCTGATCAAGGCAATCGCCATCGTGGCCAGCGGATCGGCCGGGAGCACCGGAGGAGCGGAACTCCGCCCCTCAGCTTCCAGCCTGGCGCTGTCCGGGCTCGAGGCGGCCGCCGGCACGCCCGGCCCGGACCCGGCCCGCACCACGGCCACCAGGGTCAGCAGGCTGCTCTCACCCCAGCCTGAGCTGCCGGCTCCGGTCCGGAACATGGTGATGGCCGGATCCGTACTGCTGCTGGCGCTGCCCACCGCCCTGCTGGTGGTACCGGGGCTGCCGGGCTGAGCCGCGGCGTCGTACCTCCGGCGGCTCCACCGCCCCGTCAGGCGTCGATGCGCTCCCGGTCCAGGCTTGCGGCGCCGGCGATAATAAAGTCCTTGCGCGGCGACACGTCCGAGCCCATCAGCAGGTCAAAGATCTCCTCTGCCTGCTTGGCGTTCTCGATGCCCACCTTGCGCAGCGTGCGGTGCCGCGGGTCCATGGTGGTCTCGGCCAGCTGCTCGGCATCCATCTCGCCCAGGCCCTTGTAGCGCTGGATGGGCTCCTTGTACCGCTTGCCTTCCTTGGCAAGGCGGGCCAGGAGGACATGGAGTTCCGCCTCCGAGTACGTGTAGATCATTTCGTTCGCCTTCTGGCCAGCGTTGATGACCTCCACCCGGTGCAGCGGCGGCACCGCGGCGAAAACGCGGCCATCTTCGATCATGGGGCGCATGTAGCGGAAGAAGAGCGTCAGGAGCAGCGTGCGGATGTGGGCACCGTCAACATCGGCGTCCGTCATCAGGATTACTTTGCCGTAGCGGGCGGCGCTGATATCGAAGCTGCGCCCGGAGCCCGCACCCACCACCTGGATGAGGGCCGCGCATTCGGCGTTGGAGAGCATGTCCCCCACCGAGGCCTTCTGGACGTTGAGGATCTTGCCGCGGATGGGCAGCAGGGCCTGGAAGTCCGAGGACCGTGCCAGTTTGGCGGTTCCCAGCGCTGAATCGCCTTCCACGATGAAAAGTTCGGAGCGGTCGACGTCGTCCGTACGGCAGTCGGCAAGCTTGGTGGGCATCGAGGAAGTTTCCAGGGCGTTCTTGCGCCGCTGGGTTTCCTTGTGGACGCGTGCCGAGATCCGCGACTTCATTTCGTTGACGATTTTTTCCAGCAGCAGGGCTGACTGGGCCTTGTCGTTCCGGTTCGCGGAGCCGAGCTTGGCACTGATCTCGCGCTCCACCACCTTTGACACGATGGCGCGCACCGCCGAGGTGCCCAGGATCTCCTTGGTCTGGCCTTCGAACTGCGGCTCCGCCAGCCTCACGGTCAGGACGGCGGTCAGGCCCGCGAAGATGTCATCCTTTTCGATCTTGTCGTTGCCCGCCTTGAGCTTACGGGCGTTGGTTTCCACCGCTTTGCGGAAGGTCTTGACCAGGGCCTGCTCAAAGCCTGACTGGTGGGTTCCGCCCTTGGGGGTGGAGATGATGTTGACGAAGCTCCGGACGGTGCTGTCGTAGCCAATGCCCCAGCGCAGCGCGACATCCACCTCACAGTCCCGCTCCACCTCGGCCAGCTGGCTGTGCCCGCGCTCGTCCAGGACGGGAACCGTCTCCTTGAACTTTCCGGAGCCGTGCAGCCGCCAGACGTCAGTGACGGCGGGATCGGCGGCGAGGAACTCCGCGAATTCGGAGATCCCGCCGTCGTGGTGGAAGACCTCTTCGTGCACTCCTGCCTCGCCGGGCGTTCCCGGGAACCTCCGCTCATCGCGCACGGTCAGTTTGAGGCCGGGCACCAGGAAGGAGGTCTGGCGCGCGCGGGCGGCCAGTTCGTCATAGGAGAACTTTGCGTCCGGGGTGAAGATCTGCCGGTCGGCCCAGTACCGGATCCGGGTGCCCGTGACCCCGCGCTTCGCTTTGCCCACCACGTCCAGGACGGAATCGTCCACGAACGGGGTGAAGGGTGCGGCCGGATCGACCTTGGAGCCGACGTCCTTGAAGCGCCCGGGCTCGCCGCGCCGGAAGGACATCTTGTAGGTCTTGCCGCCGCGGTCCACCTCAACGTCGAGGCGGGAGGACAGTGCGTTGACCACGGACGCGCCGACGCCGTGCAGGCCGCCGGAGGCGGTGTAGGAGCCGCCGCCGAACTTGCCGCCGGCGTGCAGTTTCGTGAAAACCACTTCGACGCCCGTCAGGCCGGTCTTGGGTTCCTTGTCGATGGGGATGCCGCGGCCGTCATCGTGGATCTCCACGGAGTTGTCGGCGTGGAGGATGATCTTGATGTCGTGGCCGAAGCCGGCCAGGGCCTCATCCACGGAGTTGTCGATGATCTCCCAGAGGCAGTGCATGAGTCCGCGGGAGTCGGTGGAACCGATGTACATGCCCGGGCGCTTGCGGACAGCCTCGAGGCCCTCCAGTACAGACAGGTGCCGGGCAGTGTAATCAGAACTTGGTGCCACTGGTGATGAACTCCTTCAGGGACGGGAACAGCAGGCGTGGATCGCTTCCTCTAGGGTAGTCGGCCGGGTACCGGCAGACCGGCTGCCACACCTGGCCGGGGGTGTGGACCGCGCCACGCGGGATTGTGCCGGCCAGCCCCTGCGGCGAACTTGAGCCAACTTTGCGGATACGCGCACAGCGAACTTGCCCCATCCTTGCGATGGTTTTGTTACGAATGCTGGTTATATAGACGTACTGATCTACTAAGGAGGCCGACATGACAACAGCAGTGGCAGACCGCACACTCAACGCACTGGACCGGTGCGATCGTTGCGGGGCTCAGGCTTACGTCCGGGTTGTATTGGAGTCCTCCGGCGGTGAACTGCTGTTCTGCGGCCACCACGCCCGTGCAGTGGAGGCGACCCTCAAGCCGTTGAGCTCCGACTGGCACGACGAGACGGGCAAGCTTCACGAAAAGGCAGTCGTAGAAATCGACTAGGTTCCAGAAGCTGTTGGGACCCCGCCGCATGGTGGGGTCCCAATCCTTTTAAGCAGTAAAGATTCAAGGCACTGCCCGCGGCGCAGCGGTCGTGCACGACCTGGCGGAAACAACGCGGCCCGCCGGCTGCCGCACCTGGGGCGCGGCGGCCGGCGGGCCGCGTTGTTGACCGGTCCTGACCTAGTCCAGGTAGTCCCGGAGCACCTGCGACCGCGACGGGTGGCGGAGCTTGGACATGGTCTTCGATTCGATCTGGCGGATGCGCTCACGCGTGACTCCGTAGACCTTTCCGATTTCGTCTAAAGTCTTCGGCTGTCCATCAGTCAGGCCGAAGCGCATGGCCACAACGCCGGCCTCGCGTTCGGACAGCGTGTCCAGGACGGAGTGCAGCTGCTCCTGCAGGAGCGTGAAGCTCACGGCGTCCGCAGGAACCACGGCTTCGGAGTCCTCGATCAGGTCGCCGAACTCGGAGTCGCCGTCCTCGCCCAGGGGCGTGTGCAGCGAAATGGGCTCGCGGCCGTACTTCTGGACTTCAACGACCTTCTCGGGCGTCATGTCCAGTTCGAGGGCCAGCTCTTCGGGCGTGGGTTCACGGCCCAGGTCCTGCAGCATCTGGCGCTGCACGCGGGCCAGCTTGTTGATGACCTCGACCATGTGCACCGGAATACGGATGGTGCGTGCCTGGTCGGCCATGGCGCGGGTGATTGCCTGGCGGATCCACCAGGTGGCGTAGGTGGAGAACTTGAAGCCCTTGGTGTAGTCGAACTTCTCCACCGCACGGATGAGGCCCAGGTTGCCTTCCTGGATGAGGTCCAGGAACAGCATGCCGCGGCCGGTGTAGCGCTTGGCCAGCGAGACCACCAGACGGAGGTTCGCTTCCAGGAGGTGGTTCTTGGCGCGCTTGCCGTCATGGATGATGAATTCAAGCTCCCGCTTGTACTTCGGATCCATGGAGCCGTCGTCAGCGTTGATCTTTTCCTCGGCAAACAGTCCGGCTTCGATCCGGAGCGCCAGGTCAACTTCCTGCTCGGCGTTGAGCAGCGCGACCTTACCAATCTGCTTCAGGTAGTCCTTGACGGGGTCGGCGGTAGCTCCGGCGGACATGACCTGCTGCACGGGTGCGTCGTCGTCATCGGCGTCCGAGTAGACGAAGCCCTTGCCGGAGCCGGCGGCACCCTTGGCGGGATCTGCCTCGGCGTCGTCCTCGATGACCTCGGGTCCTTCGAGGATGATGTCGTCGAGATCTTCGTCGACTTCTTCTACATCGTCCGCGCCACCGGCCGCAGACTTACCGGCGGCCTCGGCAGCTGCCTTTGCGCCTGGCTTGGGCCCGCGCTTCTTGGGCTCGCGCTTGCCGTCCGCGGCCTCACCGGCAGATGCTTTGTTGGCTGCCCGCGTAGCTGCCCGCTTGGCGTTGGTCGCAGCCTGCTTCTCCTCGGCGGACAGTTCGTCCTGGGCGGCGGGGTCCTTCTTCGTGGAAGACGGGGTCACAGAAAACCTTTCTAGCGGTGGTCTGTGGAATCACCATACGGGCAACACCACTATGACCCTGTCAAGTCCGTGGTGAAAACCAAGCGCTACCACGGCCGGCAGAGTCTATTAAGACAACTGCCGGAGCCGCTGTAATGTTCCCCGAAGGGCACAATCCTGGGCGCTCGATACACGGACCCAACCGGGTCTCGGCAACCATTGTCTCATGTTTTCCCGGTTAACGGCCTCTCCGCTGTTCTCATCGTCCGGCAAGCCCGCCGGCCCGTGCCCGCTGCACGCTCACGCCACCCCTTCGCCCGCCACTCACGCCGCGTCGGGGCCGAATTTCTGCCAGGCTGCCTCCTTCCGTGCCGCCCAGCCGCAGACGGTTCCCCTGTGGACCAGTTCCAGCAGCAGTTCCGCGAGCCGGTACCCGGGTTCCAGATCCAGGGCCTGGGCGAGGTAGGCCGCGGAGAAGGAGCCGCGGCCCCGGCACCACGCGATCCAGCCCCTTCCCGTGAGCGATGCTGCCGCAGCCTTTCCTCCGGACGGTGCGAGTTGCTGGAAAATGAGATCCAAGGCGTCGAGCCTCTCCCAGTCCGGGGCGGCAGGCTGGATCCCCATCAGGACATCGCCATAGCGGGGAACACCCGTTTCCGTCGCCCGGCTGTTCGGAGTTCCACCGGGCGGGGCCGCTTCACGGCCAGGGCCGGCGCCAAAGGCTTCTGCCGGCGGAGCCACAGGTTCAAGGCGGCATTCGTCGCGAAATATGGCGAACTGCCCGGCCCCGGCTTCCGCTGCCGCCCGTCCGGCGGCAGCCATCATCAGGACGGCATCCCGCCATCGCGGTACCAGCAGGGTTGCCCGAAGGAAGCCGTCGCGTTCAGCCTCGGGCAGCCACGGTTCACCCCGCGGACGGTTAAGCAGGGCCGCCCAGACCTCCAGGACAGCGTCAAACTGCGGCCTGCTTCCGCGGCGCAGGTCCAGTTGTGCCAACCACGCCTCTTCGGCCTCCCGGACAGCAGCAAAATGGAGGCTGGAACCAGGCAGGACCGCGGCCGCCTGTTCCTGCGGCGCCGGGCCCACGCTGCTTCCGCGGTACACCATTTCTGCGTTCAGGGTGCTGTCCCGGATCTCCTGCACCGGACGTCCGGGAAAAGGGCAGCACGCAGGATCAGCACACAACGCGTCCCGCCAATACTCGCTGCCGACATACCAGGCATCCCGGACCGGCATTCCTGCTCCGGCCAGCGCCCATTGCAGCCCCGCGAGCAGGCTGCCATAGCGGTCCGGCCCTGCCAGCCAGCCATTGTTGGTGAAGAGTGCCAGCAGCGACCCGTCGGCATTACGGTCCGCTTCAAGGTAGGTGCAGACCGTCCGGGCAAAGGCGGCGGGCTGCGCCAGGACGTCCGGGCCGGGCAGATCCAGACGGAGCGTGGCGCCCAGCCGTTTGCCCTGCAGTGTCATGGCAACCAGGCTTGCGGACGGCCAGTAGCCCAGCGAGTGGGGAATGAAGCCCAGGACGTCTTCCGGGCTGCGGATTGTCAGGTGCTCTGGAGGTGTCATGCCTCCAGCCTTCATGGACCGCCTGCACCGGGTAAGGACCTGGTCCGGCTATGTGGGGAACCCTGCGCTGTGCAGGACTAGTCGGCGCCGTCCGTAGGCGTCGGCTGCCGGCGCCGGGCGAGGCTTTCCCGCCGCTGGCGGGCAAGGGCGCTGCGCAGGGGTGGAACAATGACGCCCTGCGCGGCCATTTGGCGCCGCACCTTGCGCCGGCATACCAGCATCGCAGCCGCACCGGATCCGATCAGCAGGAACTGGACGCTCAGGGCAATACGGAACGGATCCAGCCCGTACAGGACGCCGTTGGAGAAACCGCTGGCATACAGGACGTCCAGCATCAGCCCGATCAGGAAGATTGCGACAAGGGCTGCGATGAACCCGCCTACGTTGACGATGCCCGTCGCCGTTCCGATCCGGTGCGCCGGATTGAACGTCCGTGCGAAGTCGAAGCCGATCATCGAGCCGGGGCCGCCGACGGCGAGCACCACGACAAGGCCGGCCAGCAGCCAGAGGGGGGCCCGTCCGGGAGTCAGCAGGACGGCAGCCCATGCCCCCGCTGTAGCGCCGGCAATCAGCAGGACCATGGTGGAACGCCGCAGCGGATGCCTTGAAACGAAGCGTCCGATGAACGGCCCTACCGCCATTGCGGCGGCGACGTACAGCGCCATGAGGGCGGCAACTGTTCCGGCATCCAGCCCTTGGCCGGAAATGAGGAAGGGGTAGCCCCAGGTCATGGCAAACACCGTGCCGCTGAACTGGATGGTGAAGTGGCTCCACAACCCCAGCCGTGTCCCCGGCTGGCGCCAGGCCCGGGCCAGGGAGGCGCCGGTTGCCCGCAGGCCCTGTTTCGCGTGCGGCCGTTCCGTGCCCGGCGGGGCGTCCTGCAGGAGCAGCAGGACCAGGACGACGGCGAGCGCGGACAGGCCTGCCAGCATCAGGAACGCGGTGGTCCAGCCTGAGAGATGGAGGACGAAGGCGAACGGGATGACGCTGAACAGCTGGCCCAGCTGGCCGGACATGCCCGTCAGCTGGGTCACCAGGGGCACCCGGGCTGGAGCGAACCACAGGGGAATCAGCCGGATCACGGAGATGAAGGTCATGGCGTCCCCGGCGCCCACCAGCACGCGGCCGGCCACTCCCCCGGGAATTGTGTCGGCAAAAGCGAGTTGGAGCTGGCCCAGGCCCATCAGGGCGGCGCCGCCGGCGATCATGGCGCGCGAGCCGAACCTGTCCACCAGCAGGCCAACCGGGATCTGGAGTCCGGCGTAGACAAGGAGCTGGAGGACAGTGAAGAACGAGATCGCCGACGCGCTGGCATGGAACCGCTCAGTGGCTTCCAGCCCCACCACGCCAAAGGACGTGCGCTGCGCCACGGCTACCAGGTACCCAAAGATTCCGATGGTCCAGATAAGCCAGGCGCGGGGTGCAGTCACCACTTCATTATGCCCGGGGACAACGCTGCAGAGCTTTATTGCCCCGGGTTCTCCCGCGCCAGGTACGCTTCCACCGCGGCGCCCAGGACGTCGGCGTTGGGCAGCTCGTCATTCTCGTCGGCGAGGAGCGATCGGCGGACCGTGCCCTCGGCCTTCTCGTCGTAGCGGGTCTCCAGCCGCGACACCACCTGCTGGACTTCCTCGGAGGCGTCAATCTGTTCGGCAATCTGGCGGCTGACCTCGCGGCCGGCTTCGCGGAGCCTGTCCGAGGGCAGCATCAGCGAGGTGGCCGCCCCCAGGTATTCAAGGCCGGCGACGGCTGCCGTGGGGTATTCGGCCTCGGCCAGGTAGTGGGGCACGTGGATGACATAACCGGCAACATTGCGTCCTGCCTCCACCAGGCGGAGTTCCAGGATGTGGCCCACAGCTGCGGGAACCTCCACGGTGGGCTTCCACACCGAGATGCCCTCGATCAGCTCCGGCCGGTTGCCGTGCACCGTGACGCCCACCGGGCGGGTGTGCGGAACCGGCATTGGAATGGAGTGGATCCAGGTAACCAGGTTGACGTCCAGTTGCTCCACGATGCCCACCACGGCGCGGGCAAAGCGTTCCCACTGCAGGTCCGGTTCGAAGCCTGCCAGCAGGAGGAAAGGCTTTCCGAGCCCGTCCACCAGGCGGTACAGGGCCAGCTTCGGTTCCTGGTAGTCCTGGAGGTGGTCCTCCACGAAGGTCAGGTGCGGCCTGCGTGAGCGGTAGTCGATCAGCTGGTCGGCGTCGAACACCGCCACCGGCTCGGCGTCAAGGGAATCCAGCAGCTCCGCATTGATCTGCTTCACCACGTGGCCGGCATCGGCGAATCCGGTGAAGCCCATCACCAGGTTCAGCCCGCGAAGCCCGGGGCTGTGGAACAGCTCAATGTTGCTCGCATAGAGCGCACCGGGGTCCAGCAGGGAGCCGGAAATCCGTTCAAGCACGGCATGTTCCTTTCATAGGTGCGGGTGGACATTCTTTTCTTACAACGCCCCGGGACGGCCTCGCATTCCGGCGCCCGGTGTGGCGCACCTCTCACGAAATACCCCGCGCGCTGCGGCCACGGGCTACGATCGGAACTGGCCTGCCAGACGGGCCTGCAACTCCCGGGCTGCGTTCCGAACGGCCGTACCCGGGGAACCATGGCAGAGCGCCGAACATGCTCCCCTGCCCGAACATCTTTCGAGAATCGAGGACTGACCCCGTGGTCAAGAATACTGAAATCAACCTTAGTACCCTCTCGCGGGACCTGAAGAAGAGCCCCAGCGACGCCGTGGTCATAGGCGTGGGGCAGGGTGCAGACGGTCCCGTCCTCCTGGAGAACCCGCTGACGGCAAGGTCCGCCGAGGCGCTGGCCGATTCCCTTAAGGCGCTCGGCGTCACGGGCGCGGCGGATCAGCTGGTGCGCCTGCCGGGCCTCCCCGAGACCGGCGCGGGTGTCCTGGTTTTGGCCGGCGTGGGCAAGGTATCGGCTGCGCAGCCCCTGGCCGGGGAAGCACTGCGCAGGGCGGCCGGTTCCGCCATCCGCCAACTCGCCGGTTTCGCCACGGTTGCCTTGGCGTTCCCGACGGCGACCGCCGCCGACGTCGCAGCCGTGGCCGAAGGTGCCGCCCTGGGGGCCTATTCCTTCACCGAGTTCCGCACCTCCAGGGAAGGCCTGAAGGATCCTGTCCGCAATGCGGTCATTTTCACTGACCTGACCGACCAGAAGGAACTTGCCCCTGTCCTTAAAAGGGCTGCACTGATCGGCAGGGCGGTCAATGCCACCCGTTCGCTGGTGAACCAGCCGCCCAGCCACCTCTACCCCGAGTCCTTCGCCGAGGCTGCGAAGGAGCTGGCCAAGGGCCTGCCCGTGAAGGTCACCGTGTGGGACGAGAAGCGCCTCGAGAAGGAAGGCTTCGGCGGCATCATGGGCGTGGGCAAGGGCTCCGCCCGCCAGCCGCGCCTGGTCAAGGTGGAATACTCTCCCGCCAAGGCAACGTCAAAGATCGCGCTCGTCGGCAAGGGCATCACCTTTGACACTGGCGGAATCTCCATCAAGCCGGCCCTCGGCATGGGTGACATGAAGAGCGACATGGCGGGCGCCGCCGTCGTCCTTAACACTGTCCTGGCCCTGGCGGGACTTGGCCTGCCGGTGAAGGCAACCGCCTGGCTCTGCATCGCCGAGAACATGCCCTCCGGCGCCGCTTCACGTCCGGCCGATGTCCTGACGATGTTCGGCGGAAAGACCGTTGAGGTCCTCAACACCGATGCCGAGGGCAGGCTGGTGATGGCCGACGGCATCGTCGCTGCCAGCGCCGAGTACCCGGACGCCATCATCGACGTCGCAACCCTCACCGGGGCACAGCTGATCGCCCTGGGAAACCGGACAGCGGGTGTCATGGGATCGGACAGCGTGACCGGCCCGCTCAAGGCCGCAGCGGACCGGGCCGGAGAGCTCGTGTGGCCAATGCCGCTTCCCGAGGAACTGCGTCCCAGCCTTGACTCACAGGTCGCCGACCTCGCGAACATCGGCGAACGCCATGGCGGCATGATGACCGCTGCTGTTTTCCTCCGTGAATTCGTGGGTAAGGGCAAGGACGGGGAACAGATCCCCTGGGCCCATATCGACATCGCCGGGCCGTCCTTCAACAACGGGAGCCCCTATGGCTACACCCACAAGCAGGGAACGGGCTGCACGGTCCGGACCCTGGTGGCCTATGTGGAGGACGTCCTGGCTGCTGCCGCCTGACATCCGGCGGCCCGCAGCGGGCTGGCACGCGGCTTTGCGGGACCGGTGATCCCTATGCCACAAAGCCGCGTGACACTCGACACAAGCGCTCCACAATCGCGGTGCCAGGGTGGAGCATGGATAAGTGGTTCGCTAAGGTGAACCACGGTAGTCACAAATGCAAGAGAATTCGCCTGCTGGAATAATCACAGCAGTGCAGGTTCCAAGACCAGATGATGCGCAGGACCGCGTCATCGTTCACGCGAGGGAGCGTCTAAGTGGCCGATCAGGCAACTGCGCAAGAATTCGACATCCTGGTACTCGGTGGCGGCAGCGGCGGATACGCCGCCGCGCTCCGGGCAGTACAGCTTGGCCTCACCGTCGGCCTCGTGGAGAAAGCCAAGCTGGGCGGCACCTGCCTCCACAACGGCTGCATCCCCACCAAGGCCCTCCTGCACTCCGCGGAGCTGGCCGACCACGCCCGGGACTCCGCAAAGTACGGCGTGAACGTCACCCTCGACGGCATCGACATCAACGCCGTCAACGCGTACAAGGACGGCATCATCGCCGGCAAGTACAAGGGCCTCCAGGGCCTCATCAAGTCCAAGGGCATCACCGTCATCGAGGGTGAAGGCAAGCTCCAGGGCACCGACACGGTGGTGGTTAACGGCACGGCCTACAAGGGCAAGAACATCGTCCTGGCCACCGGCTCCTACTCCCGCACCCTCCCGGGCCTGGAAATCGGCGGCAAGGTCATCACCTCGGACCAGGCCCTCACCATGGATTCCATTCCCAAGAGCGCCATCATCCTGGGCGGCGGCGTGATCGGCGTCGAATTCGCCTCCGTCTGGAAGTCCTTCGGCGTGGACGTCACGATCGTCGAGGGCCTGCCCTCGCTGGTTCCCAACGAGGACGCCACCATCGTGAAGAACTTCGAACGGGCCTTCAAGAAGCGCGGCATCAAGTTCTCCACCGGCGTGTTCTTCCAGGGCGTCGAGCAGAATGACGACGGCGTCAAGGTCACCCTGGTGGACGGCAAGACCTTCGAAGCCGACCTCCTCCTCGTTGCCGTAGGCCGCGGCCCCGTCACCGCCAACCTTGGCTACGAGGAAGCGGGCGTCACAATCGACCGCGGCTTCGTCATCACCAACGAACGCCTGCACACCGGCGTCGGCAACATCTACGCCGTCGGCGACATCGTGCCGGGCGTGCAGCTGGCCCACCGCGGCTACCAGCAGGGCATTTTCGTGGCCGAGGAAATCGCCGGCCTGAAGCCGGTGGTCGTCGAGGACATCAACATCCCGAAGGTCACCTACTCCGACCCCGAAATCGCCACCGTCGGCTACACCGAAAAGGCTGCCAAGGAAAAGTTCGGTGAGGACCAGGTGCAGACCCAGGAATACAACCTCGCCGGCAACGGCAAGAGCTCCATCCTGGGCACGTCCGGCCTGGTCAAACTGGTCCGCCAGAAGGACGGCCCCGTGGTGGGCGTCCACATGATCGGCGCCCGCATGGGCGAGCAGGTCGGCGAAGCCCAGCTGATCGTCAACTGGGAAGCCTACCCGGAGGATGTGGCCCAGCTGGTGCACGCCCACCCCACGCAGAACGAGTCCCTGGGCGAAGCCCACCTGGCACTCGCGGGCAAGCCGCTTCACGGCTAGTTTCCCTCAGCACCAAAGGGCCTGGTGCACCCGGCACGGAATGCCGGGTGCACTAGGCTGGCCAACAGGCAGCAACCATCCGCACTAAAGATCAATAAGGAGAACGGGGACGACATGTCTGAATCCGTTAACTTGCCCGCCCTCGGTGAGAGCGTCACCGAAGGAACCGTCACCCGCTGGCTCAAGCAGGTAGGTGACCGGGTAGAGGTGGACGAGCCGCTGCTCGAAGTCTCCACCGACAAAGTAGACACTGAAATCCCCTCTCCTGTAGCTGGCGTGATTGAGGAAATCCTGGTTGCCGAGGACGAGACCGCCGAGGTCGGCGCTCCCTTGGTCCGCATCGGCGACGGCTCCGGCGGCGGCGCCCCCGCCGAAGAGGCCCCTGCCGCTGAGCAGGCCGCACCGGCCGAGGCCCCGTCCACTGAAGCCCCCGCACCGGACGAAGCCCCTGCACAGGAGGCCCCCGCCCAGGAAGCTTCCGCGCCTGAGGCTCCGGCCGCCGGCGGCGGCGAGAGCCACGAGGTCACCCTCCCGGCCCTCGGCGAGAGCGTCACCGAGGGCACGGTCACCCGCTGGCTGAAAGCCGTCGGCGACGCCGTCGAGGTGGACGAGCCCCTGCTGGAGGTGTCCACGGACAAGGTAGACACCGAAATCCCCTCCCCCGTGGCCGGCACCCTCCAGGAGATCCGCGTCAACGAGGACGAAACCGCAGAGGTGGGCTCCGTCCTGGCCGTCATCGGCTCAGGCGCGGCAGCAGCGCCCGCACCCGCAGCACCGCAGGCCGCCCCCGCCCAGGAAGCCCCCAAGCAGGAAGAGCCGAAGCAGGAAGCCCCCGCAGCAGCACCTGCACCGGCAGCAGCTCCGGCCCCCGCGGCAGCTCCGGCACCGGCACCGCAGGCCGCTCCGGCCGCAGCCGAGGCACCCGCCGCCGGCGGCGAGTCCGGCTACGTCACTCCGCTGGTCCGAAAGCTGGCAAACCAGCACGGCGTGGACATCACCTCCCTCTCCGGCACCGGCGTCGGCGGCCGCATCCGCAAGCAGGATGTCATTGCCGCAGCCGAGGCAAAGGCTGCACCGGCAGCAGCTCCGGCCGCGTCCGCGCCGGCAGCATCCGCCGCTGCAGCATCCAACGGCGCAGTCTCCTCACTGCGCGGAACCACGCAGAAAGCGCCGCGCATCCGCCAGGTCATTGCCCGCCGCATGCGCGAATCCCTTGAGGTCTCCACGCAGCTCACGCAGGTCCACGAAGTGGACATGACCAAGGTTGCCAAGCTCCGTGCCCGCGCCAAGAACTCCTTCCAGGCGCAGAACGGCGTCAAGCTGACCTTCCTGCCGTTCATCGCCAAGGCGGTGGCCGAGGCCCTCAAGCAGCACCCCAAGCTCAACGCTGCGTACGACGAGGACAAGCAGGAAATCACCTACCACAACGCCGAGCACCTGGCGATCGCCGTCGACACCGACAAGGGCCTGCTGGTCCCTGTTATCTCCGACGCCGGCAGCCTGAACCTCGCCGGACTGGCGGGCAAGATCGCCGATGTTGCCGGCCGCACCCGCGACGGCAAGATCGGTCCGGACGAACTGTCCGGCGGCACCTTCAGCATCACCAACATCGGCTCGGTCGGTGCGCTGTTTGATACCCCGATCATCAACCAGCCGCAGGTGGGCATCCTCGGCACCGGCGCCATCGTCAAGCGCGCCGTCGTTGTTGCCGACGAGAACGGCGACGACTCGATCGCCATCCGCTCCATGATGTACCTGTCCCTGACGTACGACCACCGCCTGGTGGACGGCGCGGACGCCGGCCGGTTCCTCCAGACCCTGAAGGCACGCCTTGAAGAAGGCGCCTTCGAGGCTGACCTGGGGCTGTAACAGGCCGGAACGCACGACGACGGTGCAGGCACCGGTGGGGATCCACTGGGCGGCCTGCACCGCCGTCGTCATTTAACTGCTACGGAACCTGACTACTACAAGCCGTAGAACCCTTGGCTACACTGGTCCCATGAACATCGTCTATAACATCGTGGTTTTCCTGCACATCGTCGGCGCCGCCATGATCGTCGGCATCTGGATCGGCCAGATGAAGAAGCCCACCGTCCACCCCCGCCAGTTCGACGGCGCCATGCTCCAGCTGCTGACCGGGGTCGCGCTGATGGGACTGATCCCGGCCCTGGACATGGACGCCAACTACGCCAAGCTGGGCATCAAGTTCGTCATCGCCCTCGCCGTCGGCGTACTGGCGTTCATCGGCCGCCGCAAGTACAAGAACAACGAGCCAATCAGCACCGGCCTGGCGCACGCCGTGGGCGGACTCGCGCTGCTGAACATCGCCATCGCCACCATCTGGAAGTGATGGTCCCGCCGGCGGCAGCCCGCCGCCGGGTCATAATCCACTGACAGCGGACACCCGGTGCAAGCAGCCGCTGAAGTCCCTAGGATGGGACACGGCGGGGTCCAGGCAGCGGCCTGCCCCGGATTCGATCAATCTGAGGAGTGAACATGGCAGCAACGCGTTCAGCAAACGCAGTATGGAACGGCAACCTGACGGAAGGCGCCGGTACCACCAGCCTGGCCACCTCAGGCCTGGGCACGTTCGATGTCACCTGGAAGGCCCGTACCGAAGCGGCCAACGGCAAGACCAGCCCGGAGGAACTCATCGCCGCAGCCCATGCCGCGTGCTTCTCGATGGCGTTCAGCAACGAACTCGATAAGGCGGGCCACGCGCCTGAGGAAGTCCGCACCAAGGCTGACGTGACGTTTGTCCCCGGTACCGGAATCACAGGCAGCCACCTGACCATGTCGGCACGGGTCCCCGGCATCTCCGAGGAGGAGTTCCAGAAGATCGCGGGCGAGGCCAAGGTGGGCTGCCCCGTTTCGGGCGCCCTGGCCAGCATCGACATCACCCTGGATGCAACGCTGGAGTCCTGATCCGGCGCTGATGGCAAAAGGCCCCGCCTGTCCGGAATGTTCCGGACAGGCGGGGCCTTTTTCTGCTTTCCGCGCGGCCCCGGTCAGTTGCCTTGTCGGCGCGCCGGGAGCGGAGCCGGACGCAGCCGGCGGTACCCTTCCCGGGCCGGCGGACGGTCCGTGGGCAGCTCCTGGACCATTTCCTTCAGCGCCCCAATGCCGTACTCCAGCTGTGGGTCCCGGCCCGCCGCATAGGCGTGCGGCGGGTAGGTGACCTCGATGTCCGGGTCCACGCCGTAGTTCTCCACGCCCCAGCCCACGCCGCCGCCGAACCAGGTGGCGTACCGCGGCTGCGTCACGCCGGTGCCGTCGGCAAGGGAGAAGCGGTTGTCGATGCCCACCACGCCGCCCCAGGTGCGGGTGCCGATGACCGGTCCGATCCCCCTGAGCTTGGACACCTGGGTGATGATGTCGCCGTCCGAGCCAGCGAATTCGTCGGCCAGAATGATCACGGGTCCGCGCGGTGCGTGGTGCGGGTAGGTTCGCGGCTTTTCCCCGCGTGGCATGCTCCAACCGGTCACCTTGCGGCCGATCAGTTCTGCGACCAGTTGCGAGGTGTGCCCGCCACGGTTGCGGCGGACATCGACAATGAGGCCGTCAAGCGCAGTTTCCGTGTCAAGGTCACGGTGCAGCTGTGCCCAGCCGTTGGCCATCATGTCCGGAATGTGCAGGTAGCCAAACTTGCCCCCGGAGGCTTCGCGGACAGTGCGCCGGTTTGAGGCCACCCATTCCTGGTACCGCAGGCGCTCCTCATCCTTGACGGGAACGACGGCGACGCGGCGCTGGGTGCCTGCTGCGGCCCCGTGTGCCGGACCATTCAGGAGGGTGAGCTCCACAGCCCGCCCGGCTGCTCCCACCAGCTGCATGGCCGGGGTGATGCCTTCGGACAGCGGCACGCCGTCGACAGCCAGCAGGAAGTCGCCGGCCTTTGCGCCGACTCCCGGCCTGGTCAGGGGTGAAGTGGCCAGCGGATCGGAGGACTCGCCGGCAAGGATCCGGGTGATCTCCCACCCGCCGGAGACGTACGCCAGGTCCGCGCCGAGCCTGCCCTGGCCGTGGCTGCCGTTTTCGGTGACGGGCGCCGGCCGGACGTAGGCATGCGACGTCCCCAGCTCGCCGTGCAGCTCCCACAGGAGGTCCACCAAATCATCGTGCGAGCCGAGGCGCTCCACCAGGGGACGGTAACGCCGGTGGATGGAATCCCAGTCCTGCCCCGCCATGTCCTCGGTCCAGAAGAAATCGCGCTGCAGCCGCCAGGCCTCGTCAAAAGCCTGCCCCCAGACACTGAGCGGGTCCATCATCACCCTGATCCGGCCGAGGTCAACCTTGACCAGCTTCCCGGACTCCTCGTCCACCTTGGCGTCGGCCGGGACCACTGTCACCTGCTTGTCCGAGATCAGCACCACCTTGCTGCGGTCCCCTGACAGCCGGTAGCTGTCCAGCGCGTCCACGAGGGTGGCCTGCTTGCGCCGGCCAAGGTCGTACCGGACCAGGCTGGGCCGGGAATCCTTGTCCTCCTGGCTGGCTTTTCCATCACCGGTCACGCCGGCCAGGGCCCAGTCGAGCCACAGCAGTGCCCCCTCGGCGGCCTTCAGGGACGTGTAGTTGCCCTGCGGCACGGGCACGGTGATGACCCGGTGCGCCAGGCCCTCGGGATCCACCCGGACCTCCGGCTGCTCCGGGCCCGTGCCGTCCTGCTGCCCGGCTGCCTCGGCGGACGGCGTGCCTGCACCGTCGGAGTCCACGGCGGGGCCGAAGGGCGACGGCGTATCCGAGGCGAGTGCTACAAGGTACGGCTTGATGGGGCTGGGGAAGGAGAGGTCGAAGGAGTGTCCGTCGTACACCGGATCGAAGCTGCGGTTGGAGAGGAAGGCCAGGAACCTGCCGTCGGGGGTGAAGGCCGGCGACTGGTCACAGAAGCGCCCGTCGGTGACTTCCACCGGGGCGGCGCCGGGCTTTGCCACGTTGGCCAGCCGCAGCCGGCTGCGCGAACCAAAGGACGTGACCGGCTCCGACCATACGAGCCATTGCGAGTCCCCGGACCATGCGAGGTCCGCAACCGTGCCCTCGCCGATGCTGGACACCAGTGTCAGCTCGCCCGTGCGCGTGTCTGCCACGTAGACCTCACCGAAGGATGTGCCCAGGGCTATCCGGCGACCGTCCGGGCTCGCCTCGAGGGCACTGGCACGCGACGGCTTGGGGAAGGCGATGCGGGTTGCGGCCGGCCCTGCCGGTGCCTCCGCAGCCGGGGCGCCGGATTCAGGCGCGACGTCGGCCTGCTCGTCCGAGGCATGGGCGGCCGGCGTGTTCCCGGCGAGCACGGCAGCGCCGGCAGCAGGGACGGGCTGCGGCAGCACCACGGCGTCCTCCGGCGGCGCGCCGTTGTCCAATGCCGCGCTGGTCCCCTTTGTGCCCGCTGCAGCTGTGCCGGCTGCAGCGGCAGGGTGCGGCACAGGGGCCGCGATGTCCTTGATGTACAGCGCCTCCACGCCATCGTGGTCCGCCAGGTAGGCAAGCCGGCCGTCGCCAAGGGGCCGGGGCAGGCGGGCGCGGACACCCGGCGTTGCCTCAATGATGCGGGACGGACCATCCTTGTGGCGGAGCCAGTGGATGGTGCCGTGGGCCTCGACCGCACTTGCAGTGCCGCTGGTGTCCGGTACCACCGCGCCGAGGTGTTTGGCCGCCTTCAGCAGTGCAGGGCGCCTGGACTGCGATGCGGAGCCCAGGCTGATGTCCAGCCGGACGGCGTCGGAACCGAGGTCGTGCAGCACCCAGAGCTCACCGGCGGACTCGAAGATCACGCGTTTGCCGTCTGTGGAGGCGTGCCGGACATAGAAGTCCTCGTGGTCCGTATGCCGGCGCAGGTCCGTTCCGCCGGGCAGGACCGAATACAGGTTGCCGTAACCCTCGTGGTCGGAAAGGAACGCGATGCGGCCATCCACCCACATTGGATCAGCGAGGTTGCCCTCAAGCTCCGGAAGGAGGCGCTCGAACTCCCCGTTGCCGTCGGTGTCGATCCACAGCTTCCCTGCCGTGCCGCCGCGGTAGCGCTTCCACCAGGCGGGTTCGCGGGACAGCACGCTGCCAACCACCACTGGCCGCTCGTCACCCACCTCCGGGCCAAAGGCCACGGACTCAACCGGCCCGTACGGGAGTTCCTCGGCCCAGCCGCCCTCCAGCGGGACACTGTACGCGTGCGTGTGCCTGCTTTCGGCCTGGCGGAAGGCACTCGTGACCACTACCGCACCGCCGGCGGTGAAGCCCTTTACCCTCGTGGTGCTGTGGCCGAAGTACGTCAGCTGGCGGTATCCCCCGCCGTCGACCTCTGCCGATACCACCTCAGGCGCCGTTCCCTGGACCACTGTCCACACCAGCCGCTTCCCGTCGGGAGTGAAGCGGGGATTGCGGGCGGGCAGCTGGAGTGCCGAGACGCGCCAGGCGCGGCCGCCGCCCAGGGGCGCAATCCACACGTCATCCTCGGCCACGAAAGTGACCAGATCACCATGCAGATGCGGGAAACGGAAGTAGCTCGAAAAGGTCATCGTTCGATCATAGTCAACCCCCCTGCGGCCTGTCGGGAGGTGCCGCCGCGCACGTGGCGTGGTGAGATGGACCATGCGTATCGTCATGGCCGGGGCCTCCGGGCTGATCGGCAAATCCATGTCAGCAACCTTCCGGAACGCCGGACACGACGTCGTGTCCTTGGTCAGGCGGAAGCCCGGCACGGCGGCGGAAGTCCGGTGGAACCCTGCCGCGGGGGAACTGGACCCGCAGGCCCTGGCCGGGGCTGACGCCGTCGTCAATCTCTCCGGCGCCGGCATCGGTGACCGGCCATGGACCCGCAGGCGCGTTGAGGAGCTCTTCCGCTCGCGGGTGGATTCAACGCGCACCCTCACCCGGGCGATGCAGCAGATGGATTCCCCGCCGCATGTCCTGCTGAGCCAGTCCGGCTCCAACTACTACGGCAACGCGGGAAATACTGTGCTCCGTGAAGATGCGCCGCGGGGTTCCGGAACGCTGGCCGCGATCTGCGGGGAGTGGGAGGACGCCGCTGCCACCGCTCCCCCGGGTGTGCGGGTGGTGGTGACCCGGACGGGCGTGGTACTCAGCCGGAAGGGAGGCGCCCTGGGCAGGCTGATGCCGCTGATCCGGCTGGGCGTGGGCGGCCCGCTGGGAAACGGCCGCCAGTACTGGCCCTGGATTACCCTTCCGGATGTTTCCGCGGCGTTCCTCTTTTTGCTGGAGTCCCGCATTAGCGGGCCGGTCAACCTCTGTGCTCCCGAGGACGCCGACGTCAATGCCCTGGTGTCGGCCCTTGCCCGCGCCGTGCACCGCCCCGCGGCCCTGCGGGTACCTGCCCCGGTCCTCCGGCTGGTGATGCGTGCGCTGGCGGACGAACTCCTGCTGTCCAGCCAGCGCATGGAGCCTGCCGTGCTTCGGGCTGCCGGATTCCAGTGGCAGCATCCCACGCTGGCACAGGCCGCGCAGTGGGTTGCGGGCCAGGACAAGGTTGCTGGCAAAGAAGGGGCCGGCCTGGGCTAAGGCAGCCGGCCGCTGCGGCAGGATCAGGAGCCCGGCAAGATCAGGAGCCCGGCAGGATCTCGCTGATCCGCCACCTGCCGTCGCCGGCTACGAGGACCAGCCTGAGCTGGCGCGCTCCGGCGGCCGGCCCGGCCCCAACGACCACGCCCTGGGCGTCCTTCTCCTCATAGGCGGAGGAACTGGACAGGACACGCACCACGGCGCGCTCGGCTGTTGCGCCGTCCTCGGTGCGAAGCTCCGCAAGGTTGCTGGAGAACCCGTCGAGGATGTGGCCGGAGCTGCGCAGGCGCTCCACTGCCTGCTGGTCCGAGGCCGCTGCCGGCGAATCCTTTGCATTGACTTCTGCCAGCAGTTCCCAATAGCCCCTGCTGAAAGCCAGGTCCCGCAGGAGGGCGAGTCCCTCCACCGCCTGGACGGGATCGGAGTCCCCGGCCTGCTGCCTGGCGGCATCGGCAGGGCCTGCCCCGCCCTCAGTGCCGCGCCCTGTTCCAGCGGCTGCCGTACCGGCAGCCACGGGCGGCGGCGCAGCGGCGGCAGCTGATCCCCGGGCGGCGGGGGCAGTTTCGGCGGCCGTACCACCGGTTCCAGCGAGCCACCACACGCCTGCGGCAGCCACCGCCGCAGCCGCCGGCAGCACTCGCCGCAACACCGGAGAACGGCGCCGCCCCCTGCCCGGCGCTGCGAGAGCGTGCCTTCCTTGGGAAGGACGAACCTCACCCGTGGCATTCGGGAAGGGCATGCGTTGCCTGGAAAGCGCCAGCGCCCCCCACTTCGCAGCGGCGAACCGCCTGCCGGCGGCCGCGGCCCTGTCCTTGACTGCTCCGCGCCGGGACGGCGCCGGGATGTGCCGGCGGGTCATCAATTCCGGGATCACCGTGGGATGGACCGAGGCCGCGAGGTCCAGCGGCCGGGGCGAGGCACTGCGGTAGACGGCCGTGGCCAGGGCAGCCGCCGTGGGCCGGCGCCTCCGGTCTTCATTGAGCCCGGCCTCCAGGGCGGCCGCCAACTCCCGTGGAACATCCGGAACCAGGAGGGAAAGCGGCGGCCGGTCAACGGTACGGGGCGGAGCCTGGCCGGTCAGGCAAAACCAGCCGAGTGCCGCCGTCGCATAGACGTCCCGTTCCGGTTGGAGGCCCCGCACTGCGTCCACCGGGGCCGGGTCCACGAAGCCGGGCGTCCCGGAAAGCGGGGTACTGCCCGGGTCACCCAGCATCCGCGCTATGCCGAGATCGGACAGGAGCGGTTTGCCCTGTCCGGTGAACAGGACGTTTCCCGGGGAGACGTCCGAGTGGGTGAATCCCTTGCTGTGCAGGTAGCCCAGGACCTGGGCCAGGGGCGTCAGTACCGTCACTGTTTCGCCAACAGTGAGCCGGCCGCGGCTGGATACCAGGGCGGCCAGGGACCCGCCGGAAGCGTAGTCCATGACCAGCGCCGTCCCGCCGTCCGGCTGTCCTCCCAGCCGGACGGCGTCACGCGCTTTGACCAGGTGCTGGTGGTCCAGGACGGACAGGATCCGGATCTCACGCCGCACGGCGTCTTCCGTCACCGTCTCCGGGCGGATTGACCGGGCCGGGCCTGAGCGGAAGCATTTCACCGCGAAGTTCCGCCCCGTCTTCTGCTCCCTGGCCAGCCACACAACCGCGCTCCCGCCCTGCCCTAGCAGGCGTTCGACGGCGAAGCCCGGCACCTCGGGTGCCTGCAAATCTTCCATAGCTCATGTCTAGCCGAATCCGGCAGGGCCTGCAGAAGTTATCCACAGGCATGCCATCAGGGGCTCCGCGCTTGTGCCGGAGCCCCTGTGACGTGCCCCCTGCAGGTGGGTGAGCTTAAGCACTAAACCGGGCGCGGGACGCCGCGGGGTCTAAGCTGGATGCCATGACTCTTGAGTTTTCACAGCTGGGTCTTGCTCCGGATTTTGTCGATTACACACGTGGTTGGGAAATCCAGAGCGAACTCCATGACAAAGTGGTCGCGGGGATGGCACCCAGCACTGTCCTCCTCCTGGAACACGCACCGGTGTATACCGCCGGAAAACGGACCGAGGACCACGAACGGCCGTTCGACGGCACCCCGGTGGTCCCGGTGGACCGCGGCGGGAAACTGACCTGGCACGGTCCGGGCCAGCTGGTGGGATACCCCATTATCAAACTGAAGAACCGGGCAGGCATCCGCGATTACGTCGAACGCCTGGAATCCGTGATCATCGCGGTCCTCGCTGACTACGGGATCAACGCCGTGCGCATCAAGGGCAGGGCCGGGGTGTGGATCACCGCGGACAGCAAGGGTCCGGACCGGAAGATCGCCGCCATCGGCATCCGGGTGCACGAGGGCGTGACCATGCACGGCTTCGCCATCAACTGCAACAACGATCTTGCACCGTACTCGCAGATCATCGCCTGCGGAATCACGGATGCCGGCGTGACAACCATTGCCCGGGAAACCGGCCATGACGTTGCCCCCGCTGACCTTGTTTCCCGGATCACCGAAGAACTGCGCAAGAATGAAGACGCCCTGGTCGCTACCCCCGAAGGAGCTCTACTGTGACATTGGCACCTGAAGGCCGGAAGCTTTTGCGCGTTGAACAGCGCAACTCGGCTGTCCCGGTGGAGCGGAAGCCGGACTGGATCAAGGCCAAGGTCCAGATGGGCCCGGAGTTCGTCCAGCTCAAGAACCTGGTCAAGAAGGAAGGCCTGCACACGGTGTGCGAGGAGGCCGGCTGCCCCAACATCTTCGAGTGCTGGGAGGACAAGGAAGCCACGTTCCTGATCGGCGGGTCCGAGTGCACCCGGCGGTGTGACTTCTGCCAGATCGATACCGGCAAGCCCTCCCCGGTGGACAGGTTCGAGCCCACCAAGGTGGCCCGCTCCGTCCAGGCCATGCAGCTGCGCTACGCCACCGTCACCGGGGTGGCCCGTGACGACCTCGAGGACGAGGGCGTGTGGCTGTACGCCGAGACGGTCCGCAAGATCCACGAACTGAACCCCGGCACCGGGGTGGAGCTGCTGATCCCGGACTTCTCCGGCAAACCCGAACACATCGAAGCGATCTGCGACTCCAGGCCCGAGGTCTTCGCGCACAACGTGGAGACGGTGCCGAGGATTTTCAAGCGGATCCGGCCCGCGTTCCGCTATGAGCGGTCCCTGGACGTGATCACGCAGGGCCGGAACCTGGGCATGGTGACCAAGTCCAACCTGATCCTGGGCATGGGCGAAACCCGGGAAGAGATCTCCGAGGCGCTGCGGGACCTGCACGAGGCCGGCTGCGACCTGATCACCATCACCCAGTACCTGCGCCCGTCCGAGCGGCACCTGCCGGTGGACCGCTGGGTCAAGCCGCAGGAATTCGTGGACCTCCAGGACGAGGCCAACGAGATCGGCTTCCTGGGCGTCATGTCCGGGCCGCTGGTCCGTTCCTCCTACCGCGCCGGCCGGCTCTGGGCCACCGCGATGCGGAAGAAGGGCCGCGACATCCCCGCCGAACTCGCCCACATCGCCGACGGCATCCAGGACTCCGGCACCACCCGCCAGGAGGCCAGCTCACTGCTCGCCGCCACGGCCTGATGCGGGACCTGCCCAAGGCTGAAGCTTTCCGTACCTGATGACCAGACAGGACCAATGATGTTCCCCATCAGAATCGAAATCATCCCTTCCGAAGGAATCGTTGAGCAGGTCCAGGCCCTGGTGCCCCGGAGCACCACGCTCAGCGTCACCTGCCTGCCGCACCACGGCATCGAACGGACCATGCGCACCGCGGTGGAGGCGGCAGACCTCGGTTATACCGTGGTCCCGCACCTGGCTGCGCGGAGCATCCGCAGCCGCGCCGAGCTCACCGAGATCATCCGGGGCTGCAACGCCGCCGGCATCGGCGAGGTGTTCGTCATCGGCGGCGACCGGAAACAGCCGGCAGGCACGTACGACTCCGCCCTTCCGGTACTGGAAGACATCGCCCAGTACACCGGCGGGACCATGCGGGCCGGAGTTGCCGGCTATCCCGAGGGCCATCCGGTAGCCAGCCCCCTGGACCTGCTGGACGGCTTGCTGGCCAAGCAGCACCTGGCCTCGCACGTGGTCACCCAAATGTGCTTCGACCCGGGAAGAATCCATGACTACGCGGCACTTTTGCGCCGCGAAGGCGTACGCCTGCCCGTCTGGGCGGGCGTGGCGGGGTCCGTCCCGCGGACGAAACTGGTGGCACTCGCCACGCAGATCGGCGTCGGAAGTTCCCTGAAATTCCTCAGCCGCAAGGGCCCGCTGGCCCGCAAACTCCTGAGCGGGGACCGCTACTCGCCGGACAGCCTGATCACCGGGCTGGCAACACAGCCGGGCAACATTGCCGGCATCCACCTTTACAGCTTCAACAGCCTTGCTTCGGCGCCGGACTATGGCGTCCACCCAGCGCCGGAACAGGCATCCCCTTCCGCAGCACTCCACCCAGCATTGATTCGAGGAGCAGCACGTGACCACTAAATCCACTACTTCCCACCAGGAGCCGCATCTCGAGCGGCAACTCACCAACAGGCACATCCAGCTGATCGCCATTGGCGGCGCCATCGGCACGGGCCTGTTCATGGGCTCCGGCAAGACCATCTCCGCGGCCGGGCCGTCCGTCATTTTTGTCTACATGATCATCGGCTTCATGCTGTTCTTCGTCATGCGGGCCATGGGCGAACTGCTGCTGAGCAACCTGAACTACAAATCCTTCAGCGACTTCGCCGCGGACCTCCTCGGCCCCTGGGCGGGTTTTTTCACCGGCTGGACCTACTGGTTCTGCTGGGTGATCACCGGAATCGCGGACGTCATCGCGATCGCCGGCTACTCCAAGGAGCTCTGGCCGGGGCTGCCGCTCTGGATCCCGGGCCTGGCCACCGTGGCCATCCTGCTGCTCCTGAACCTCGTCACCGTGAAGGCGTTCGGCGAGACCGAGTTCTGGTTTGCCCTGATCAAGATCATCGCCATCGCGGCGCTGATCATCGTGGGCATGTTCATGATCTTCACGGGCTTCCAGTCCGACGCCGGCCCTGCCACCTTCACGAACCTGTGGAGCCACGGCGGCATGTTCCCGAACGAGTTCATGGGTTTCGTGGCCGGCTTCCAGATTGCGGTGTTCGCGTTTGTGGGCATTGAACTGGTGGGCACCACGGCAGCCGAGGCCAAGGACCCGGAGAAGAACCTGCCCAAGGCCATCAACTCCATCCCCATCCGCGTGCTGCTCTTCTACGTTGGCGCCCTCATCGTCCTGATGTCCGTCACCCCGTGGACCCAGTTCCAGGCAGGCCACAGCCCGTTCATCGCCATGTTCTCCCTGGCCGGCCTCGGCGCTGCAGCCACCGTGGTGAACCTGGTGGTGCTCAGCTCCGCCATGTCCTCGGCCAACTCCGGCATCTACTCCACCTCCCGCATGGTGTACGGGCTGGCCCAGGAGGGCGACGCGCCCTCGGCGTTCGGTGCCCTGTCACGCCGCAAGGTCCCGCAGAACGCGCTGTTCCTCTCCTGCGTCCTGCTGCTCTCCGGGGTGGTGCTGATGTACGCAGGCCAGGACATCGGCAAGGCCTTCGACATGGTGACCACCGTGTCCGCCGTCTGCTTCGTGTTCGTCTGGTCCATCATCCTGGCCAGCTACCTGGCGTTCCGCCGCCGCCGCCCGCACCTGCATGAGGCATCGAAGTACCGGATGCCCGGCGGCGTGCCGATGGTCTGGGTGGTCTTCGCGTTCTTCGCCTTTGTCCTGTGGGCCCTGACCACGCAGCCGGACACGCTCCTGGCGCTGCTGGCCACACCGCTGTGGTTCGTCATCCTCGGCGTTGCCTGGCTGGCCATCCGCCGCCGCCCGGCCCACCTGGCCAGGTACGCGGAGTTCCAGGCAGATCTTGCCCGGGAAGCGGAAACGTCCAAGGCCCGGGAACTTGAGAAGGTGCAGAAATGAGCACGGCCACCACGCTCACCCCCAACACTCCCGCAGCCGCCCCTGCACACGATGCCGCGGCGCCGGACCCGGCCGCCGCCGTCGAACATGTCCTGACGGTTGACTGCGTGGAATCACCCGGGATTGTCCACGCGATCTCCGCATTCCTGCTGGAGCAGGGGTGCGACATCATCGACATCAAGCAGTACGGTGACAAGGCACAGGGGCACTTCTTCATGCGCGTGCACTTCTCCTCCGGGTCTCCGGCCGCCGGGCAGCCCGCCGGCACTGAAGAGCTTCGCAGCGGCTTCGCCCAGGTTGCGGAGAAGTGGCAGATGAACTGGCAGCTCGAACCGCACGGCCGGAAACGCCGGGTGCTGGTGATGGTGTCCAAGATGGGGCACTGCCTCAACGACCTGCTGTTCCGGGCGCGGACGGGCGATATCCCGGTGGAGATCGTGGCCGTCGTCTCCAACCACCGCGACCAGGAGGGCCTGGTCCAGTGGCACGGCATCCCGTTCTTCCACGTGCCGGTCACCAAGGACACCAAGGCCGACGCCGAGGCCCGGCTCCTGGAGCTCGTGGACGCGTTCGACGTGGAACTGGTGGTCCTGGCCCGCTACATGCAGGTCCTGAGCGACGACCTTTCAGCCAAGCTGGCGGGGAAAACCATCAACATTCACCACTCGTTCCTGCCCAGCTTCAAAGGCGCGAAGCCCTACCACCAGGCGTATGAGCGCGGCGTCAAGACCGTGGGCGCCACCGCCCACTACGTCAATGCAGAACTGGACGAGGGCCCGATCATCTCGCAGCAGGTCATCGAGGTGGACCACACGTACACTGCCGATGACCTGGTGGCCGTGGGCCGGGACGCCGAGTGCGTGGCGCTGCGGAACGCCGTCCGCTGGCACTGCGAGGGCCGGATCCTGCTGCTGGGCAACCGGACCGTCGTCCTGCGGTAGGGGAGTTCCTCCGCCGAAACAGGCCAAGGCGGAAGGCTGACGGAAGCGGACGACGGCGGGAGGTCCCGCCGTCGTCCGCAACGATGGGTATGGCGGACTTCGGTGCGGGCCGGAAACGGCGGACAACAACCTGGATTAGTGCGCTGGCCGTGTTGGGCGCATGGCTTTCGAAGTCATACCGGTGATTCAGGTGGCCCGCACTTTTCGAGCTGTGGGGCCCGGGTCCCGCCGGAGGTTGCTAGGGCCAGTCGGCAAGGCGGAACTGTAGGGGCTGCCTGATTCCGAGCAGGAGGTCGCCCGTCCATTCGGCCACACTGCGCTGACGGTCATCGGGCGGGTCTGGAATCAGCGGCTGCCGGGGGTCCTCAAACGCGTTGTCCCCTGGAGTGTCATTTGAGCTTTTCATGGTTTCCCTTTGGTGTGCCTGTGAAGCAACCCTAGGCAGGCAGCCATACCAGGGGAAGGGGGTTTATCTAGCGACAAGATAAACTTCGCAAATCTTGAGGAAAGCTCCCTTAAAGCAAACGGGCGACGGGCGGGAGGTCCCGTCGTCGCCCGTTTGCTGGCCGCTGGTCCCGGTACCTTGGCTGGTCCCGGCGGTGTTGCCTAGTCTTCGTACGTGTTGGCGATGTAGACATCGCAGGGGGCGTTGTGCGCCACACTGTTGGCCACGCTGCCCAGGAGACGGCCGATGCCGCGCATCCTCCGGTTGCCCACCACGATCAGCCGGGCGTCCAGGCGCATGGCTTCCTTGATGAGGGAATCGGCGGGTTTTCCGCGGGCGGCGAAGTGGGTGACCTCCACCCCCGGCCGCGTGTCGGCCAGTGACTTCGCGACGTTTTCGGAGGCATCGGAGTTCCAGACCCTCACCTCGTCCGAGCCGACGCCGAAGGTCTCGGAACGGTCGACGTCGAATGCGGTCACCACGTGAAGCGAAGCTCCCAGCGCTTTGGCCAGGTCCAGCGCTTTTTCCGCGGCCTTCAATGCCGAGGGGCTGCCGTCCACCCCAACTACCACTACTCCACTCATTCATGGCTCCTTTGCTCGTGTACTTTCAGCGTTCACTGCCCAGTCTAGGGAAGTTCGGGCTGACGCCCCCATGCCAATTTGCGGAGGGCACGCGCGACCTGTTGGTTCAGGGGACGCTAGGGCCCGGCACAGGCGAACACTTTGCCAAAGAACGCCCCCGGCCCGTCCGCGGCCGCTTGGGCTTCCGCCTTGGACGCAGGCCGCTCCAGGGCAGCTCTCCGCCCGGCGGCAGGTCAGGGACGGGCATGCAAAAACTTGTCTATTGCATCTTCCGCTGGGGACTGCCCGATGTAAGCAAGGTCCGGAGGGCAACAAGGTGGGCGACCGGGAACTGTCTGCAGTTGTTCCGGGTTCCCTGGCCACTGTGGTGGTTCCCAGTCGTGGTGTTCGGGCTTGTAGTGGCGGCCGGTGGGTGAGGTCCAGCCGGGTGGCTGGGTTTTGGTGCCGGGGGTGGGTTTCCAGCGGCTGTTGTGTTTGAGGCGGTGGTGTTTGGGGCAGAGTTGGGCCAGGTTGCTGATTCCGGTGGTTCCGCCGTGGTGCCAGGCCTGGAGGTGGTCTGCCTCGTTGTCCGAAGTCCGGTTGTTGCAGCCGGGGAAGGTGCATTTTCCGTCGCGGAGGCGGAGTGCTTGTTTCATGGCTTTGGTGAGGCGGTAGCTGGTACGGCCGATTTCCAGGGGCGCACCGTCGCGCGGGTCCACCAAGACGCGGTGGAACGAGGTGGCGCCGTCGGCGACGAGTTTGCGGGCCGTGGAGGCGGGGATGGGCCCGTACCCGTCCAGCATTGCGGGTTCATCGGTGAGGCCGAGGAGTGAGAACACCGGGACGGTGACCAGGACGTCCGCCTTGGGCGCCGGGACCTTGCCCAGGCGCGCAGCGTCCCCTTCTGCCGGGGCCGCGTTTGCAGGCGCAGCGTCCTCGTCTGCTGTGTCCCTGGTGCTGGTGTTGGCGCTGCGCGTGTCCGGTGTGCTGAGCAGCAGGGCTGCGGCGGTGTCGGGGCGGAGTTGGGTGAGGGTGCGGGATTCGTTGGGGCCCTGGAGTCCGCGGGCGAGGGCGGTGGTGCGGTTCCAGATGGCGGATGCGGTGTCACCGGGGAGGTACAGCGAGAGCCAGGCCATGCCGTCGCGGTCCGGGGAATATTCCATCCGCCGGTCCGTTGCTGCCTTTGCGTGGCGCTTTTCGAGGGATTCGGGGTGGTGGCGTTCGCGCCAGGCCCGCACCTTTGCCCGGAACCGGGAGGGCACGAGGTCACCGGGTGCGGCTCCGCGGGCCGGGTGGGGCGCGTCCGCGTCCAGGAAATGGGCGGCCATGGCGGCGGCGCCCGCGGGGCCGAGGCCATGGGTTTCGTCGGCGAGGATTTTGGCGTGCTGCCAGGAGATGGTCCCGGCGGACAGGGCGTCCAGGGCCATCGGGAGGGAGCGCAGCTGCCGGGCCTGGCTGATGAGCGCCCCGGCAGCCGGGGAGCTCACGGTCAGGACGCCGGCGATTTCCTCGATAATGGACATCTCCTGGTAGGACCTGTCCTGCAGGGAGGCGTTCGGCGGGATCATGGCGTGCTGGAGGGGGGGGTCAAGTTTTCTGTGTAAGGGACCGGTCGGTTATCCGGTCTGCCGGGTGGTCAGATCGGAAGCCGGTTGGGGAATTGAACGGCGAAAGCGTTCAGTGCCTGGTGCCAGCCTTGGGTGCC
>NZ_JBNZGA010000013.1:0-130710 GCF_050573415.1 Paenarthrobacter sp. NEAU-H11 | reverse complement strand
GCTGAAAGTTCATCCCAGGGGGCCGGGCCACCGTCTGCGAGCAGCAGGAGGACTTCAACGATCGGTAGGACCCGCACGGAGTCCATCGCGGCGAGCTTGGCCGGTTGGAGTCCCCGCACGATCTGGCCGGTGATCGGGTGCGGCGTGGCCACCACGACGTGCCCTGCATCCAGAGTCTTGTGCTGGCCGTCGTGGCGGTAGGTGATGGTGACCCGCGTGCCGTTCTGAGTCACTGAGGTCACCAAGGCGCCGGTCACCGGCGGGCGCTGCAGTCGTTCCGCCATGGCCTGGCCGATCATCGGCGCCCCGCCTTCGGGCACCAAGAAGCCGCCCCAAACCGCGGATGCGCCACCGAATGCCGGCATGCCGGTGAGCATCGAGAAGGCCGAATCGGCCTCCAGCGAGATTCCGATCTCTGTACTGACCACACGCCGGTAGTAACTGAGGACTTCGTCATGCACCGGTCCGATCCACTCGGCGCCGGTGACACTCAGCAGTTTGCGGATCAGGTCCTCGACCGGCGGGTGGGCGAGCGCGTCGCAAGCTTCGGCCACGCGTTTGAAAGTTTGCAGGAAGTCCGGGCATGCCTGCTCGGACAAACCCAGGTCCTGAGCCAGCTGCTCGGGAGTCGACAGGCTGACATTGCGCCCACCGGCAGTGTGCAACATCGCCGACCCGGACACCGGCACAGACTTGATACCAACCTCGGCCAGCAATCTGCTTTCCGGGGACTGCGGGTTCGGATCATACCAACCCTCGCCCCCGGTCGTCGTCGGCCAGCCAGCCAGTTCCGTACGCTGCGAACGGCCACCAATCTGATCGTCAGCTTCGAGCACTACCACGTCGAGCTCACGAAGCTGATAGGCGGCCGTGAGCCCGGACAGACCCGCACCAATGATTGCTACCTCACACGAATCTGACATCTCTACACTTTCTGTGACTGATAATTTTCGGCGATGTTACGCATCTTTGTGGGGCCGGACGACGCAGGGGGCTCCGGAACGGGGCGACATCGTTGCGGTGGCCGAGGGCAATTCCCCGCCCAATTCCACGATGTCCTGCTGTGTCAGGGGTTGCGTCCCCATGCGCTGCCTTTGAATTTTTTCTCATGAGATGCTGTCCCGGATTTCCGAGGCAGCGCGCAGCCCCGCCCGAACCACTGCGTTCAGGGCAGCCGTGACCGAATAGCCGCCCCAGTCGCCTTCGAGGCCGGCTCCGCCGGGATTCGCGGTGTCGACGAATCCGCACCAGTCGCCGGCGAAGTGTATGTTGCCGAGGGGCTTTACCATCTCGGCAACATGCTGGTCGAAACCGAGCGAGGGCAGCGGAACCCCGTGGATCCAACGCTTGACCGTGTGAGCCAGAACTTTGTCGCGGGCCTCCGGGAACATGTCGGCGAAGTCGTTGATGAAGGTGTCGGCGATGCACTCGTCGGTGCGGTCGGAGAGCGGCGCGGCCGATGGTCCGACCGCGATCATCTTGATCACTGAATGCTTGTCTGCCCCGCCGTCGCCTATCCGGTTAGCGAGATCGGTCTTTGAGTGCAGACACACGCTGAAGCTTTTGTCGATCGTCCACACAGCTGAAAGTTCATCCCAGGGGGCCGGGCCACCGTCTGCGAGCAGCAGGAGGACTTCAACGATCGGTAGGACCCGCACGGAGTCCATCGCGGCGAGCTTGGCCGGTTGGAGTCCCCGCACGATCTGGCCGGTGATCGGGTGCGGCGTGGCCACCACGACGTGCCCTGCATCCAGAGTCTTGTGCTGGCCGTCGTGGCGGTAGGTGATGGTGACCCGCGTGCCGTTCTGAGTCACTGAGGTCACCAAGGCGCCGGTCACCGGCGGGCGCTGCAGTCGTTCCGCCATGGCCTGGCCGATCATCGGCGCCCCGCCTTCGGGCACCAAGAAGCCGCCCCAAACCGCGGATGCGCCACCGAATGCCGGCATGCCGGTGAGCATCGAGAAGGCCGAATCGGCCTCCAGCGAGATTCCGATCTCTGTACTGACCACACGCCGGTAGTAACTGAGGACTTCGTCATGCACCGGTCCGATCCACTCGGCGCCGGTGACACTCAGCAGTTTGCGGATCAGGTCCTCGACCGGCGGGTGGGCGAGCGCGTCGCAAGCTTCGGCCACGCGTTTGAAAGTTTGCAGGAAGTCCGGGCATGCCTGCTCGGACAAACCCAGGTCCTGAGCCAGCTGCTCGGGAGTCGACAGGCTGACATTGCGCCCACCGGCAGTGTGCAACATCGCCGACCCGGACACCGGCACAGACTTGATACCAACCTCGGCCAGCAATCTGCTTTCCGGGGACTGCGGGTTCGGATCATACCAACCCTCGCCCCCGGTCGTCGTCGGCCAGCCAGCCAGTTCCGTACGCTGCGAACGGCCACCAATCTGATCGTCAGCTTCGAGCACTACCACGTCGAGCTCACGAAGCTGATAGGCGGCCGTGAGCCCGGACAGACCCGCACCAATGATTGCTACCTCACACGAATCTGACATCTCTACACTTTCTGTGACTGATAATTTTCGGCGATGTTGCTTGGTTAGCCGACGACGTCACCAAGGAGGCGCAGCCAGTTTCCGCCCATGAAGGCGCTGACGTCCTCGTTTGACCACCCGCGTGCGAGCAGCGCATCGGCGATGGTGCGCATACCTGTGGGGCCGGACCATTCAGGGTGGTCGAACTGGAGCGGCTCGTACTGGATAATCGCGTCGCGGCTCCATTTTCCCTGTCGAACCCAGGCACGGTCGATGTCGTTGTAGCCGTAGCCGTAATCACTGCCGAAGCCTAAGTGCTCGATCCCGATGAGCTCCGCGGTCCATTCCGCCATTTCGCAGAAACGCTCCAACGTGGTTTCCTCCCGGTCTGGCAGCAGCCGGGTGTACGTTGTCAGACCGAGCATCCCACCGCTGTCGGCGAGCTCTTTCAGTACCGTGTTCGACTTGTTGCGGCTGTTCCGGTAGGACTTCCAGTCGTCGCTTTGGGAAAATTCGACGGGGTTGGCGTGCGTGACCGCGACCGGCTTTTCGGAGTTCTGGATCGTATCCAAGCATGTGCGTTCGCCGCAGTGAGAGAGATCGATCAGCATTCCGACATCATTCATTTCCCGGATTACGTTTTTCCCGATGCGTGTCACACCGCCGTCATGCTCGTCCCACGATCCTCCGGCGATCCCGTTTTGCTGGTTGTAGGACAGCTGTACACACAGGACCCCAAGGTCGCGGAACGCACCTACAAGGTTAAGATCGTTCTCGAACGGGTCCGAGTTTTGGAAGCCGAGCAGGATCCCAGTGCGGTTCTGGGCTTTGGCCGCTTCGATGTCCGCCACGCTTCTAATCTGGGTAACCAAATCGGAGCTGTCGAGAATCTGATGACGCCAGTTCGCGACGATGTTCAGCGCATCGCGCGCGTTATGCCAGATCGCGACCGACGCATGAGCAGTCGTCACACCACCTTCACGCAGGTTCTCGAACATTTCGCGGGCCGACCTGGCCTTATAGGGGTGCCACGCTTCCACTTCCGCCTTGGTGGTGGCGGGCATGTGGCCTCGGTACCCTTGCACGTCCCAGTGCATTAGCATGTCGATCGCGACCATCTCGTCGAAACTCTTGCCGACTACCGTCTTGGTCACATCGCTCGGCGTCATGCCTGCTCTCCCTTCTGGAACGCGGCCTCGAGAGGATGCTGGATCAATGGTGTGACCTCGACGTTGCAGTATTTCCAGGCCGGCAAGGATGAGAGCGATGCCTGGAACTCTTCCAACGACTCCACGTCCCAAAGCGAGATGCCAGTGGGTGTCCCCAGGACACGCCACATGCGCACGATCTTGCCCTCAGCCTGGAGCTCAAGGCCACGCTTGCGCTCGGCCGAAAAGAGCGCATCGCGCTCAGCGACCGACAATGACTCGGGGAGGTGGGGGATCAGGCGGACAAGTATTTGCATCTAGGAAATCTCCATTCAGTGAAATGGCTATATGTCGTGGTCGTGGAAACTGGCGGGGCTTATCCGAAAGGCGTACCCAATGCGAAGGACACAGGAGCATCCGACTCAGTACTGGTTGTCTGCTATATCAATGTCATGGCGTATAGGGGTCGGGGACCGGCGAACCGTAGTCGACGACCTGCGTCTGGACCTGAGTGAATTCGAGCAGGACGTCCAACCCGTTTTCGCGGCCCAGGCCGGACTGCTTAAACCCGCCGAATGGCAGCGACCAGTGCTGAGCCCGGTACGTGTTGATCCAAACGCTGCCGGCATCCAACAGGTTCGCAACCCTGTGGGCACGCTGCGCGTCCCGCGTGTATACACCGGCGGCCAAGCCGTACTGCGTGTCATTGGCGATGGCCACGGCCTCAGCCTCGTCGGCGAACTGCAACGTCAGGCCGATTGGGCCGAAGATTTCCTCCTGTGCCAGGCGCATGCCGTTGTTGGCCCCAAGTACCAGCATGGGCGCGTGGTAGAACCCGCCGCTTTCGAGCAACTGGTCCGGTACGTTCCCGGAGACAACTTCGAGGCCGTCGGATTTGGCGAGTTCCGCATAACCGCGGACCCGCTCGAGCTGGTCCGCTGTTGACAGGGGACCGATCTGCGTATCGGGGTCGAATGGATCCCCGACCCGCAGGGCCGCAAGACGCTTCGTCATTCGCTCTACGAACGCGTCGTGGATGCCATGCTGAACGACGAACCGTGAAGGAGCTACGCAACTCTGACCCGCGGCGCCCCAGATGCCCGCGACCGCGGCGGGAATAATGGCATCGAGGTCTGCATCGTCGAACACGATGAGCGGGGACTTGCCACCGGCCTCGACCACAACGCGCTTGAGTGATGCGCCCGCCGTCGCCGCGATGCGCCGTCCGACCTCGGAGCTTCCGGTGAATGCGATTGCAGCGACGTCGGCGTGCTCGGTAAGAGCAGCCCCGACCTCCGCGCCACCGTTGACGACGTTTACGACGCCTGGCGGGCAGCCAGCCTCTGTGGCCAGACGAGCGAGCTCGAGGGCGGTAACAGGTGTATGGGGCGACGGCTTGATCACAACGGTATTGCCGGCCGCGAGAGCCGGGGCCACCTTCCAGCTCGTCAGAGAGAACGGTCCGTTGAATGGAGCCACGATCCCGATTACGCCGAGGGGGCGACGGATCGTCCTCGCGTGCCTGGTCGGAGAAAGTTCGATGCTAGCACCCTGAATCTTGTCGGCCGCACCCGCGTAGTAGGTGTACCAGCGTGCCGTCGCCGCGATCTCGGCGCGCGCCAGCCACAGTGGTTTTCCGGTATCGCGCGCCTCCAGTTCCCCGATCTCGTTTGCGCGTGCCTCGATCAGCGCAGCGAGCCGCAGCAGGCAGTCACCCCGCTGTGACGGCGTCATCGCCTGCCACGGGCCCAAAGCTCGCCGTGCAGCATCAACCGCGGCATCAACATCGGCGGTCGTGGCTTGTGCGGCGGCAACCCACGGGAGCCCCGTAGCAGGTTCCGCACTTCCGACGAGGTCGCGGCCGTCAATTACCTCCGTGCCATCGATCCACAGTCCCCGCGTGGGCAGAGTTCTGCCGATGACGGTTCCACCGGCATTCTGCGACGCTTCGCTGGTCAACTTCATACCGTCCTCCGGCAAGGGCTGGTGACCACTGATGGGGTTGGGTTGCCCGGGTAATTAGTCATGCATCTCTCCTCCGTCGGTTGGACCACTTCACAGTACAATACTAAGCGCTTGCTAACAATACCGATTGTCCCGTCGTAAAGCTTGACCAAACGGCCAAGTACCAAGGCGGGAACGACTAACAAATGAGTCAACCTAAAGGGCCCGACCCACTATCAGGTATCCCCTACGCCCCAGGCAAACAGGTAAAAAAGGGCTGGCTGCTCACAGTGTTAATCGGCCGACAAGCCGCCGGCCGCTTAGAACTTCATGTATGAACCAGAAGGGCAATCACTTCTTCTCTTGGCACCAGCCAATCTGCAGCTTTCGATCCGCGCTGCCAAGTCGATCATGTGACCTAGTCTAGATTGTACTTGGCCAAGTGGTCAAGATATCTCAGAGAATAGCGTCTCCGGGCTAACGCGCCTGGAAACCGCCCTTTTATGATGCGGTTGAAATCACTCAGAGCATCGCTCTCGGGAGCGAAGTCGATCAAACGGTTGGGATGTGGGAGCGATGTGCTTGTCGACTTGACCCGATGATTTAGGATGTTCAGCCGATTTCGTTTGCCCCCCAAGCCGAATGGCACATCTGGGTGTAAAGCGGGTCCGATGCTCCTGCTCACTGTTGTTGGATCAGCCAAAATTGGGCGCGTCGCGCCACCGGCGCCGAACTGCAGGGCGTCCTGTCAGCACTAAGGTTGCACCCCTCTGCCAAATTGACCAACTGTCCAAGTACACTGGGAAGTAATCAAGAGGATTTAGGGATCTCGTGCTTCGGGAAGTGCGGGCGCGAGGAGGAAGCATGCCGCAGGATCATCAGCCGGTTAGTTACCGTCGCAGGCAGTTTGTGGACGCCGCTATTACGGTGATGAGCCGGGAGGGGGTGGCCAGGGCGACAACCCGCCGCATCGCTGAAGTGGCTGAGCTTCCTACGGCCAGCCTCCACTACTGCTTCGCCACGAAGGAAGACCTCTTTCACGCAGTTTATGAAGCCATTACTGCCGCCGGCTTTGCCGAAGTCGGCCTAGGAATACAGCAGGGAGTGGGGCTTCAGCAGGGAGTTGCGGATATAACGCGGTCATTTGCGAAATGGTTTAAGAGCAGTCGCGACATGCAACTTGCCTCTTACGAACTCACGATGTGGTCTTTACGGAGTAAAGACTCGCAGCATTTGGCTAGGCGCGTTTACCGTCGGTACTTGGACGGTTGTATCCAGCTTCTTCGTGAAGTTAGAACCGAGGAGGAACTGGATGTCGATATTGAGACGCTCTCTCAGATGCTTCTTGGGGTCTTGGACGGTCTGGTGATGCGATGGCTTTCGTTCGATAGCGCGGCGGAAGACATGTTGACGGACACGTCCGTGAAGATGTTGCAGGTCGCGCTCCCTACCATGAAATATGAACCCGGAATGGCTCGTTAGGCGATCCTTACGCTCCCGTCTCGAAGCTTTCGTTGGTACGGTGTCCGGCGCCTTCCTCTACTTTCATACCGTGTTTAGCGCTCCTCGGAGGATTATGCGCTTCATGCGGAGCTCGAATCCGGCTGAGCTGTCCTGAACATGGGACATCAGCTTCGGAGGCACCCGCACGACCTGTTCTCCCGCTGGGAGGATGTCGCTTTCCAATCGTCTGCTTAGGTGCCGGCAGTCCTCGATCGCCCAGAGCCGTTCCTGATCATCAGGCTTTCTCGCCCATGCCAGCAGCGCGAGATGGTGGCTGCTATTTCTCCGTGATGCGGCTGATGGTGTCTTTAGAGACTCTGGCGTAGACCTCCTCGAAGTGCGCGGCGATTTCCCCGGTGATAAGCCCCGAGCAAAGAGCGTGCCCGCGCGGTACCTGTGTTGTCTCTCGCTTGATGTCTGGCGCAGGCACAGGTATTCATCCCAGAAGAATCTTCGCTTGGCACAAGGTACTTCGATCGGACCGGCGTCTGGGACGTCGTGCAGCGTTGTGGCCGCCGGGAATGCACGCGGCTGGCGATGACGCCGCACGATGGGCGGCGTCATCGGCGGTGGCTTCGACACTGACGCGGCGCTGCCCGAAGGCGAGGACGTCAGTATCGGTGACGTGATAGTCGGGCAGGTTGGAAGATCGCGGTGGCAGCATCGGGGCGCGGAGAAGTAGGCTCGGTCAAGGTTCTTGGCTCCTGACTTGGTCAATGCGCAGAGAACATTCATCACAGCAGGGCTACGAGCCCTTCAGCTTTCAAGCCACGGAACCTGTTTCACCCTCAACCACGAGGAGCCACCTGCACGGCCCCGTCCGAGCAAGCGGCAAAGGACCGGTTCGCCGAATTTACTGCCGAAGGGGGCCCAACGATATCCGGCCATCGTACGGCTCTGGGGATTCTCCTGGGCCGAGTTCGTGCCCTTCCTGGACTACGACGTGGAGATCCGAGGGGTCATCTGCACGACAAACGAGATCGAGTCAATCAACGCACGTTACTGAGGGGCGGTGATGGACCGCATGCACTTTCCGAACGAAACCGCCGCCCTGAAATGCCTATACCTGGTCACCAGATCTCTTGATCCAACCGGCGGCGGCCGGGCACGCTGGGATGAGGTGGAAGCCTGCACTAAACGCGTTCGCTATAACCTTCGCCAGCCGGTTCGAAAGAACCACTCAATTATGAAAACCGGCCGGACTCCACACACCGTTTATCGGACAGTCTCGTCAGATCCTGTTGCTCCAGCAATTCGTGCCTGTAGTGCAGCAAGAACTCGTGTCTGTAGTGAAGGCCAATCCAAGGGGAGGCAGCGTATTCGTCAATGCTAAAACTCTGGAGGGGAACTGCTTTAGCGCAGACGTTCCGATGCGGCATGAGTGATCGTAATGCTGCCTGGGCCAGGCCGCTAGGAGTCACACGACGTCGGGGCACTATTTCTCCTCGTCTTGGTAGGTGTTTGCGATTAGAACGCGCGGAGGATGTCTTCGACCCGGGTTTTAGCGTCGCCGAAGAGCATCTGGGAGTTGTCGCGGAAGAACAGGGGGTTCTGGACTCCGGCATAGCCAGCGGCCATGGATCGCTTGAACACGATGACGTTCTCGGCTTCCCAGACTTTGAGGACGGGCATGCCGGCGATGGGGCTGCCCGGGTCTTCGGCGGCAGCGGGGTTGACGGTGTCGTTGGCGCCGATGACCAGGACCACGGAGGTATCGCCGAGGTCGTCATTGATTTCGTCCATTTCCAGGACGATGTCGTAGGGGACTTTGGCTTCGGCAAGGAGGACGTTCATGTGCCCTGGAAGGCGCCCGGCGACGGGGTGGATCCCGAACCTGACGTTCACACCCTTCTCACGGAGCTGGTGGGCCAGTTCAGCGACGGGGTACTGCGCTTGGGCGACGGCCATGCCGTAGCCGGGGGTGATGACGACGGACGAGGCGTTGGTGAGCATTTCCGCTGTCGCCTCGGCCGTGATCTCGCGGTGCTCGCCGTGGTCCGTGTCCCCTTTGCTGGCGGGGGCGGCGATGCCGAAGCCGCCGGCGATCACGGAGATGAAGGACCGGTTCATGGCCTTGCACATGATGTACGACAGGTAGGCACCCGAGGATCCCACCAGGGCGCCGGTGATGATGAGCAGGTCGTTGTTCAGCAGGAAGCCGGCCGCGGCTGCGGCCCAGCCGGAGTAGCTGTTGAGCATGGACACGACCACGGGCATGTCACCGCCGCCGATGGAGGCGACCAGGTGCCAGCCCAGCCCCAGGGCAAGGACGGTGACGACGATGAGGAGCCAGAGCTGGGAGTCGTTGACGTACCAGACGGTCAGGGCGATGAACGCGGCGAGGGCGCCGAGGTTGATGGCGTTTTTGCCTGGCAGCATCAGGGGTGAGGATTTCATCCGGGCGGAGAGTTTCAGGAATGCCACGATCGAGCCGGTGAACGTCACCGCGCCGATGAACACGCCGATGAAGACCTCGGCGTGGTGGATCGCCATCAGGTCTGAAGACAACTCGGGGGCTTCGAGGTGGCCGTTCCAGCCCACCAGGACCGCCGCGAGGCCCACGAAGCTGTGCAGCAGGGCGATGAGTTCGGGCATGCCGGTCATTTCGACCACCCGGGCGCGCCAGAGTCCGATGGCCCCGCCGACGGCGACCGCGGCGACGAGCAGGCCCAGGCCGGTCAGGGCGTGGCCGGTGCCCCAGGCGTCCTGGAGTGTCAGCCAGATGGTGGCGGCGAGGGCGATGACCATGCCGGTGATGCCGTAGATGACCCCGGCGCGGGCTTTCTCGTGCTTGCTCAGCCCCGCGAGGGACAGGATGAACAGCAGGGCCGCGACGATATAGGCCGCCCCCGCGATGGAGTCGGCAGTCAACGGACCGGAGACGGCGTCAGACACGGTAAAGCTCCTAGTAAGTGTTTCTGCTGTTTCGGCGATGGCGCTCATGAACGGGCCTTCCCGGCCGAGAACATGGCGAGCATCCGCCGGGTGACGGCGAAGCCGCCGAAAATGTTGATGCTGGCCAGCAGGACAGCGACGGCGGCGAGGATCTGCATCACGATGTTCTCCGAGGTGACCTGCAGCAGCGCACCGACGACGATGATTCCGGAGATCGCGTTCGTCACGGACATCAGCGGGGTGTGCAGGGCGTGGTGGACTTTCCCTATCACATAGAACCCGACCACGACCGAGAGCATCAGCACCGTGAAATGCTGCGGCAACGGCGCCGGGGCGACCGCGTTGATCCCGAACAGCGCCGCGATTCCTGCGGCGAAGAGGCCTGCCTTGGCGGCAGCGCTAAGGCCCGGCTTCTTCTTCGGTGCCGTACTTTCGGCAACTTCAGCCTGGGTCTTGGCCGCCGGGGCGGCGGAGACCTGGACCGGGGGCGGCGGCCAGGTCTTCTCCCCCTCACGCACCACGGTCACCGAACGCTGCACGACGTCGTCGAAATCGATCCGCAGGACCCCGTCTTTATCCGGGGTCAGGAGCTTGAGCAGGTTCACCATATTCGTCCCGTACAGCTGCGATGCCTGGGCCGGGAGCCGGGCCGGGAGATCCGTGTAGCCCAGGATCACCACCCCGTTGTCCGTCACGATCCGCTCGCCGGCGACGGAGCCTTCGACGTTTCCGCCCTGGCCGGCTGCCATGTCCACGATCACGCTGCCGGCCTTCATGCTTGCCACGTCTTCGGCGGTGAGCAGCTTCGGCGCCGGACGCCCCGGGATCAGGGCAGTGGTGATGATGATGTCCACATCCGCTGCCTGCTCGGAGTAAATTTCCGCAGCCCTGGCGTTGTACGACTCGGACGTCGCCTTCGCGTATCCGTCGGAGGACTTCATCTCTTCGGCGACCTCGACCTTAAGATAGGTACCGCCGATCGACTTCACCTGGTCGGCGACCTCTGGCCGCGGGTCCGTCGCCCGGACAATCGCGCCCAGGCTGGACGCAGCACCGATCGCCGCGAGGCCAGCGACGCCGGCCCCGGCAACCAAGACCTTGGCGGGCGGAACTTTGCCCGCCGCGGTCACCTGTCCCGTGAAAAACCGGCCGAACTCGTGGGCCGCCTCGATCACGGCACGGTACCCGGCAATGTTCGCCATCGAACTAAGCACATCCATGGACTGCGCCCGCGAGATCCGCGGCACCGCATCCAACGCCAGTGCCGTGATCGGACGCGAAGCCAGCGCCTCCACCAGATCAGGCCGCAACCCCGGGCTCAACGACCCGATCAGCGTGGCACCCTCGGTGAGACGGGCAATCTCATCCTCAGTGGGCGGATTGATCCGCAACACCATCTCGCTGCCCCACGCCTCATCGGCGCCAACGATCAGGGCGCCCGCTTCGGCGTAAGCCTCATCACGGAAGGATGCCGACTCACCCGCACCCTTCTCCACCACAACCTCGTAGCCCAACCCCAACAACTGCTTCACGGTGACAGGCGTCGCCGCCACCCTCGTCTCACGGCCCAATTCGGCCACGATGCCAATACGTGTCACTTGGTGCTCTCTCTCATCTGTTTCATGTGCCAGACGCGGCATACCGACGCGGGCACCCGCACCTGTTCTCTTAGAAAAACTGTCGGGCACCAAACGCTCAGTCGGGGCGCTTGGTTCCGGGGAGTTGCTAATGCCTGGAGGTGGCACTGACACCTCGAAAATGCCCGGCTTAAGATCCGCATCGCAGTCGGAACTTCCGTGCCGGGACCTTACGCGCCTTCGCACCTGCAACGTTCTGTTCAGGGTGGACGACCCAGGGCCTATCTCCTACAGAAATGTTCCGGCTTCAACGGATGAGCGCGGGGAAACAACGTCCCGCAGTCCGTCAGTGGCTCGGTCTCGACAATCGAGTTGTTCCGTATACCCAAAGGGGACAGCATCGCTGAGGCAGACGACGAAGTGTTCATCTGCCAGGCGCGTCACGAGGATGCCAGTGCCCAAGTGCAACGCGCCCTCGATCATCTGGTCCACTGCCGTATTTAGGCACGTGTCCATGGAACTCCGGTCACGGATCTTTATTTCGATAGGTTCCACAGGCTGCATGTTCATGGTTTGCCCGCCGTGCAGGCCGCCCGGGTTACCGGTAGGACGACGTGTCCCTGCGCCTTCTCATATAGTGCGCGCGGTTCGACTCCGTCGGCTTCAATCCAGAGTGCATCCGCTGAGACGGCTACGTCCTTGACATACCCGGTTCGGATAGTTCGCCCTTCTTTCTGAACCCGGACCTGTTGGCCAGCCAAATCCTTCCAATTTGAACGGTCTTCCATGGAGCTGCCTTTCGTATCGCAATTCATTGATCTGCTTGAGCCGGTGGCCTAGGGCATCGGACGCACCGACGATCCGTCGACCCCCATCAACACCTGCTGCTCGGCTAAGGTGACATCCAGTTGTCACACCAAGCGAGATGCGCCAGCCGTCCCAATCAAGTGACTCCCTAGTACCAGTTCCCGTCGATAGTCAAACCTCCGTCGATCATCAGGGAGTGTCCAGTGATGTAGGAGGCCGCAGGGCTGGCCATAAAGTAGATCGCCTCAGCGATCTCCGCGGGTTCGGCAAACCGGGCCAGCGGTGTGCGTTTGATGATCGGGTCCGGGTTTAGCCGTCCCGCGGCAATGAGCGACTCGGTTAGGGCCGTGCGGACGTATCCGGGGGCGATGGCGTTGGTACGGATGCCGTCCGGCGCCCATTCAACCGCCAGGGTGCGGGTCAGGCCTTCGATCCCGGCTTTGGCCGTGGTGTAGCTTATCCTGCCCGGTTGGCCGCTGACCGCGGCACCCGAGGACAGGTTGACGATTGCGGCGCGCCCGGATTCCAGCAGTAGTGGGTAGGCTGCGCGGCAGGAGCGCATGGTACCGGTGAGATGGATCTCCAGCAGGGCGGTCCAGTCCTCGTCGGTGATCCGGGCAGCCGGTGCGGGGCGGGCAATACCGGCACTGTTGACGACGGCATCGAGCCTGCCTTCCGTGTTCCGGATTGACTCATAACCAGCAAGTACTGAATCGTTGTTAGTTACGTCGACAACGATGCCGCGGGCATATTGCTCGTCCAGGGAATCTACGGCCTCGTTCAGGGCATCCTGGCGGTAGTCCATTAGGACGACCCGCCCGCCGCCGGCGAGCCACCGGCGGGCAAAGGCGAACCCGATTCCAGAGGCCCCACCGGTCACGGCGGCCACGGGCTCTCTTCCTTGGGCGCAGGTCATAGAATGCTCCCGGAGGCGGAACGGACCAGGGGTGCTGTGGTTCCGATGATCCCGTAGTCGGTGGGGTCGAAGGGGGCGACTTCTTCTTGAAAAGTGTGGGAGTAGTCGGGCCACAGCGTGGTCAGTCGTCCGCTGCGGGGATCAATGTACCAGGTGTTGCAGCCTCCGGTGAGCCAGACCGTGGTGGCGGCGCGGCGATCGAGGCTGTCACGGAATTCGTCTTCGGCCGCAGTGGTTACTTCGAGGGCCTGAATGCGGTTGTTGGTCATGTGGGACAGGGCGCCGAGGACGTGTTCGATCTGGGCCTCGAACATATAGACCTGTGAGTTGTGGCCTATACCGGTGTTTGGCCCGCCCAGGACGAAGAGGTTTGGGAAGCCGTGGATGGAGGTGGTCTTGTAAGCTTCGGCCCCGTTGGCCCACCGTTCGGAAAGGGAGCGGCCGCCGCGTCCGTGAATACGTTTGGCAATGGGAAGGTCGGTGGCTTCGAAACCGGTGGCGAGTACGAGCGCGTCGAGTTGGTGGCGGGTCCCGTCCGGAGTAATGACGGCGTCGGATTCGATGTGTTGGATCCCACCTGTGGCCAGGGTGACATTGCTCCGGGAGAGAGCGGGGTAGTAGTCGCTGGACTTGAGGATGCGCTTGCAGCCTATCTCGTAGTCGGGGGTCAACTTAGCGCGCAACTCGGGGTCTGGGACCTGGGCTTCGAGGTGTTTGAGGGCTACCTCAGTGGCCTTGGCCAGCAGTGAGGGGATTGCGGCCCGCTGAGCGAAGCGTTCCTCGTTCTCCCAGAACATGCTGGTGCGCAGCCGCTGCATCGCTTCGGGGTCCTTGCGGAACATGCCTTTCTCGGCCTCGGTGTAGTCACGGTCGGCCCGGGGGACGATCCAGTGTGGGGTGCGCTGGAAGACCGTCAGGTGCCCCGATTCCTTGGCGACTTCCGCGATGATCTGTACGCCGGAGGCGCCGTTGCCGATCACGCCGACGCGCTTGCCGACCAAGGAGGTCTGGTGGTCCCAGCGGGCGGAGTGAAACAGGTCTCCGGAGAAGGTGTCTAGACCTTCGATTTCAGGCACTTTCGGTTCGGAGAGCAGGCCGGCTGCACTGATGAGGACCCTGCCGGTATAGGTGCCGGTGGTGGTGGTCACGGTCCATTGCTGCCTTCGCTCGTCCCAGCCGGCGTTTTGGACCTCGGTGTTGAGGCGAATGTGCGGCATTAGGTGTTCTCCGCGGGCAGTGGCGCGTAAGTATTCCCAGATTTCGGGCTGGGCGGAGAAGACGCTGGTCCAGTCCGGGTTCAGGCGGAAGGAAAGCGAGTACATGTGTGAGGGCTGGTCGCAGGCGGCGCCGGGGTACTGGTTGTCCCGCCAGGTGCCTCCTACGTCGTTCGCGCGTTCGAGCAGCACGAAGGAATCCTGGCCGCGGCGTTTGAGCTGGGCGCCCATGGCCAAGCCGGAGAAGCCGGTGCCGATGATAATGACATCGACCGGCTGCATTTTTTCCCCGGCGGTGCCGGCGGAAGGGTGCGTTGGGTTCATGGAAGATCCTTTGTGTTTAGAGGCGATTCAGCTGCTGCAGCACGTCGTCGCCGATTACCGTACCGGCAGGGTGGGCTTGCGGTTCGCGGATAAACCGGTCGATCAGGTGGAAGAGTTGCGCGGGCCGTTCGGTTACCGAGGCGTGCCCGCCGCCGATCTCGGTGAAGCGTGCGTCCTGGATGCCGCCGAAGAGCTCACGGCTATGGTCGATTGGAATCAGCTGGTCGAACGTGCTGCCGATGACCAGAGTGCGGGCGCGGATCCCGGGCAGACTGCTGGAGATGTCCAGTCGGGTGTTCAGGTCCATCATCCGGTAGCTGCCCGGGCCTACCTCGTAGCCGGTGCGCAGCTGTTCAATCTCGGCCCAGGTCCGGGCAGCGAGCCAGGCGCGGCTGTAGATGCTGCTCATCATGGATTCGGCCTGCGCCTCGGGCGGCCCCTGTTTGTAGAGCCGACGCCACAAGGACAGGCGCAGGCGCAGCGCGTTGTCGGTGGTGGCCCAGCCGTTCAGAAGTACCAGCGATTCCACGGCCTTCGGGAACTTCGCAGCTAGATCCGCAGCGATGCAGGCCCCGAGGGAGTATCCAACCAAAACGACCGCTTGGCCGGGGACCTGCTGATCGAGCACCGACTGGACCTGGGCCACCAAGTGTTCGATGGTCAGTGGACCGCCATCGGGGGCCCGGTCCGATAGGTCGATCCCGATCACCCGGTGCCGCGACGCGAGCATCGGGTACAGGGTGAAGAAATGTGTCTCGGTCAGGCCGCCGGTTCCGTGGACTAGCACGACCACTGGCCCGGGCAGGGGCTGTCCCCCGTCGTGATAGCCAACTTCAACACCGCCGGTAACCACCGTTCCGGACACAACTCCGGGGTAAATGCTCATCAACGTTCCTTTCCTTCACCGACTTCCCGCGACTGGGAGTGGTCCTGCTGGTCGCCTGCCCACATCGGGCAGGTCAAAGATGGGCTAGTCGAACATGATCACTTGGCGGACGGCCTTGCCCGCTGACAGGGTGTCCATCGCTTCGTTGATGTCGTCGAGACGGATCCGGGATGAAATCAGCTTCTCGACGGCCAGCTTTCCCTCGCGCCAAAGCTGTGCATAAACCGGGATGTCGCGGGCGGGGACCGCCGAACCCAAGTAGCTTCCGATGATCGTCCTCGCCTCCGAGGTAAGAACCAGCGGCGAGACCGCCGACCGGGCGTCCGGTGCGGGCAGCCCCACGGTGACGGTGGTCCCTCCCGGAGCGGTGAGCTCGACAGCCGTCTCGAAAGCCCGCGGGTGGCCAGCCGCCTCGACGACAAGGTCGGCCCTGATGCCGAGTTCGGCCGCCTGTGCGGGTGTGTAGGCCTCATCGGCCCCCATGTCACGTGCCTGGACGAACTTCTCCTCGAGGTTGTCAATGCCGATGACCCGCAGCACGCCCAGCGAACGGGCGGTAATCAGGGCCGCCATGCCCACCCCGCCAAGGCCGACAACGGCAACCGTGTCGCTGGCTCCGGGCCTGGCCGCATTCAGGACCGCACCACCGCCTGTCAGCACGGCACATCCCAGTACGGCGGCCACGTCGGCAGGAATGTCGTCATCAACCCGGACCACCGAACGGCGATCCACCACAGCGTGCGTGGCAAAGGCCGAGACCCCCAGATGATGCCTGATCTCCCGGCCTTGCCGGCCCAGTCGCACACCGCCGGCAAAGAGCGTGCCGGCCGTGTTCGCGGCCGTACCCTGAATGCAGGGCTGTTTCCCGCCAGTCCGACATGCCCGGCACTGCTCGCAACGGGGCATGAAGACCATGACAACCCGGTCGCCAACCGCCAGATTCACAACGCCGGGCCCGACATCAACAATGCGGCCGGCCGCCTCGTGTCCCAGCAGCATCGGCACAGGGCGCACTCGACTGCCGTTGACCACGGATAGATCCGAATGGCACACCCCCGCGGCCTCGATCCGGACTAGCACCTCACCCGGCCCCGGCGCCGACAACTCCAACTCCGAGATGCTCAGTGGCCTGGATGATGCGAAAGGCTGTTGGCGGCAGACCTCTTCAAGCACTGCCCCAGTGATTCGCAGCGGATATATGGGCTTTACGTGATCCGAGGCCTTTCCGCGGACGGCCAAGGCCGGACCTTTCCGGTCGGTGATGTCCATGGTTTCTGTGATCTTCCGTGAAATGAAAATGGGTGGGTGCCTTTACGTTCCCGCCGACGCCGGTGTCAGCGTCGTATTCCATGTGGGCAGTGGAACGCAAAAGCCTGAGGAGCTGACGACGTTGTCATAGAACTTGGAGGCGTAACAGTCGTTACGATGAGCTTGAGCGTACGTGCAGGCATCGGCGCCCGTCAACAGTCGGACGGAAAAATTTTGAGCTTCCCCGGAGGCCGGGGGTCCTCGATCCTTGCAAAGACGTCCTCGGCTCATACCAACCCGCAGGAAAGTTGGTGAGACTAAACATTGACAGGAGACGCTGGTTCCGTAACGATCGTTACTATCAGGTGTATGACCAAGTCGCATGCTCATCGTCAGGTGGCTTCTATTTCGACCGAGCCGCCCAGACCGTCATCAGTTTCTTCTTCTCCCGGAGCTCCCATGAATCAGAACCCAATCGACTCGGCGCCGCGAACTCCAATGGATCTCGGTCCGGACAGCCATTTTTATGGGCTAGGTGTCCGCTCGGAAACCGACTGGAACTCGCGGAGCCGCTTTGGACCAACCGACATCCTGGTTAACATCGCCTGCCATGGCGTCGACAGGAAGGAAGAAGACCGTTTCCGGACCTTGGATCGTGAACACGTCGTAGAATGCCAGCCTCCCAAGAATTGAAAGCTACGGCGAATACGTGTCAGCAAGAGGTGCCCTTCCTCCGTGTAACGACGTCCGCAGCGCTGTAATTCTGGCCTAGGGCAGCCGAGTGAATTCAGTCCATCCCGGACTCAGCTGCACTCCCATGGAGGAAGACGCTGATTTCAGCGGCCGCCAAGGACAGCTTTTTGGATTAGTGTCGCCGACACCGAGGCCATCAGCGACCTGGTCGTTCCTCGCATCTGACGCCAGGCTCTCGAACAGCCCAGAACTAGAAGCCGGGCATTCATCCAAGTTTCACCAACCGCATCGCTACATTCAAGGACAAACACCATGACGATTACCTCACGTGAACGGGCCAGCGGTCTCAGCGGCATCTTGCCGGACGGATTCTCCCAGCCCTACCGTGCCGGTGAACTCTACCCCCAGCCGCCCTACCGTTATCGCGGCGCCGAAAGCCTTAGCCTCGTCTACGAGGCACAGGCAGCACCAATCCGTACCATGCTGCCCCCTGGTGTCAGCATTGACGCTGAGTTGGCCACTGTCTCGCTCGTGGCAAGCACCTACCAGCGCACACCGTTCGGCGCCTACCGCGAGTTCTACTTCACAGTCCTCGTGGACTTCAACGGAGAAAAATACATGTACAGTCCGGTGATGTACGCCGACAATGAAGGAGCATTCGCTGCAGGGCGCGAACTGTGGGGGTTTGCCAAAAAAACCGCCGTCATGGACTTCCGCATTACATCAGGCCAGTGGACCTTCTCGGCAACCCGCCATGACGGACTGCCGCTGATCGACCTGTCCGTCGCCTGTCAGGCTACCGATTTGCCAGCGGCTGCACAGTCGGTGGCGCACCCAACCCTGACAATGAAACTCATACCCGGAGGCTCACCCGGCCACCCGGCGGTAGCGCAACTGATAGCCACACACAACAAGAAGGCAATGCACAAAGACGCCTTCGGAGACCCCGACCGTTGGAGCGGCAGAGCAGCCGTCGCAATCCAGGCAGCTTCCGCGACCGATTCGCTGACACCGTTTTTGCCAGCAGGAGAATGCATTGGCTGGTACTCGCACTATGACTGTGACTTGCCTGCTGGAGAAGTGATTTGGGACTACCTGACCGGAAAGTAGAGGCCTAATCGGTCATTCAGGGCGAACTCACACCCGACTGCCTTCCCGTCTTCGGGCGGTACCGTCACAGGTTCTGCGCGAAGGCGGGAAAGACGCTTAAATGAGAAAGTGAACGTTGTGGAAGAAGTGGAACGGTTCTGCGCGCGCCATAAGACTGCTGGGCCGGACGCGGAGCCTGGCAATGGAACGCGCGAGCAGGTGCTCGACGCCGCCCTTGAGATCGCCGCTGCTGAAGGGGTCAAGGGAGCTTCCATGAGGCGGATCGCGGGACGGGTCGGCATGCGGACCGCTACACTCTATTCCTACTTTCCCGACGGGAAGGACCAACTGATCTCTGCCGCCTTGTCTTCCCTACTGAAAGCCTTCTATCGTAACGCGGCACAGGGATTGCGCCCTGGTGACTCCAGTCTCGAGAATTTGCGCAGCCTTGTCTTCCTCCACGTGCGTTGGGTCTTGGAAAAGCCCAAGACTGTGCCTGCATGGGACGTTGTTGTGGCGGCGGACCGGATATCACCGGTACTTACGGATTCGGTCCGGGACGAACTCGAAGAGTTGAAAGCCGGTTACCGACAACTTATCCGGAGACTATTGGAGGACCTGGGAATTGAGCACACAGCAGCAGTTCATTGGGCGGAGATGATTATTGTCATCTGCGACGAAATCCTTAAATGGGGGCAACCCGGCTCCACTCTTGCGGGACCGTTTGAAGCCGAGGAATTCATGTGGCTGGCGGTCAGAAGGATCCTGTGTCTGCCCTCGCCGGTCGATGAAGGCCTGACCAGATTCCCTTCGGTGAACGATATTCGCTAAGTGGAACTGGGCCTCTGGCACAGGTGCCTTGTCGTGCCACGGCTAGCGCAAAGCCCGGCAGGAGGTCAGCATATTTCTGGCCAGCATGGAAGGCCACTCCTGGCAACTTCGCGCCGTAGCATGAAGAGTTTCTCCATTACCAGATGCTTTTCCGAAACACTTTGAAGGCCAAGCCCTTGCCGGCGGAACGCTAAGGCCCCGGCACTGTCATGCGCCGCAACCTGGCCTCTGCCTGCATCTTCGTAGGGTCTTCCTCTGCGGGGTGGGACATACGCCGCTTCGGTTACTCAGTGGCCGGCAGCCAGCCCATCCGGAAAACGTTACTCAATTCAGCCTCTGACACGTAAGGTCCCACCATTGCAATCCTCAGACATAACGTTTCGCACTAGAAAGTGGGTAAGGCCAGAAGACCTAAACGCGAACGGCACCCTCTTCGGTGGGAGCCTCCTCAAATGGATTGATGAGGAAGCAGCGATCTATGCCATCCTCCAACTGGGCAACGGCAGGGCGGTGACAAAGTATATTTCCGAAATCAACTTCGTCAGCTCCGCAGTCCAAGGGGACCTCATCGAGATGGGTCTAACGGCCACTAAATTTGGCAGAACCTCACTGACTATGCGAGCGGAAGTTCGGAACATGATCACCCGGCGATGCATCCTCACCATCGAGGAAATCGTGTTCGTAAATCTGAACGGCGAGGGTAAGCCCGAGCCGCACGGCTACACGAACATTACCTACGACAGAGACAGGGTCCCCGCGCACCACGTCACCGAAACACTCCTCGGCTAGGCGAAGATTTATGCCCCCTACCGTCGGCTTCCTCCGGTTCCTGCAGAGCAGCGAACGCCAGCACCCGCTACCAGTGCGTGAGCCCAGCCCTGGTTGGACGGGAGGCGGTAAGTATCGCAGGACCGACCGGGACAAGCTGTCCAGCGGCCGGCGGGCGGTTGGCCGCTGGAGGCGGGGGCGGAGCGGCGAATGACCTACCGACACCTGTGACGACGGTACTGTGCGGCCGCCTCCCGGCATTGAGCCATGCTTGGAGTCAAGTGAAGAATATCTGCCCCACTTGTTTGAGGGAGTCGATCGAACTTGCATTAATTGCATGATTCTTGCATCCAATGGTGCTTGTCTGCCAGGAGCCGAGAATTGGCCTTTCGGCCAACTGCTGGCGACGTTCAGCGGAGTGGTAGGCGGGTCTGCTTGGGTTGTTTGGGCCGTCCTGTCCTGTCTGTTGGCCCCTGCAACGACGGCTTCGACCACCGCTTCATCTGCCCTTCGGCCGAGTCTTTGGTTCGTTCAGTTTCGGCTTGGGAACGAGCATGCTGTGCCTTGGCAGGGCTTCGCAAACGGACGCTTCGTCGGCGTCGAAGTTGTTCACGAGGTCCGATTACGAGTTGGCGGGATAGTTTGAGGGGATGATGTCAGCCCGCCAGAAACCTCGAGGCGCTCTTCTGCTGCCGTGACATCTCAATGATTTTTAGGACTTCGACGGCGTCGCGCTGGTCCACATGGGTTGGCCTCCCGGCCTGCGGCGCCTGTGCCAACTGCTTGTAGAACTGCCGATGGCACTCACACCGCTGATCATTGTGCTGGACAGCCTTCAGGATCTGGTGCTCTACCTAACGTAGGGTGTCAATGTGGTTTGGCAGTGTTTCGAATTCATGATGCCTGACTTCCTTATAAGCGATGACGATTGGGGCTAGATGGGCTTGCGGGAAAAGTGGGCAGGGCAGGAACAGGAACGCCAGGCGGCTAATGAGGAACGCGCCCGGATACGCGAGGCAGAACGGGCTGAGGAAGCCTACAGGAGCAGCCCCGTGGGCCTAGCGGAGACTGCATACAAAAACGGAGATCAGTTCTTTCAGGTTGAGATGGAAGTAAGTTCCTTAGCGGGCTCACACTCTTCCTTCGGGTCCTCGGAGAACCGCTTGGTACAAGGGTCTTCTACTGCTGTGACTCTGGGGCAGATCGAAGCCGTTGGCTGGCATCTCGAGCACACTGGTTATGTCTTCGTGGAAACCGGTTCGACGTCCACTAACCGTGTCCTGGCAACTGGACAGGGCGTGGTCACCAAGGGACATGTCGCCGGGATCTATCTATTCAGGCGTATGGGGCAGCACAAACTTTGAGCCATATCAACTGCAGATAGCCTGACTGCTAAGCACGCAACGGTCTCGTAGCAGGCTTTTCAGGCCTTCGGACTTCGAGGTGGAATACGGCGGCCCTGGCTGTCCATTGGCCACTGCCGCTCTGGGTGGACTGCCAACGAGCCTTCAGTGACTGGGCGTTACGCATGAAACATCGCTGCGTGCTGTCGGAAATCGTTGAACGTTTCCCTCATCCAGGAACGCCAGCGGGAGGGCATCGCTCTGGTCAAGCAGCGCGGCGCCTACAAAGGACGGAAAAAGACACTCACGCCGGAACGAGCCGCCGAGCTCGTCCAGCGCGCCGGCACCGGTGTTCCAAAAGCTCGCCTTGCCCGTGACTACGGGATCAGCAGGGAGACCGTCTACCAGTACCTGCGCCAAGCCAAGCTGGAGTGAGCCGCTCCCCTGCCTGTGCCGTCGATGTGAAATAGTCCGCGCGACCCTAGCTTGACGGAATATCCGTTATCGGCTCTATAGGGGTGGGCGGGGGAGAACGCTGGAGAGGCGCAATCTAACCACTCAGAGGGGATGCGGAGGAAGCCGCCAGGCCGGCACCTAACAAGACCGGGTACGCTGGAACGGATGTACTCCGCCGCGTCCGGCCCGGTCACTGCAAGTTTCTGGGCCGGGATGATTCCCTTAAGGAAGATGGCGTCTCATCCGACACTTGTGCGGAGGCAGCCCAGACCAGGGCCTTCAAAAGAATTGTGCCTTAGTTCTTCACAGCAGATCCATCTCCTGGATGAGTCCGTATTCCACTGTGGGACTCAGCGTCGCAGTGAATTTTCTAAAGCTGTGCCGTGTAACGAGAATGCCGCAGTCGGTTGCTTGGTTACTGAGCGAGTTGGTGGCCTTCTCCAGTTGGTCATCTCTTGAAGCACGGTTCTGAGCTTCGATGGTAATTAGCGTCTGGCAAGGCATGGTTGGTCTCCGTTGTCCAATTTATGAGCGATTTGCTGGCCTGATATAGCCCTTTGTCCCTAGCTCGAACTCTTGTAGTCGGCGCTCCAATGTTGGAGCTGCAACAGGTTTCGATATGCTGCGCCGAGAATGCTTAAGCTTGACTACCTTTGTCGATTTCGTTTCCCGTAGCTATACAGGCTGGAAGGTGGGGTAGTCGGTGTACCCGCGGGCCCCGCCCCCGTAGAAGGTGGCCAATTGAGGCTCGTTTAGATCCAGCCTCGACTGAAGTCGACGCGGTAGATCCGGGTTGGCGAGGAAACTCCGTCCAAACGCGACGGCGTCTATCCACCCCGCGCGAAGCAAACGATTCGCCTTGGTCAAGTCGTAGTTTCCCGCGCCAATCAGCGTTCCCGGAAAGGCCGACCGAAGGGCGATACGAAAATCGTCGTCGAGTTGCGGGCCTCCCACCCAATCTGGCTCTGAGAGGTGAAGGAAGGCCACCTTTCGCTCGGCCAGGGCCGCGGCCAAGTAAGAGCACATCGGCCCCCCGCCGGTATCGTCGAGGCCATTGAAAAGCCCGAGCGGTGAGATCCGGATGCCAACATGCGCTGGATCCCAGGCATCGGTGACGGCATCAAGCACCTCAAGAGTGAGGCGGGCTCGGTTACTGAGACTTCCACCGTATTGATCTGTTCGGCTATTGCTTTGTGCCGACATGAACTGGGCAAGCAGATATCCGTGGGCAGCGTGAATCTCAACCATGTCAAAGCCAGCTGCCCGTGCGTTGTACGTGGCCTGCCGGTACGTCTCGATCACGCCAGCAATTTCATGATTCTCGAGTGCTCGTGGAGTCGGGCAATCGACGCGCGTAGGCTGCCCACTCTCGCCTCGGATGGTGGTCCGGTTGGAATAGGGCAAGGCGCTTGGAGCCACCGGAAGTTGGCCGTCATGAAAGGACTGGTGGGAGACCCGTCCGACATGCCACAGTTGGCACGCGATCCGTCCTCCTACTGCGTGCACCGCGTCAGTGACACGGCGCCATGCCGTGACCTGCTCCTCGGTGTGGATGCCCGGGGTATCCATGTAGCCCTTGCCTTGTTGGGAAATTTGGGCACCCTCGGAAATGATGAGGCCAGCACTAGCCCGCTGAACGTAATACTCGAGCATGAGGTCGTTGGGAACATCGCCCGGTTGTGTTGATCGCATTCGAGTCAACGGCGCCATGAAAACGCGGTTTGGCGCTGTGACGGCTCCCAATTTCAAGGGATCGAAGAGAGTGGGCATGAATGAGATGTCCTTTTAGTAAGGGTCGGCACCAAAGGGTGGTTAACCGTGTTCGGCAAGATTCATACGCGAGGGCTAAGCCGCCCTTCAGCGGTTTACGAAGTTCGGTATGCGCTTCTCAAGGAACGCACGCATTCCTTCTGCTTGGTCGTCGAGGGCGAACATCGCGGCGAAGGCCTGCTTCTCTACGCGCAGCCCTTCTGCAAGTGTGGACTCTTGGGATGCCTGCAGAGCGTCTTTGCCGGCATACACCACGGGAAGTGATTTAGAGGCGATGCTCTCGGCCACCGCCGCAGCTTCGTCGAGCAGTCGTGATGCCGGGACGACCCGAGAAACCAAGCCTGCTCGTTCGGCCTCGTCCGCGCCCATGAGGCGGCCCGTTAGCACCAGATCGGCGGCCTTGTACTTACCGATCGCGCGCGGTAGGCGCTGCGTACCGCCGATGCCAGGAATGACGCCTAGGTTGATCTCTGGCTGCCCGAACTTCGCAGTGTCTGCCGCCAGGATGATGTCACACATCATCGCCAACTCGCATCCACCACCGAGAGCGAAGCCAGCAACGGCGGCCACGACGGGCGTGCGAAGCTTGCCGAACTCGCCCCACGACTGGAATGGGTCGTTGAGATACATGTCGATGTACCCCTTGTCTGCCATTTCCTTGATGTCAGCCCCGGCAGCAAAGGCTCGATCCGAACCAGTTAGCACGATCGCACCGATGTCGGGGTGGGCATCGAAAGCCTTGCCTGCCAGGACGACCTCGCGGATGAGTGTTGGGTTAAGAGCGTTCAGGGCTTCAGGGCGGTTGAGAGTGATCCAGCCGACACGCCCGCGCGTCTCCACGATGATGGTCGTGTATGCAGTCATGTTTGTCCCCTGATCATGGGCCATTTCGGCGCGGTTGGTAGCAGCGGGGCTATCGGATCGCCCACGGGAGATGGGCGTCGTTGAAGTCATGAGTTTTCCTTGATCCTTTTAGGCGTGAAGCGGTGGCGAAGTGTGCGCTTTCCCGGTTCGTCCTACTTGAGCATTGGTTGACAGCAGCCAACTACCTCAACCGTTCGATGATTGTGACGTTGGCTAGACCGCCGCCCTCACACATCGCCTGAAGGCCGTAGCGGCCGTCGGTAGCCTCGAGATAGTTGAGCATCGTGGCCATGAGCCGCATACCTGAGCCTCCAAGGGGGTGGCCCAGTGCAATCGCGCCGCCGCGTGGGTTGAGTTTCTGCGGGTCGGCGTTGAACTCCTTTGCCCAGGCGAGGGGAACTGATGCGAACGCCTCGTTGATTTCGTAGGCATCGAACTCCTCGATGTCCAGACCGCTCCGCTTGAGTGCCTTGTGGGTCGCCGGAATAGGTCCGGTCAGCATGATTTCCGGGTCGCTTCCGGCGATCGCGAAAGTGTGGAACCTGGCCCGCGGTGTCATACCGAGAGCTTCCGCCCGCTGCTCGCTCATGATGAGTGCTGCCGACGCCCCATCAGAAAGCGGCGACGAGTTGCCGGGGGTAACGTTCCATTTGACCTCGGGGTAGCGCAATGCCATCTCATCGGTGTAAAAGGCGGGTTTCAATTCGGCGAGCCCCTCCGGTGTTGTCGCGGCCCGCACGGTCTCGTCCGTGACGTGGCTGCTACCGTCCGAAAGTGCAACGGGAATGATTTCATTAGTGAACCAGCCGCCGGCTGTTGCGGCGGCAGCTCGCTGATGAGACTGCGCGGCGAACGCGTCGAGTTCTTCGCGGCCGAATTTCCATCGTGATGCGATGAGCTCGGCCCCGATCCCCTGGCCAGGAAGGTTTGGGAAACGCTGCTGGAGTGGAGCCTGTGGGTGTCCCTCCCGTACCGACGAGAACATGGGTACCCGGCTCATGGACTCGACTCCGCAGGCGATCGCGATGTCGTAGGCGCCGGCCATGATGCCCTGCGCAGCGAAGTGCGCGGCCTGCTGGCTGGAACCGCATTGTCGATCTACGGTGGTCCCGGGCACGCTCTCCGGGAAGCCTGCCGTCAGGAGCGCCGTACGGGCCACATTGATTGCTTGGTCGCCCGCCTGAGTAACGCAGCCGGCAATGACATCGTCAATTAGGGCGGGATCAATGCCGCTGCGCTCAACGAGTGCTGTGAGCACTGTGGCGAGCAAATCCGCCGGATGAACTTCGGCGAGAGCACCCCCCGGCTTGCCTTTGCCTGATGCGGTGCGCACAATATCGACGATCACTGCGTTCATCATGTGAGTGGCTCCTCGTGCTTGTGGCATCGATCAGTGGTGCTGGGCTCGGCCGCGGTAGGCGGCCTAAACCGTCGTGAATTCATCAACTGTCGAACACTCCCAGTTGCCTGAGCAGTGCGCCCGAGTCCCAGTAGGACCGCTCCTGGGTCACCTTTCCGTCGCTTGAGAAGGTCATGAGGTTCACGCCGTGAAGCTCTACCGTGCGGCCGGTGGCCGCGATCCCGTCGAGCTCGCCGGCGTGCACACCCTTCGCTTTCCACTCCACAACAGCCGTGATGCCATCGTCGCCGACCAAGGCGCTTTCGAAGGAGAGCGGGTGGAACGCGCGGGTGAAGACGGCTAGGGCCTCCTCGATGGCGGCCCTTCCGCTAACCGGCGCAAGGGAAGTCATGTCGTAGAGGACGCCGTCATCAGCGAAGTGTTCTGCGACTGCCTTGGCCCCCTCTTTGGTTTCCCAGGCGGTGTCCATCTCCGCAATGATGTGATCGAGCTTTCGGGGCATGATAATTTCCATTCGAAAAGGGTGGAGTCTGTATATCGGCACCATTGAGGGAGCCCGGGCAGCATGCAGCTACCCGGACTGCCCACCAAGAATTAGGCCAGGTGTGTCTTGCTGACGGTTCGGGCGACGAGGGCACCGCTCTCGAGTGCCCCTTCGATCCATCCAACGTAGAAGGGTGCGATGTCACTTCCTGCGAAGTGGACTCGTCCATGAGCCTTTCGGATCTGCGGCGCGCACTCGGTGAATTGACCGGGGCGCATCATCATCCACGTTCCCTGTGAAAACTCGTTTGACGCCCAGTCCTCACACGCGGTGTCAACTACTTCGAGATCCGGCACATAAGCGCGCAGGGCCTCCTGAACAGCGGACTTGTCATCGGGGTCGATTGAGGTCGCGTCTGGGCAGAAACAGACGACGAGGGTGTCGCCTTCGTGGTAGTACTCGGCCATGGCGATCGTGATGGGATTCGCGCCTGCGGGAGCGTATGCGTTGAAGGGCTCTATCTCACCGCGGACGCGCACCCACATCTTGAGGTTTGTCATCGGGTGGCCTTCATCGATGAAGCGCTGGACCGGTTCGCTGACCTTGGGCGTGATGTCAATGTCAGCGAGCGTGTTTACGGGCACCGCAATGACGACTGCCTTGGCTCGTACCGTGTCACCGTTGCGGGTCACCACGATGACCTCTGATCCGGTGTCTTCAACGGATGCGACCGGGTTTGAGAGACGGATGTCCGCACCTGATTCCTCGGCCATTGCGTCAATTAGGCTCTTGGTTCCTGACTCGATGCGCCAGTACGCCCCGGCCTCCCACATTGCTCGCCAGTCTCCGAAGTGGATGGCGGACCATTTTAGGATCTGTGTGACTCCTTGTTGTGCCGGGTCCGCGACCGTGTACGTCAGCATGCCATCCAGGACGTCGCGGTCGTAGCCTGAAAGATTAAGGTTCGCCATGCGGTCAGCTATGGATTCTTTATCGATCACGCTGAGATCCGAGGCAGAGTCATCGAACGGCAGCGGGAAGTGCTCACGGGAGTCCGCGATGAATGCCCCAATTCCCGGTGCGCAGGCGGCGTCGTAGTCGGCGGCGGTGCCGGAGTTGGTCCGCCCGTCGGCAATCCAATAGATTTTGTCCACGTCAAGAGGAGCTGAGAACTTGATGTCGTGACGTCGCATCTCCCGCCAGAGGTGCGACTGGGTCCAGTGGACGTAGGCGCCTCCCAGTTCGACGGAACGCCCAATACCGTCATCGGTGTAGGTCCTGCCCCCGATGCGTTCTCGTCCCTCAAGGACGATGACATTGTGTCCGTCCGCTGAGAGGTCCCGTGCAGCCATGATTCCGGCGAAGCCAGCTCCGACGACAACTACGTCGCAAGTATCTTCCATTGATCTAGTCCTTTCCTAAAGATTTCCGTTCAACCTACATCTTCAGAGGTTAGATGTAAAGGGCTTTCTTTCGGGCAGCGGGATCAAAGTGCGACAGCCTTTATCATGGTGCTTTCCTCTACAAGCCGACGGGCTTTCATCCGTTGTGCGGGGGTGCCCCCAGCGACGAGGCACCCCACCAGCCGGCCATTCCTGTGGTGGCCGACAGTGACCCCGCGCTTTTTCCATCCATTACTGAAATCGCCCTCAAGGATGCGTGTCTCGTCGCAGGCCACGGAGGTCCCGTATCCCTGGACTCTGACGTCAAACTGATCGCTCCAGAACGAGGGAAGTGGCGCAAACACGTGTCCGGTTCCACCCGGGACCGGGCGGCCGAGGTCAGCCATAAGCGTGACGGCAGCCTGCACTGCCGTGTCAGCGGGCATAGACCAATGCTCTACTCGCCGGGGCACGTCATCGAACCGCGGATTAGGAAACCGCGCCACATCCCCGACTGCGACAATCCCTTGGTGACCTTCAACCCTGAGGGATCCGTCGCAGAGCAGCCCATTGGAGAGGTCGAGGCCAGTTCCGGATAGCCAGTCGACATTGGGCACCGAACCCACTGCCTCAACGACTAGGGTGGCCGGGATCTCGCTACCGTCGTCCAAACCCACTGCTTCGATGCGATCGCGGTCATCTGACCCTGTCCTGAGCGCGGTCACGACACGGTTAAGCGAGAATCGCACACCGCGGTCTTCGTGATGTTGCCGCATCGCACGTGCTAATCGTGCGCCGAGCGGGGCGAGCATGGGTTGTGCCAGCGGCTCGATAACCGTCACGTCACAACCGCGCGCAACGGCGCTGGCGGCGACCTCGCATCCGATGAAGCCGGCGCCGACCACTGCGACACGGACACCTGGCTGAAGCGCCGCCCGCAAGGAGATGGCGTCCTCCAAGGTCCTCAATACGTGTCGGGAGGCAGTGCCGCCCTCAAGCGCAAGCCTGCGTGGGCGCAACCCCGTCGCCAGAATGAGTCCGTCGAAGGCGAGGTCACTCCCGTCGTCCATAGCGACAGTCCTGGAGGCCAGGTCCAGTCCGACGGCCGAGTGCCCCGTTATCCAAGTGATGCCTTCGACGCCGGGACGCTGACGAAGCGCGACATCGGGGCGTGCCAGCAGGTCGGCTGCAGCCGGCTCACGGAGACCCTCGTCGGTGAGTACGGCCTTCGACAGCGGTGGCCGCTGATAAGGCGGATGATGCTCGGCACCAATGACGACGATTTCGCCGTCCCAGCCCTTGGCCCTAAGTTGCTCAGCAGAACGCTGGCCACCCAGCGAGCCTCCGACAACGACGATCCGGGCACTCATCAGTCATGCTCAACGAAGATGGCCTGCACAGGGCACACATCGGCTGCTTCGTCGACAGCGTCGCGCAACCCGAGATCCGGGTTGGACTCCCACACGAGCTTTCCATTGTCGTTGAAGGCGAAGACCTCCGGTGCGCTAAACACGCATTGTCCCATTTCGGCACATAGCTTTGTGTCTACGGTTACTTTCATCATTATTTCCTTTCAATGCCCACAGATCGCCGACACGGCGGCGACCTCGGTACGCTCACGGACGTGGTCGACCAGCGATTGGAACAAGGGGGTGGCATCGTCCTGCTCCGGATGCCACTGGACTCCGAGGACGTAGCTGTGCGCAGTGGACTCGATGGCTTCCACAACGCGGTCAGGATTGGAGTACGCGGTCGGCACCAGCCCGACCCCGAGGACGTTAACTGCCTGGTGGTGATAGGTATGAACACCAATATTGTTGCGATGCTTGTAGGCTGCCGCGAGGCGGGTGCCGGCAATAACATTGATTTCGTGCTGTCCAAAGGCGCCGGGCTTCCCTGCATGGTCGTCGTGGCCGAGGCGATCCGGGAGATGCTGGTCGATCGTCCCGCCCAAAGCAATGTTTATGAGCTGCATGCCACGACAAATGGCCAGGACAGGCATGTCCCGGTCAAGGGCGGCCCGGATGACGGCGAGTTCTACCTTGTCGCGCAGGTCATCACTGGCTTCGGTACGCGGGTGGCGCACTGCCCCGTAACAGGAGGGATCCACATCCCGTCCGCCCGCCAGGACAACGGCGTCTACCACGTCGAGCATAAGCTCAGGGTGCTCTGCAAGCATGTCGGTGGTCGGAAACAGGATCGGTGCGGCCCCCGCGCGTTCGATTGAGCGCGTGTACGAGATCGGTGTCACCGCCGCTGGGATCTCCCAAGAACCGATCCGGGCGACTTCAGTACCGACGACAACGCCAATGCGTACCACGTCCCGTGTGCCAGCGGATGTCATCGGAGTCATCCGATGTTGAACGGATCGCGGGTCGCGCCGGTGGTTTCGATCCACACTGACTTTGTCTCGACGTATTCGAACACGGACTCGCGGCCATTTTCACGGCCGAGGCCGCTCATCTTGAACCCGCCAAACGGGACGCCTGGCCCTGCTGCGCGGTAGGAGTTAACCCATACTGTGCCTGCGACCAGTGCAGCGGCCATCCGGTGCGCGCGCTGAACATCCTTGGTCCATACTCCAGCGGCGAGGCCGTATTTAGTGCCGTTGGCGAGCCGGATCGCTTCGTCCTCGGTGGAGAACTTGGTGACTGCGAGAACCGGGCCGAATACCTCTTCTTGAGCAATGTGCTGGCCTGGGTGCACGTTGGTGAGCACGGTCGGCGGCACGAAGAGCCCATTGAGTATGGAATCTTCCTGTCCACCATGAGCGATGATGGCTCCGTCTGACACCGCTTCGTCGATCATTGCCATGACCGACTCAAGCTGTCGGCGGTTTGCTACCGGCCCCATCTCTGTTTCCGGCGCTGCTGGGTCACCCATGATGATCGTGCGGGCCCGGTCGATGACGCGCTGGACAAGCTCGTCGTGAATCGACTCGTGGACCAGCAGGCGAGAACCTGCGATGCAGGTCTGCCCGGTGGCTGCAAAGATGCCGGCGATGATGCCGTTTGCTGTCGCCTCAAGATCGGCGTCCGGAAAGACGACTTGGGCGGATTTTCCGCCAAGTTCCAGGGACATCCGGGTCATCTGCGCTATGGCCGCGTGTCCGACCTGTACACCCACCGAGGTAGAACCCGTGAAGGCGATCTTATCGATGCCCGGGTGTCCTGCGAGGGCTTTGCCGACCTCCGGCCCGGACCCCGTTACGACGTTCACCACGCCCGGCGGAAAACCTGCTTCCTCCACGAGTTTTGCGAACTCCAGGGTAGAAGCAGGGGTGTAATCCGAGGGCTTGATGACCATGGTGCATCCCGCTGCTAGCGCCGGCGCGAGTTTCCAGGCCAGGAGCAGCAGTGGGGAGTTCCAAGGCAGAATGGCGCCGACAACCCCGACCGGCTCACGACGGGTGTAGATGAAGAAGTTTGGTCGGTCGGAGGGAATAGTTTCTCCGCAAAGCGTTTCGGCCACGCCGGCGAAGTACCGGTACCACTGCGGCAGATAGGCCATCTGGGAAGTCATCTCGCGCAGCAGTTTGCCGTTGTCGCGGGTTTCGATTTCGCCCAGATACACGTGATCGCGCTCGATCAGATCGGCGAGGCGACGCATGAGCTGGGCGCGGCCGGCATTGGTGAGTGTAGCCCAGGGTCCTCTCATCAGCGCCGCGCGGGCTGCGTCAACAGCGAGGTCGACATCGGCGGCGCCTCCGTCCGGGACGGTGGCCCACGCGCATTGCGTGTACGGATTTTCCGTAGTGTAGCGGGAATTGCTTCTCGCAGACGTCCAGTTGCCGTTGATGAACAACTCGTAGTTGATAAGGTCCTGCTGGTTATCGAGTGTCATGTTGCTACTTCCCTTTCATGCGGTATTGGCACTTCAGGCGTCGAATGTCATTGCGGCGGCCTCGAGCAGGACCGGGCGCAGAATGTTGATCATCTCGGCGAATTCCTTGGGGCCGGCAACCAAGGGCGGTGCGAACTGGATGACGAGATCTCCTCGCATGTCAGCGCGGCAAATAAGGCCGCGCCGGTACAGTTCTGGGGTGATGAAAGACAAGACCTTGCGTGCATCGGCGAGGTCAAACCGCTTCTTGCTACGCGCGTCACGCACCAGCTCGATGGCCCAGAAATACCCCGCCCCGCGTACGTCGCCAACGATGGGAATGTCGCGCAAGGTCTCCAGCGCGGCCTGCAGGCGCGGTTCGTTCTCACGTACATGCTCTACGAGGTTCTCGTTCTGCAGGATGTCGAGGTTTGCGAGAGCTACCGCCGCCGCCACTGGATGGCCGCCGAAGGTGACGCCGTGCGCGAACACGTTGCCGTCCCTTAGGAAGGGTTCCGCCACGGCCTCTGATGCGATCACGGCACCCATCGGTGCGTAAGCGGATGTGAGACCTTTGGCGACTGTTATGATGTCCGGGGTGTAGTTGAAGCGCTGGGCACCGAACCATTCGCCCAATCGGCCGAACCCGCAGATTACCTCGTCGGAAATAAGCAGTACGTCGTACTGATCGCAGATTTCACGGACCCGCTGGAAGTACCCCTCCGGGGGAACCAGGCACCCCCCTGAGTTTTGGACTGGCTCGAGAATGACCGCCGATACAGTGTCGGGTCCTTCGAACTCGATTCGTTCACGAATGCTTTCGGCCATCCAGGACAGATCATCCGAGGCCTCGGTGCGATAGCTATTGGTGTTGGGTACATGGCAGCCTCCGGCCGGCAGCGGTTCGAACGGTGCACGCGCCGCGGTCAGCGAGGTAGCGGTCAGTGCCCCAAGGCTTGTACCGTGATATGCGGTGTGCCGCGAAATGACCTTGAATTTTCCCGCGTTGCCCCGGAGCCGGTGGTATTGCCGGGCGAGCTTCAGCGCGGTGTCGACGGCCTCGCCTCCACCGCCGACGAAAAACACCCGGTTGAGATCCGCCGGGGCGAGATTCGCGATCCGCTCGGCCAGTGCGAGAGCCGGTGGGTGCGCGAATGACCAGGTGGGAAAGTAGGCCAGCTGGGTGGTCTGCTTGGCAGCCGCCTCCGCGATCTCCCGACGGCCGTGCCCAACGTTGACGCAGTAGAGCGAGCTGAGTCCGTCAAGGTATCGCTGTCCTTGGTCGTCCCAGACATAACATCCTTCGCCACGCACCATGACAGGTATGCGGTTTCCATCTGCGTAGGCACCCATGTTACTGAAGTGCATCCACAGATTCTGGGACCCAGGCTGTATCTGTTGCTCTTCATCGACTTCCGCTAATGGACTGCTCATCTCGCTCCTCATTTCTATCGCCGAAAAGACTTGACCTTCTATCCTCTGATCTTATAGGTTATGTGTATGGTTGTAAATGAGCAATTCCCGGCGGGGCGAAACTTGATCGACGGTGAATGGGTCGCCCCCGCCCACGGCGCGTACGCCGACATCACGGATCCCGCGACGGGCCAGCGACTGGCGCGGGTGGCATCAAGTTCCGGCCAAGACGTAGATGCTGCAGCTCAAGCCGCGCGCACCGCTGCACCTGGCTGGGCCGAATGCCCTCCATCAGAGCGCTCAGCAGCGCTGCACGCGATCGCCGACGATCTGGAAGAGTCCACCGAGCGCATCGCGCAGCTCGAGTCGGCGAATGTCGGTAAACCAATACTCTTCGCACGAGCCGAAGTCGCTGAAGCAGTGGACAACCTGCGCTACTTCGCCGGCGCAGCCCGGTCCGCAGAGGGCCTGGCAGCGGGAAGCTACCGACGCGGCACCACCTCGATGATCCGCCGCGAACCGATGGGGGTGGTCGGGCTCGTCACTGCCTGGAATTTCCCCCTCATGGGAGCGGCGATTAAGTCTGGCGCAGCCCTCGCCGCCGGTAATTCCGTCGTCATCAAGCCCTCCGAACAGACGCCACTATCAACACTGGCGTACGGTGAGATCGTCGCGCGGCATCTGCCTCGCGGTGTGCTAAATGTCGTGACCGGCAATGGCGACCCCGTGGGTGCGGCACTGGTGGAGCATCCCGACATCCGCATGGTCTCGCTCACCGGCGCTGTGACCACCGGACAGACAATTGCGTCGGCCGCCGCGAAGACTTTGAAGAAGGTTCATCTGGAGTTGGGCGGCAACTGTCCGGGCATCGTGTTTGCCGATGCTGACATCGAACGCGTTGTGGCCACGATTCGTCTCGCAGCGACGGTGAATTCCGGGCAGGTGTGCATTGCGGCTGCACGGGTTCTGGTGGAACGGTCCCTGTACAAGGACCTGTCAGAGGCTCTTGTTGCCGGATTTGACACCATCCGGGTCGGCGCCCCCTCCGATGGAGAAGACATCGAAATGGGCCCCATGGCTTTCCGCGCTCACCGCGACCGCGTTGTGAACCACATCGAATCCGTCACCCGTGGCCGAGTCATTCAGCGCAGTGCCGCACCCGTGAGCAATGCGCACGCGTATGTCATGCCGACAGTCATCACCGGTGTCGAACAGTCTGATCCGATCGTGCAGCAGGAGGTTTTCGGACCGGTCATAACAATTCAGCCGTTCGATAACGACGACGAAGCAGTGTCCTGTGCCAACGGGACGCCGTTTGGCCTCGCAGCATCCTTGTGGACCGGGGATCTTGGACGGGCCATGAGACTTGCGCCACGTCTAGACTTCGGCACCGTCTGGATGAATGACCACCTCGTCACACTGCCAGAAATGCCACACGGCGGTCGAAAGCTCTCGGGCTACGGCAGCGAAGGTTCGCCTTACGGAATTCAAGAATTCACCCAGGTCAAGCATGTGTGGACCCGCCACGGGTGACCGCAAAACGATTGTCTAGCCACGGGCGCCCAACTAGCCCCAGTCCGCAACGCAAATAGGACCCCCAGCAACCTGCTGCGCCCAACAAACCCGAAGTAACGTGGAAATGGAGACCATGATGTCCGCATCGACACCACTGGAGCAAGAAGTAAGCGCGGAAATGGAGACAATGATGTCCGCATCGACGCCCTTGGAGCAAGCACTGAACGATCCTGCGCGCGAGGACCAGATCGCCCAAGCTGCAGCGCTGTTCAATGAGCGTAAGGTCACTCACGTTCACTGTATGTACGTGACGGTTCAGGGTCGGGTCCTAACAAAGGTCATGCCCGTCCGGTTCTTCCTCGAATCTGCCGCGCGCAAGGGTGTGCCCTTCGGATACGCCATCGTGGGCGGCCTGCACGTAAGCCTCGCCGGTGAGCTGCTCGGCCCTGGCGGTATCAACACCCGCGAGGGTTTGCTCGTCCCAGACCTGACCACACTTCAAATTCAGCCCTGGGACCCTGAAGTCGCCCAGGTCTTCGGTGACCACTACCGCACGCTCACCGAGGAAGAAGCCCCGGGCGAGGTCGAAGCCTCCGACGCCCGAGGGAACCTCAAGCGCGCCATCGCCTCGCTCCGCGAAGAAATGGGACTGGAACTCAGGACGGGCTGCGAGCCCGAAATGAGCTGGTTCCCGAACGCAGAGTCGGTCCGGCGCGCAGCTGCCACGTCCTTTCCCGACTGGGTCGGCACTTCATACCACCACGGACACTCCACCGAGATGATGCCCATCGTCAAGCGCATCACCGAGTACGCCGAAAAAATGGATTTCCAAATGATCACGGCCGATTACGAAGATCCTGGCCAGATGGAATGCAACTTCATGTTCGACAACGCCCTAGCGACGGCCGATCGCCTCATCACCTATCGTCTGATCTGTCAGGCCGTGGCGCGGGAGTTCGGAGTCATCGCGACCTTCATGCCAAAGCCGGTAGCAGGCATCATGGCCAACGGTTGCCACCATCACGCTAGCCTGTGGCGAGGTGAAGAGAACGTCATGGCAGACGAGCAAGGCCTCACAGAGCTGGGCAGGAACGCGGTCGGAGGCCTGCTCGAACACACCGCGGGAATGACTGCGCTTCTTGCCTCGACCGCAAACTCGTATGCGCGCTTCTGGGACGTTGGACAATTCGCACCGGCGAACATCACCAGTTGGGGCTACGACAACCGCACAGTGACCTATCGCGTGCTCCCCGGCCGGGTGGAGGTCCGGCCGCCGGACGCAGCCGTCAACCCCTACCTGTCTCACGCGGCGCTCATCGGGGCAATGGCCGATGGCATCCGACGCAAGATTGACCCCGGCGCCCCGGAACAGGGCAATGCCTACGCGGGCAGCGGGACAGATGAGACGGCCCGCTTCACCCCGCCGCCTCTGAACCTGGCAGATGCGCTCGACGCACTTGAAGGGGACACCGTCATCAAGGACGTTCTCTCCGAGCCACTCTACCGGACCTTCGCTGACTGCAAGCGCGATGAGTGGAACCGCCGTATCGGCGCGATCACGGACTGGGACTACGCGACTTACCTGAACTACACCCCCTGACCCCCAGTCACCATTTTCACGAGGGGCGGCGCATGGACGAACCACGCGCCGCCCCTCCGGCCCCTAATGAAAGGCACGCTGCCCATGGGCACTCCTAACCTGCTCCGTCCGGGAACTTTGACATTATGCTCAACTGACATCGCGGCACCTCCCATGACCTCGGTCATAGACGGCCAGAGGCAAGGATACGAGCCCGACCTTGCCCGCGCGATCGCCGAGGACCTCGGCGTCAAGCTCGGCTGGGTCGACGTGCGTCGTTGGGCGGACTTTTCCACGCGGCTGTTCGACAACGAGTGCGACGCCATTCTGTGCAACCAGGCAGTCACGCCCGAACGTGCCAAGGTATACGCTTACACCCGGCCCTATGGTCGTTTCGACGAAGGCATCGTAGTTCGCTCTGACAGCGGCGTCCGCGCCCACTACGACCTTGCGGGCCTTAGAGTCGGCGCCATCACAGACACCACCAACCTCGTGCTCGCCAAGCAATTCGCCGGCGCCGAAGTCGTGGAGTTCGGCTCCGGCGACAACGCTTTTCAGGAAATGGCCGACGCAACCCTCAATGGTGACATCGATGCCATGGTCGACGATGAATTGGTCCTCCCCGCGCTCACGGCGAGCGGAGAACTTCGGGTGGCATTCGTTGTGCCTACCCAAAACCCCTACAGCATTGCACTGCGGCCCGAATCGGCCGACCTTCTAGAAGTCCTGGACGCTAGCCTTGCCCGCCTGATTGAAGCCGGCACGGTCGCTGAAATCTGGGCGCGGCACTTCCCTGGCAGGACCTGCCCTCAACTCTAATACTCGCCTCGGAGTTGAAGAGTTGAGTGCGGGCCGGGCAACCTCGCCTGACACCCATCCATAAGCAGCCGGCGTTAGATCTTCAAAACCAACAAGCCCTCCGCCTTCCCCACCATCGGACAGAGGAAAGGGCCCGGAATCAAGTTTCCGGGCCCTTTCCTCTGTCCGATGGTGGGCGAGGGTGATCGGGATTTCCCGCACGAGCGGCTGGCAACATCGAAGAGACCGCCCGAAAACTGTGTGGGACAGGTTCTCGGATTACGCGTGACGCATCATCCTGGCGTCCCGTCCGCCGATTAGGAACGCGGTCTCGCGGAGGTACACCTGGAAGAAGGCGCTATCTTGCTATATGCGTCAAACCATGAGGCCACCGTGGCTTAGGCCTCCGCACGGTGAGTACATTTATTTCACAACTCCAAGGCAATCAATGGCGGCGGCCCTAATTCAGTAGACCTTAAGCCGTGATCAGATCCCACAGGTCCCGCGAACCCAGCGTTGTGATGTTCCGTCCCAGTTCCTCAGCCCAGTGAGACTCGCTGCCGAACTCATCGCGCCAGGACCAAAGACGGCGTGTAAGGAACTGCAAGTCGCACTCGCGGGTGAAACCCAACGCGCCGAACACCTGATGGGCGATTGCCGCGCCGGCCGTCGCAGACTCCCCGGCAATCAGCTTGGCAATGATGGCGTCCTCGGCTCGCGCTGACACCACCGCTGCCTCGGAGGCCATCCGCGCGTTTGCCACACATTCCCCCAGCAGGGCGAGCTGCTGCGCGACCGCTTGGAATCGGGCGATGGGCTGACCGAACTGCTCGCGCTCCTGGGCGTACCGAAGAGTCATCTCCAGGATGCGCTCCAGCGCTCCAGAAATCTGCAGCGCCCGCGCAAGGGCTCCTTGCACCATGAACGAACCGTCCGCCTGATCTGCCAAGACCTGCACCGGTACATCATGAAAGGCGATGGAATCACGGGGTTCGCATGCATAGTTCATGCCCGGTGTCACTGACTTTGGTGCGACCGGCGCCAGAACTGTTACCCGGGCGCCGTTCTGAACTATGTCCGTCACGACATAACTGGCCAAACGTCCTGCCGCGACGGACCGCATGGAACCGCTGATAGACCAGGACGATCCCGTGCTGCGCAGCGTCAATTCCGGTGCTTGAGCTGCCACCGCGATTGGACCGGCCGGCAACGCGACCCCGGCGAGCTCAAGCGCCGGCCCAGCAATCAGGCAACGTTCGGCAAGAGGCACGGGAGCAGCCAGATACGCGGCCACACGAACCAGCTCGGCGGCTTCAGCTGTGCTGCCGCCGCTGCCCCCGTGGTCCTCCCCCACCCCGACTCCGGTCAGCTCCAGATCCGTCAGAGTGTTCCAGAGCTCCGGCGACCATCCAAGAGCCTCGGCCCGCCTCAGTGCTTCACCACCACAGAAGGGAGTACAGACGTCCGCCATGGTGGCAGACAGCTCTGGATCGATATCGAATATTTGGGTCATCGCAGAAGCTCCTTTGCTGCAACACTCCGAAGAATCTCGGTCGTACCACCTCGAAGGGTGAGTGAGGGAATGGTCAGGATGCTGGCGGCAAGCTCGCTCGCCAACGGATCGGACTGGTCCACATCCGAAGGCAAACGGGATAGGTCCCGGATCGTCTCCGCAACCTGCTTCTCGAAGACGGTGCCAATGTCCTTCACGAGCGCCGCCTCGGCTGCCGGTGCGCCGCCTCGGTCGATCACCCGCGCGATTGACAGCGAGAGATTGTATAGCACCCGGTACTGCGCGGCGATGCGTCCTATCGCGTCGAGCTCGCGAGTGGACCTCGACGCCGAGCCGCCGGCAAGGAAGCGCTGGAACAGTCCGAATGTCGAAAGCCAACGGTCCGGGCCGGACCGCTCGTAGGCGAGTTCGGAAGTCACCTGGCTCCAGCCACTACCGATTTCACCAAGAACCATGGCGTCGGGGACGAAGACATCATCCAGTATCACTTCATTGAACTCGTGTCGGCCGTCAAGGCCGATGACCGGCCGGATGGTTACACCGTCAGCGGACAGATCCACAATGAGTTGGCTAAGCCCTTGATGTTTGCGCTCTTCACGGCTCGTCCGCACCAGGGTCAACAGGAAGTCATTGCGATGAGCACCCGAGGTCCACAACTTCGTGCCCCGGACCCTCCAGCCCCCCGCAGCCGCGGTCGCTGCCGTTCTGATAGAGGCAAGATCCGAGCCCGAATCCGGTTCGCTCATGCCGATAGAGAACTCTACTTGTGCGGCGGCGATTGCCGGCAGAAAGTGGCGCCGTTGTTCCTCAGAGCCGAATTTCAAGATCGCAGGCGCTGTCTGCCGATCGGATACCCAATGGCCGCCTACCGGCGCGCCTGCCGCAAGCAGCTCCGCTGCAACAATGAAACGGTCAACCGCTGTCCGTCCGCTTCCTCCGTACTCAGCCGGTATGGACATTGCGACCCAGCCGCGCGCGGCAAGGCGCCGACTGAACTCCCGGTCAACGCCGCTGGCCATATCGGTCCGACCCAGAACAGCGGTTTCCCCGCCCAGGAACTCCCGAACCTCTGCTCTGAGCTGACGCTCCCCGTCAGATAATACGGTCGGTGGGAATCTCATGTTGTAACCTCGTCTCCATTGTCGATGCGGGCAAGAATGTCGAGCGCTACCGCACCCCGTTCCATCACTCGCAGTGGATTCACCTCGAGTTCGGCCAAGCGTGGTCCCAGGCACGCCGCGGCGCCGGAAAGCCCAACCAGCACGTTGGCAAGGGCGCCGGAATCCAGAGCCGGTCTGCCGCGGAACCCGCTCAACAGCGGCGCCGAGCGAAGGCTGCCAATCAACGCCTGCGCACCTTCCAGGGACAACGGAACCAGTGCGGAAGCAACGTCGCCGTAAAGCTCCGCCGTGACCCCACCGAACCCGACCGTGACCACCGGCGGATACCCATCACGCGCTCCCTGGATGCCGACGATAATTTCGGCGGAGTAGTCACCGGATCGGCCAACCATCTCCTGGACCAGGACCCCATCAAGGGCAGCGCCCGGGATCCGTGCCCCAGCGCCAAATACATCGTCAAAGGCCGTTGCGACGTCTTGGGTACCGACGCCGACCTTCACCCCACCGATGTCGCTTTTATGAGCGATTTGCGCGGACTGGATCTTGAGCACGAAACGATCACCGCCAATTTCCTTGGCAGCACTTTCTGCCTCCTCACGGGAGTGGACCAATCGCGACGCGGGCCGGGAAACTCCCGTTGAATCGAGCAGCACCGATGCCCGTGCCTCAGTGACTATGCCGGCGGAAGAAAGCAGTGCATCCACCACGGTCGGCGGTACGGGCGGTTGAACCGTCTCGCATTCCTGTGATGACGTGGAGGAAGCTGCGGCGAGACGCTTGATGAGGCGCACCGCGGACCTAATCGATCCCGTCATGAAAACACCGTTCGTGCGAAGCACGTCCGCAGCAGTGCCAATCGCGGGCTGGGGAACGAGCCAGGAAACAACGAAGCGGGTGTTCGGACTTCTGTGGGCGGCCCTGGCGATGCTGTGCGCTGCCCAGTCACCCAGTGCTCCGCTCGCGCCGGTAAGGATCACCAGACACACCGCCACGCCCGTATCGTTCGCGACCAGGGTGCACGCCTGCTCAAGGCCGTCGTTTTGGTGGGCGAAGAGCTGCGCCGTGACGTCAACCGGGTTCGCAATGGACCCATAGGCGGGGATGACCTCGGCCAGCGCCGTGCGCGTGTTGGATGACAAAACGGTGAGGTTCAGACCTGCGTCCACAATCTGGTCAGCGCTCATGCCGCCAGCGCCGCCGGAGCTTGTGATCACAGCAACCGAACGGCCGGTGGGCCTAGCGTCGAGGGAGAGTGCCTCGATCACATCGATCAGTTCGTCGACGTCGTCAACCGCGATCACTCCGTACCGTTCGGCGAGCAGTGTAAACGCCTGGTCCGGTTTAACCATTGCCCCGGTGTGCGATGCTGCTGCCAGTTGCCCGGCCTGGCTCTTGCCCGCGCGCAGGAGGACCAAGTGTTTTCCCAGCTGGCGGGCAGTTTCAAGAAGCTGGCTCCAAGCCACGCCGTCGGGGATTGCTTCCAGGTAGAGAGCGACCGTGCGGACTTCGTCCTCCCGCAAGATTCGTTCTGCGAGCTCAACGACGCTGACATCGATTTGGTTGCCCACACTGGCCCAGGCGACCAGGCCTACTCCCCTTGCGTTAGCGTGCGCCAGCACTGATCCCCCTATGGCGCCGCTTTGGCCGACGTAGGCGACCCCGGACGAAGGGGGACGTTCGGTTGCGAAGGCCGGAGAGAACGCCGCAACCAGGCCGCCCGGCTCATAGAAGAGACCCTGACAGTTGGGGCCCAGTATTCGAACACCATACGTGCGTGCTACCTCTGCGGTTCGCTGTTGCAGCTCAGCCCCTTCGGGCCCCTCTTCCGCGAAGCCTGATGAGTAGATAATGGCAGCGCGGACGCCGGAGCGTCCGCAGTCTTCTATGACTTCCGGCACCACGGACGCCGGAACAAAGATTAGGGCGAGATCGACTACCCCGGGAATATCAACAAGTGTCCGGTGACAGACACGCCCGCCAAACTCGTCGTACTTCGGGTTGACCAGGTAGATGGGACCGGAGAACGACCCGTCTTCAAGATGACGCAGGGCATCGCTGGCGAACCCACCGCGGCGGGAGATCCCAACGAGGGCCACACTTCTGGGACGCAACATCGGATCCAACGAAGTATTTGACACGGGTCCAGCCCTCTTCTCGAAGTGAAACATAAAACATCTAAAGTATGAAGTATCGTAGCACGTATAGCACCTAGCGTCTGTTGGATTAATCGAGGATCCTTAGCGAGCAATGCGCCAGGAGTCCGTGTTAGCTCGCCTACCCTCAAACCGGTGCCGCTGGATCGCGAAAAGCAAATTAAGGGTTGGTTAGAGCGTGAACGCCCTAACCAACCCTCAGAAAAACCTCAATTAGGCAGCCAGTCCTAAGCGGCGGTGTGTTCTGGCGCCTCAGGGGCAAGGGGACGCCCGGGTTTGGAGGTCCGCCGCGCAGTGACAATGAATATGAGCGGGAGCACCACAATGACAATTAAGACAACCCATGACATGGCATCGGCGGGGGTCGGAGGAGGATTGATCAGGCCGTCGATGTAGGCCCAGGCCATACCCGCGCCACCGATCACCGCAGTCGTGATCAGACCGATCCGGGTCTGCTTGTCCCTCAATGCGAGGCGGACCGCTCCGACGCTGATGAGCACGTACGGAACGACCCAGAGATATACAACAAGAGGAGCCACTGTGTAGTATGCGGACGCAACGTCTCCGGTGAGGACAAGCAGGACCGCTATGACGGCAGCCCCACCCAATCCAATCAGAATAAGTCCGACATAGGGGCTCCGATGGCGGGAGTGAACGATCGCGATCCGACGGGGCAGCAAGCCGTCCTCAGCCAGCGTCTTCACAAAACGCGCGCCGAAATTCAGGAAGCCGATCAGGGCAGCGAACGTCGCGACAGCAAGGACGACATCACTAGCCGTCGCAACTCCCTCACCCAGGCCCGACTGAAGCGCAAGAGCCGCCGGCGCGGACACCCCGGCAGCGAGCGAGTCCCCGGCAGCGATCAGGCCCGGAACCTGCATTAGCGTCACAATGGGGAAGATCGCCCCAAGCACGACAGGCACGGACATGACAGCCAGCGGAACACTCCGACGGGGATCACGGGCTTCCATCGCCAGCGCCGCACAGCTTTCGAACCCGACCAGGAAAGCCGCACCAAGGGCCACACCATGGAGGGTGCCGCCGAGACTGGCGGACCCGAAATCGAGCTGGACAGCGAGGTCAAAGCCAGTGTGCAGGACACTGGCAACGCTGATAACAATCACGAGTGGCAGCGAGATGAGCGCCAACGTCACCGCCACTTTGACGGAAGTATCCAGGCCGCGGTAGGCAATGGCAAATGCGATGGCGATCGCGATTGCCGTGATCGCCAACTGCGGCCCAGCCTCAAGGGCATTAGTCATGCCGCGGCCGTACAGGAAGCTGCCCGCGAAAATCCCCAACACGCCGGCAAGTGCTCCTACAGCAACGACGAAGCCCCCCAAAAGCGCAGCACCCGTAACGTAGCGGGCCCAAGGCCCAAAAACCTCTCCTACATAGGAATACAGCGACCCCGTCGCGACATACTTCCGAGCGAACGCTGTCACCGAAAAACCCACACACACCACAGCGATACTGGCTAGCAATGACGACTGCCACGCCGTCGGCCCCGCCGTACTTAGCACCAGTAAAGGCACTAGCGCTATACCCACTGCAGGGAAAAACGAGGCCAGCGACAATGAAGCCAGCGAAACCCCGCTGAGCTTGCCCACCTCAAGTTCCCTGCTCACATCGATCGAATTACTCATTAAGGACATTCCTTCGCTTGGGTGAACCCCATCACATTTTGGGATTGCATTGCCAGCAAACGTAATGGAACTTAACCTCTAAAGCAATAGGTCAGATGTAAAGGGATTTCGCGCTGGGGCCCCATCGAACTTTAAAGGCAATACCTCTGGCCCCGTATTGCCCGTATTCGGGCGGAAGGTGGGCGGCTCGCTATACCGCGGCGAGTGGATCCGATCCGCAAGGGCCACCAGGGCCTCACGCATGTCCAGGCGCGCGACAAAGTGCCCCAGGCAGTGGTGGCGCCCTCCGCCGAACCCGTAATGCGGCACCCGCTCGGCAGTGATGTCAAACTCTGCACCCTCGCCCAGGATCAGCGGATCCGTCCCCGAAGCGTAGGCCATCATGTGAAGCACTGTTCCCTCCGCGATATCCACACCTTGGAATGTAAAGGCATCTTCGGCGATGCGCGTGATCCAGTTAATGGTCGGCATGAAGCGGACAACCTCCTCGACCGCATTGGCCCCCAGCTCAGGCTGACGCCCCAGCAGATCCCACTGATCGGGGCGCACGACGAAGGCATGCATCCCGAAGCCGATCTGGCTTCGCGTCGTGTCCATCCCCCCAAAAATTAGCTGGACAATGAGCTCACGTACCTCGGTCCAGTCCAGGCCCCCATCACCCTGGGCGGCCTGGACCAGCGTGGACACCACATCCCGGCCTGGATGGCGCTGCGCTGCCTCGATCAGGCGGTCCGCACGCTTCCCCAAGGCCAGGATTGCAGCCTCAATCCGTCCACGCTGTTCCGCGATTTCGGGACCGAAGGCCAGGCCCAAGTCTGCAGATTGGTCGCTGAGCTCCTTCCAGTCATCCTCAGGAATCCCCAGCAGCCGACACAATGCCCGCGCGGAGAATGGCTCAGCGAAATCCGCCATGAATTCACAGGAACCGCTGGCAACAAACCCATCAATGAGCTCGTGCGCAAGCTCCCGGAACTGCTCGGTCATCAGTGCGACTGCCGACTTCGAAAATGCCGGGTTCACCAAGCGCCGGATACGCGCATGATCCTCATCCGGAACTGCCACCAAGGTGCGCTGCCACCAATCAAACAGCACCCCCTCTGTGATTCCGTTCTGAGCCGGCCACGAAGAACTGCCCTGCCGCAAAGCTGGATGCTTGAGCAGCTTACCCACCTCCTCATGGCGCAAGACCGCAATGCCGAAATTGGTCCTGACACACCACCCCTCCTCACGCGCGTCCAAAACGGCGGCCCCCGAGGCTGAAAACGACGGAGCGGTCAGATCAAGCGGGGCATGGCCACCAGCAGCAACAGAAGTCATACAAAAACTCTAACTTCATATCTTAGAGTGTCAAGCCCGTTTCTGGTGAATCCTCTATACTCTGGTGTTATGACCATCAAGGACCCGCGCGAGCTGCGGCACACGCAGGCGAACCAGCTCGTTCGAGACGTCGTACTCTCCCGGATCGGGCCCAGCGGCGGACTTGTTGCGCAGACCGTCAGTCGGTTGGGCGAGGCCGTGAACCTGGGAATATTCCCTGTTGGTGAGCGGCTGCCAGCGGAGTCCGACCTTGCGGAGCAGCTGGGCATCTCTGCCATGACCCTCCGGGAAGCTCTCGCCATCATGCGTGAAGCCGGCTACCTCGAGACACGCCGGGGGCGCATGGGAGGGACCTACATCAACCCGGACGCCCTCTCGATGACCGAACGCGGCCGCAGCGCGGGAACGCCTGAAATCAGTCAGGAATTGCTGTGCGATCTTACTGACTACCGTATAGCCATTGCCGCCCACAGCGCCGCTTTGGCGGCGGACCGGGCAACCCCCGATGAGATCGACGAACTGCGCGGCCTTATAGAGCAGATAGAAAAGGCAGAAAGCTTCGCAGAATTTCGCAAGGCAGACGCCTCCTTCCACGTCATGATCTCTTCCTGCACCCGCTCCGCCCGTCTTGTCAAAGCAGAAGCAGACCTGCAGTCGGAAATTAGCCCCCTCGCCAGGGGCGCCTTCAACGTTGGCCCCCACTGGCGGCACACGACTAACACCGAGCATGCAGAAATCCTGGCCGCCATCGAATTGGGGGCACCGGACCTGGCCCGGGAACGGATGACAGACCACATGTACAGCACCTATGCAGCCGTCGAAGGATTTCTTAAGGCAGACGCTGCCGCCCGCCGCCACTCCTAACGCTGGCTGACCCACCGGGGCGATCGAATGCATCGGAGGCTGCCGCCCCCAGATTCCAAAACTCGAGATCTAAATCAGCGACTCCTTCCTTGCATCAGTTATAGAACAAGCCGACATCTGAGCGATTACGGCTGGACGATGTCCAGCATGTCGGCATCTACAGCCACACGAACAATAGCTTGCAGCACCTCAAGTCAACCGAGCATCTATCGAGAGGACAGCGTAATGACTGTCGACCGTTCTATACGTGTTTATAAGAGCGAGGAAAACCTCGCCCGCGAGGACCAGCTGGCGTACAGGATCGCCATGGTCGCCGCCGACTCCGTCGAGGTCACCGCCGAGGTAACCGGCATGGTGATAAACCGGATTATCGACAACGCCTCGGTGGCCATCGCCTCTGTGAACCGTGGACCCATCGTGGCAGCCCGGGCGCAAGCCCTCTCACACGGGCCCAGCACCGGCGGCAAAGGTGCCAAGATCTTCGGTATCGGCGAACGGGTCTCCCCGGAGTGGGCGGCGTGGGCCAACGGGGTGGCGGTGCGTGAGCTGGACTATCACGATACGTTCTTGGCCGCTGAGTACTCCCACCCTGGCGACAACATTCCGCCGATCCTTGCTGTGGGCCAGCATGTGGGCTCAAGCGGCCGGGACCTCGTGCGGGCCATCGCCACGGGGTATGAAATTCAGGTGAACCTGGTGAAGGCGATTTGCCTGCACAAGCACAAGATTGACCACGTCGCACACCTTGGCCCGTCAGCAGCGGCCGGCATCGGCACCCTGCTGGGGCTTGACGTCGAGACCATTTTCCAGTCCGTGGGGCAGGCGCTGCACACGACGACGGCGACACGCCAGTCCCGTAAGGGCGAGATCTCCACCTGGAAGGCGCACGCGCCGGCCTTTGCGGGGAAGATGGCCGTCGAGGCGGCAGACCGGGCTATGCGCGGTCAGACGTCACCTGTGCCGATCTATGAAGGCGAGGACGGGGTGATCGCGTGGATGCTGGACGGTCCCGACGCCTCCTATATGGTGCCCATGCCGGAAGCCGGTGAGGCCAAGCGGGCCATTCTGGACACGTACACCAAGGAACACTCGGCCGAGTACCAGGCGCAGGCCTGGATCGATCTGGCTCGGAAGCTGAACCGTGAGCACCCGGAGGCCACCGACCCCGCGAATGTGAAATCCGTGCTGATCAGGACGAGCCACCACACGCATTTCGTCATCGGGTCCGGGGCGAACGATCCCCAGAAGTACTCCCCCACGGCCTCGCGGGAGACCCTTGACCATTCCATCCCGTACATCTTCACTGTTGCGCTGCAGGACGGCGCCTGGCACCACGTGGACTCCTACTCCCCCGCCCGTGCCGCCCGCCCGGACACGGTGGACATGTGGCAGAAGGTCAGCACGGAGGAAGATCCCGAGTGGACGCGGCGCTACCATTCCCTGAACATCGCGGAGAAGGCCTTCGGCGGGTCCGTGGAGATTACCCTCACCGACGGCACCGTTATCACGGACGAGATAGCCGTCGCGGACGCTCACCCGCTGGGTGCCAGGCCTTTCGGTCGCGAGCAGTACGTCCACAAGTTCCGTACCCTCGCGGCCGGATTGGTGGAGGAGGCCGAAATTGAACGGTTCCTTGCCGCCGTCGAACGCCTCCCGGAACTGGCTGCCGGTGAGCTGGAGCAGCTGAACATCACGGCGGCACCGGGCGTCATCGACTTGGACGCGGCACCGAAGGGATTGTTCTAAATGTTGTACTCGACCGCCACTCCCGAGAAGAAGCGCATTCAGCTCCGCAGACTCCTGGCCTCCGGGGCCATCTCGCAGTTTCCCGGTGCGTTCAACCCGCTTTCGGCCCGCCTGATTGAGGAGAAGGGGTTCGCCGGGGTCTACATTTCCGGTGCGGTCCTAGCCAATGACCTTGGCCTGCCGGATATCGGGCTGACCACCCTCACTGAAGTGGCTACCCGGGCCGGGCAGATCGCCCGTATGACTGACCTGCCTGCGATCGTGGACGCGGACACTGGCTTTGGCGAACCCATGAATGTTGCCCGCACTGTGCAGGAACTCGAGAACGCGGGTCTGGCGGGACTTCATATTGAGGACCAGTTAAACCCCAAGCGCTGCGGCCACCTCGACGGCAAAAGCGTAGTGGACCTGGAGACCGCAACCAAGCGCATTCGTGCTGCCGCCGACGCCCGCCGCGACCCCAACTTCCTCATCATGGCCCGTACCGACATCCGCGCCGTTGAGGGGTTGGCCGCTGCCCAGGACCGCGCGCGTGCGCTCGTGGAGGCTGGTGCCGACGCCATCTTCCCGGAAGCCATGGCTACCTTGGCCGAATTCCAGGCAATCCGCGACGCCGTCGACGTTCCCATCCTGGCCAACATGACCGAATTCGGCAAAAGTGACCTCCTTACGGTGTTTGAACTACAGAAAGTTGGCGTGAACATGGTCATCTATCCGGTAACCCTGCTCCGCAGCGCCATGGGTGCAGCCGAACGAGTCCTGCACACCTTAAGGAATGAAGGCACGCAGGAAGCGCAGGTTGGAAGCATGCTCACCCGTGCACGTCTCTACGAACTCGTGGACTACGAGGCTTACAACCGATTCGATGCCAGCGTTTTCAACTTCCAGATATCCGGAATCCGCTAACAGCTACGCCCATCACCCTCTCAGACAAGGAAGTCTTATGAATTCGGAAACCATCGAAATCCGCAAAGGCCTCGCCGGTGTCATAGTGGACTACACCGCCGTCTCCAAGGTCAACCCGGACACGAATTCACTGCTATACCGCGGCTACCCAGTGCAGGAACTGGCCGCCCGCTGCAGCTTTGAAGAAGTGGCCTACCTGCTCTGGAACGGCGAACTGCCCACCCCGGACCAGCTGACAGAATTCACAGCACGGGAACGCGGCGGCCGAACCTTAGACCCCATGGTGAAACACGTAATCGACGGGCTGCCCACCACGGCGCACCCCATGGATGTCTGCCGGACCGCGGTGTCGGTTATGGGCGCGCGCCACCCGCTGGCCGAAGACTCCACCCGCGAAGCCAACATGGAGAAGGCCATTGACCTGTTCGCGGCCATGCCGGCGGTGGTGGCTTACGACCAGCGCCGCCGCCACGGGCAGGACGCCGTCGAACCCCGCGATGACCTCAGTTACTCCGCCAACTTCCTCTGGATGGCTTTTGGCGAAGAACAGGTTCCGGAGGTGGTGGAGGCCTTCAACGTCTCGATGATCCTCTACGCCGAGCACTCCTTCAACGCCTCCACCTTCACCGCACGGGTTATCACCTCGACGCTGTCCGACCTCCACTCCGCCCTCACTGGCGCCATCGGCGCGCTCAAGGGGCCGCTGCACGGCGGGGCCAACGAGGCCGTGATGCACACCTTCGACGAAATCGGCATCCGCCCAGAAGAGTCCACTGAGGAGGCAACAACCCGTGCCAAGGCATGGATGGAGGACGCGCTGGTCCAAAAGAAGAAGGTCATGGGCTTCGGCCACCGTGTCTACAAGCATGGCGACTCCAGAGTGCCCACCATGAAAGCTGCCCTGGACAAGATGATCGCCCACTACGGCCGCCCCGAACTCCTAGGACTCTACAACGCCTTGGAGCAAGCGATGGACGAGGCCAAAGCCATAAAACCCAACCTCGACTACCCCGCCGGACCCACCTACCACCTCATGGGCTTCGACACCCCTACCTTCACGCCCATTTTCGTTGCAAGCCGTATCACCGGCTGGACCGCGCACATCATGGAACAGCTGTCATCCAACTCCCTGATCCGTCCGCTAAGCGAATACAACGGGCAGGAACAGCGTTCTTTGTAACACTCTGAGCCTTTGCTGTCTCCCAGCCAGAGTAACTATCTCAATCAATAATTACCGCGATGTGGGTCAGCGTTTGCACGCCTAGTGAGGCAAAAGGCAATGCTTCGCCCATCCAGCAGTTCAGGAAGCGGCTCACAGGGGATTGCATGTTTGGCTCAAAATTGCATCCACCTAGGCATCGAGATACAAACCACGCGGAGATGGGTGGGGTAGGGGCAGTCCAGACAGGCACAGATTGTTCCTGACGAAGAATATCGATTACGTTGACGTGCCCTCTTGCACAACTCCGCCCCATCTACGACGCTGCCCGCGCCAGACATCTCAAGGGGACGTATCCTCCATGCATCTTGTCACTCGTAAAATGTTCAAGTCCAAAATCCATCGCGCCACCGTCACACACGCGGACCTGCATTATGTTGGCTCCGTCACCGTGGACCTGAACCTGTTGGATGCGGCCGACATCCTGCCAGGAGAGCTCGTTGCAATCGTCGACGTCTCCAACGGCGCCCGTCTGGAGACCTACACCATCGCTGGCGAACGTGGATCCGGTGTCATCGGCATCAACGGCGCCGCTGCACACCTGATCCAGGTAAAAGACACGGTTATTCTCATCGCTTATGCGGAAATGACCACCGAAGAAGCACGGACGTACGATCCAAGGGTGGTCCATGTCGACCAGCAGAACAGCATCCTAAAGCTCGGTAACGACCCCGCCGAAGGCCTCACCCCTACGCTGCTCCGCCCGCCCTTCGCGTCAAGGAACGTTCGTGAGCAATTAAGGCCGCCAGCTGTAAACGACCTATAACAAGACATGCGGCACAGAGGCTCGGCGGGTAGTTTCCAGGACCCGCAGCATCCCCTCGAGTGAAGCCAGCCTATTCTATGAACCGGCAACGATGGTCAACACAGAAATTGATTCCACAATCAGAGAAAGAAGACATTGGCCTATGAAGCCTATGGGTGACAAACGTGACAAGCTGCACCGCACAAACCAGTGGCAGTCGCTCGTTGGCGAGATCGTCGAGGTCCGGAGAAATGGAAGACTATATCGCCGAGGACTAGTCGATGATGCAATGCCCGATGGCAGCGGTTTATGGCTCGCTCCTGAATCTGTGTTTCAGCGGGAATACATAGATGCCGCTTCTGACTTTGAGGTCCGAACTAGTCTCTATCCGCGCTCAAAGTGGGACAGTGGAGCTTCGGAGATCGAAGGTGAAGGCAGCAAGAGCCGTTGATCCTGCCCCAGATAAGAGGTGTGCGCGCTCCATTACGGCACCATCGTCCTGATGTCAACGTCCGTCTAAGAACCAGTCCATCTTGGGCACCCTGATGGACGCAGGCCCCTTTCATTGCGCCCTGCCGAACCTCCGCAGCACGAGCGACTTGGTTTTACGCGAAGTTCGGAAGCGACCATGCCCGGTTATGTGCCAGCGCGCCGCACTCCACTCAGAACGGCAAGACTAAGACGGTCAACTCCATGCATTGCGTCTGCTGCTCTGACGAGCGCCAAATGCGAGAAGGCCTGCGGAAAATTGCCGGCCATCCGTTGTTCCTTCACTGCGTATTCTTCGCTAAGAAGGCCGAGTTCATTCGAGAAGCCCACGAGCTTGTCCATGAGAACTGTTGCGTCCGCCGTACGACCAGTTCGTGCATACTGTTCGACGAGCCAGAACGAGCAGGCAAGAAAGGGGTGCTCGCCGGGATCAAGCCCGTCGACGCCGCTCTCGGTGCGGTAGCGAAGCAATAGTCCGCCGTCAGTGAGGAGATCCTTCTCCAGGCGGGCGACGGTTCCAAGCATGGGCGCATCATCGTAGGCAAGGAAACCAACTTGTGGCATGACCAGTAAGGCTGAATCAACTTGCCCTCCACCGTAAGTTTGGGTGAAGGAGTTCAGCTCTGAGTCGAATCCCTCCCGCATGATCTCAGCCTTCAGACGATCGCGGAGTTGCGCCCAATGGTCAATGGCGCCCGTCATTCCATGGTCTCTTACAGCACGAATGCCGCAGTCGAAAGCGGCCCACATCATGACCCGCGAATGCGTAAAGTATTGAGCCTTGCCACGCATCTCCCACAGCCCGAAGTCCCGGTCATCCATGTGGTTCTCTACAAATCCCAACAGAAGACGCCCAAGGGCCCAAGAGAAGTGGTCTTCCCTGCCTCCCGCTAAACGCAGCCTTTCTAGCGCCACCCGATGGGACGGAAACCATGTCAATTCAAAATCGACCGTTTCGCCTTTTGAAACAGCGAATCTTCCCTCATGCCCGTGTGCATAGGCCTGCGGAAGGTGCGGTCCCCTCAGGGCGACAGCGTCGGGACCTGCCCTAGCCAACAGGATGGCTGTGTCAGGAACTGCATGATCGCGAACACGGCTAACCCATGGGGCAACCATCCCATAACTCGGGCGGATGATGAGTTTCTGGTGCATCTCGATGGTTCCATCCAGTGCCGTGACTCGACGCAGAATCGATGAACTGCCGACTCCCACGGGCATGAAATCCGTAACCAAGACGCGTCCCGAGACAGTCTCCCAAGTTGTTTGAAGCACAAACGTCGAATCTAGATACTGCCGATCAACGACGGCAGCGTCCGGATGGTGGGGAGCTAAAAGCCACCGACCGTGGTCGTCGTTTCCCAAGAGAGAACTGAACAACGCAGGGGAGTCGAAACGAGGGAAGCACAGCCAGTCCACACTGCCGCTTCGGGAGACAAGTGGTCCCGTTTGTAGATCCGAAAGCAACGCATAGTCCTCTATCGGAGCAACCATAGCTTCACTTAACCACAACTGACTCGAATCTCATCGGGCCACGGAAAAGAAGAGTGAATCCGGACTGTTGCCGGGTCCATCCAGAAAGGTCCTCCTAAGCCGTTGGTCGTCTTCCTTGTTCACTGCCGGGGCACCTTGCCAGGAATCCAAGGCCGCAGGCGTTTACAAAGATACACATAACATATAAGATCAGAGGATAGACGCATAGAAGGGTTATGAAAGGAAGAGTCAGTATGACACGAGAAGAAGCCCACGCCGCTTGCCCTCCTGACTCTTACGTGGAGTTCTACGGTGGCCAATGGCTTGTGATCCCATTTGCGCCGGTTGAGCAGCCACCCTTCTTCACCTGCTTGCCTGGCAGTGGGCGGAGTACCTATCACTGACCGCTCAACTGGGGTACTAAGTGCAGGCCGCGCCCCAGTGCTGGAACTTGTACCGCTGGGAACTAGCCCAAAACTCCAGCGGTGTTGAGGTGCCACCGGCTGCAGCTAGAGACTCCCTTAGGTCAGCACAACCATATCTGCCTACTGGCCAGGTTCCCTCTGAGCCGGTGGGCTTTTTAAGGCACGAATAGTAAAGACGGAAGAAATTACCGCACCGGGGTTGGCCAGCCGGGACTGCCGGAGGCAGTTCCGGTTGGCTCATAAACCGGAGCTCAATCAAGGAGATCAACGATGACTGCAGCATTTGCGCCCACCACGCCCGAGGAGCAGGCTGCGGCCCTGGAGCTCGAGTGGGAGGCCAACCCCCGGTGGGAAGGTGTGACCCGGGACTACAAGGGTTCCGACGTCGTCCGTCTCCGCGGCCGCGTCTCCGAAGAGCACACCCTGGCCCGCCGCGGTGCCGAGAAGCTGTGGAAGCAGCTCACCGAAGAGCACAAGGAAGGCAAGTACACCAACGCACTCGGCGCCCTGACCGGCAACCAGGCGGTCCAGCAGGTCAAGGCGGGTCTCCGGGCCATCTACCTCTCGGGCTGGCAGGTCGCCGCGGACGCCAACAACTCCGGCCACACTTACCCGGACCAGTCGCTGTACCCGGCCAACTCCGTTCCCACGGTGGTTCGCCGGATCAACAACGCGCTGCTCCGGGCCGACCAGATCGAGTTCTCCGAGGGTGTCCAGACCGTTGAGGACTGGCTGGTCCCGATCGTCGCCGACGCCGAGGCAGGCTTCGGTGGCCCGCTGAACGCCTACGAGCTCATGAAATCCATGATCCAGGCCGGCGCGTCAGGTGTGCACTGGGAAGACCAGCTCGCCTCGGAAAAGAAGTGCGGCCACCTCGGCGGCAAGGTGCTCATCCCCACCCAGCAGCACGTCCGGACCCTGAACGCCGCCCGCCTGGCCGCCGACGTCGCCGGCACCCCGTCGGTGATCATCGCCCGCACCGACGCCGAGGCAGCGACCCTGATCACCTCCGACGTGGATGAGCGCGACCAGGAATTCATCACCGGTGAGCGTACCGCCGAGGGCTTCTACAAGGTCCGCAACGGCATCGAACCCTGCATCGCCCGGGCCAAGGCCTACGCCCCCTACTCGGACCTGATCTGGATGGAAACCGGCACCCCGGACCTGGAGCTGGCCCGCAAGTTCGCCGAAGCGGTCAAGGCCGAGTTCCCGGACCAGATGCTCTCCTACAACTGCTCGCCGTCGTTCAACTGGCGCAAGCACCTGGATGACGCCACGATCGCCAAGTTCCAGCGTGAGCTCGGGGCCATGGGCTTCACGTTCCAGTTCATTACCCTGGCCGGCTTCCACGCCCTGAACTACTCGATGTTCGACCTTGCCCACGGCTACGCCCGTGAAGGCATGAGCGCCTACGTCGAGCTCCAGGAAAAGGAATTCGCCTCCGAATCCCGCGGCTACACCGCAACCAAGCACCAGCGCGAAGTCGGTACCGGCTACTTCGACGACATCGCTACTGCGCTCAACCCGAACGCATCCACCCTGGCCCTGGTGGGATCCACCGAAGAAGGCCAGTTCCACTAAGAGCTTTCCCAACAGGAGGGCAGCAGATGCCGTCAGGCCATCTGCTGCTCTTCGGTTGTAACCTGCAGCAGGAGACTTCCAATGAACAGCTTTACTGATAACTTCACGCTTAATGGCATTACGCTGACAGCTCCTGCAGTTCGACGGCAGAACGAAATTTTGACCCCAGAGGCATTGGAGTTTATTTCTACCTTGCACTGGGCGACTGAAGAACGTCGGCAGGAGCTGCTGAAAGCCCGGCAAATTCGGCGTGCGGCAATTCGTGGGGGCCAGGACCCTCGGTTCTTGCCTGAAACCACCCCGATTCGTAACGATCCGTCGTGGCGGGTCGCTCCCCCGGCCCCCGGTCTGGAGGACCGCCGCGTGGAAATTACTGGTCCGGTGGATCAGAAGATGACCATCAACGCCTTGAACTCCGGGGCCAAGGTGTGGCTGGCGGACATGGAGGACTCTTCGACCCCCACCTGGCGGAACGTGATCAAGGGCCAGCTGAACCTCACCGACGCCTTGGAACGCCGGATTGACTTCACCTCCCCCGAGGGCAAGGAATACAAGCTCCGCCCCGCCGGGGACCTGCCCACCATCGTGGTCCGCCCCCGCGGCTGGCACCTGCCCGAGAAGCACATGCTCATCGACGGCGCCCCGATCGCCGGTGGCATCGTGGACTTCGGCCTGTTTTTCTTCCACAACGCCCGCCGCCTCCTGGCCCAGGGCAAGGGCCCGTACTTCTACCTGCCCAAGATCGAGAACCACCTCGAAGCCCGGCTCTGGAACGACATCTTCGTCCTCGCCCAGGACCTGCTCGGCATCCCGCAGGGCACCATCCGCGCCACCGTGCTGATCGAAACCATCACCGCAGCCTTCGAAATGGAGGAAATCCTCTACGAACTGCGCGACCACGCCTCAGGCCTGAACGCCGGCCGCTGGGACTACATCTTCTCCCTCATCAAGAACTTCCGTACCCGCGGGCCCCGCTTCGTCCTGCCGGACCGTGCCCAGGTGACCATGACCCAGCCCTTTATGCGCGCTTACACCGAACAGCTGGTCCGGGCCTGCCACAAGCGCGGCGCGATGGCCATCGGCGGCATGGCGGCGGCGGTTCCGAACCGCAAGGATCCCGAAGCGAACGCCAACGCGGTCGAGAAGGTCCGTGCGGACAAGACCCGTGAGGCGAACGACGGTTTCGACGGCTCCTGGGTGGCCCACCCCGACCTCGTGCCGGTCTGTCGCGAGGTGTTCGACTCCATCCTTGGTGAGAAGCCCAACCAGCTGGACCGCACCCGCGAGGACGTCACTCCGGACGACCGTGCCCTGATCAACGTGGCCGCGACCCAGGGCACCATCACCGAGCAGGGCATCCGGAACAACATTGAGGTCGGGATCCGCTACATCGAATCCTGGCTCCGCGGCAACGGGGCCGTCGCCATCCATAACCTCATGGAAGACGCCGCCACCGCCGAAATCTCCCGCTCCCAGCTCTGGCAGTGGATCTACGCCCGGGCCATCACCGACCACGGCGAAATCATCACCCATCACTGGGTGGAGGAACTCCTCGACGAAGAATTCGCACGGCTCGAACGCTTCGACGGTGACCGCTTTGAAGACGCCCGCGACATCTTCGAAGAAGTCACCCTCGGCCAGGACTTCCCGTCCTTCCTCACCCTCCCCGCCTACGCCCGCTACCTGACCGATGGGCGCATAAGGGCCACTGCGGAGGAAGTCGCGACCTCATAGGCGCGGCGGCGTTAGCGCGATAGATTTCCGTCCGTCGAGTCGGCACGCCCTCCGCAACAGGCACCTCCGAAATCCGGAGAGCCGGCTCGGCGGCGGAACCATCGTGAGCCCTGCTTTTCCTCAAATAGAGAGAACATCCCAGGGTTGTCTCCCGGCACCTGAATTCCTACGCACAACGTCTTAGAGAGAGAAAATAGTGACACGTATCGGGATCGTGACTGAGCTAGACCACGAAACAAGGGTGGCGGCTACACCCGCCACAGTCAGGCAGCTGCTGGACCTGGGCTACGACGTGGTCGTCGAGAAGGGCGCCGGGGAGGCAGCATCCTTCCGTGACGAAGCGTACGCCGAGGCAGGTGCCCTGATCGTTGGCGCAGATGACGCCTGGGGCAGCGAAGTAGTGCTCAGGATTAATCCGCCCAGCGAGGAGGAGATGGGCCGTTTGGCCCCGGGTGCAACGCTGATCGGGATGTTGAGCCCTGCGCTGCGGCCCGAACTCGTAGACGCACTTGCGGCACGGCCGATCACCGCTCTTGCCCTTGATGCTGTTCCGCGCATCTCCCGGGCACAGTCAATGGACGTGCTCAGCTCCATGGCAAACATTGCCGGCTACCGGGCTGTAATTGAAGCAGCGCACGAATTCGGCAGGTTTTTCACCGGGCAGGTGACCGCCGCGGGCAAGGTCCCACCGGCGAAAGTCCTCGTCGCGGGTGCCGGCGTCGCCGGGCTGGCGGCGATCGGGGCGGCGAGCAGCCTCGGGGCGATCGTTCGCGCCACGGATCCGCGTCCCGAGGTCGCGGACCAGGTGAAGTCCATTGGCGGCACCTACCTCAAAGTTGAGGTAGAGGAGGAGATGAAGTCCTCCGACGGGTACGCCAAAGCGACCTCGGACGGGTACAACCGGCGAGCAGCCGAGATCTACACCGAGCAGGCCCGCGATGTAGACATCATCATCACAACCGCACTCATCCCCGGCCGGCCTGCACCGAAGCTGCTGACTGCAGACGACGTCGCCGCGATGAAGCCGGGCAGCGTGATCGTGGACATGGCCGCCGGGCAGGGCGGCAACGTTGAAGGCTCCGTCGCAGGCGAACGCACTGTCACAGAAAACGGTGTGGTCATCCTCGGCTACACCGATCTGCCGGCCCGGCTCCCGGCCCAAGCATCCCAGCTGTATGGGACCAACCTGCTGAACCTCCTCAAGCTCCTCACCAAGAACAAGGACGGCCAGCTCACCCTGGACTTCGATGACGTGGTCCAGCGCTCCGTGACAGTAGTACGCGAGGGTGAAAAAACCTGGCCACCGCCCCCCGTCCAAGTCTCCGCGGCACCCCAGGCTCAGGCTGAAACCACGCGCGCCGGTGAGCGCACAGCGGGTAAAGCGGACAAGAAAGCGGGGTTGGGCCCTGCCGGTAAAGCCGGTCTTATCGCCGCAGGAATCACTGTCCTCTTTGGCATCAACGCCGTCGCTCCGGCCCCGCTGCCCCAGCACTTCACGGTGCTGATGCTCTCCATCGTCGTGGGCTTCTACGTCATCGGCAAAGTCCACCACGCCCTCCACACGCCGCTGATGTCCGTCACCAACGCAATTTCCGGGATCATCGTCGTCGGCGCATTGCTGCAAATCACCTCCGAAAACCTCATCGTGCAGGGCCTCTCCGCCGTCGCAGTCCTGCTCGCCAGCATCAACATCTTCGGCGGCTTCGCCGTCACCCGTCGCATGCTCGCCATGTTCTCCAAAGGAAACAAGGCACAGGGATGAGCGCCATGGGCGAAGCAACAGGAATTCTTACTAGGAGCACCGCAGTGACTGACACCGTATCCGGTCTGTTGACCGCAGAATCTGTAGCCGGGGCGGCGTACATCGTCGCGGCTCTGCTGTTCATCCTCAGCCTTGCCGGCCTCAGCAAGCACGAGAAAGCACGCGCCGGGGTTATTTACGGCATTTCGGGAATGGTCATTGCCTTGGCAGCCACCATCTGGCTGACCCTCCAAGACGCCTGGGGATCAGGACACGGCCTCACAGGCCTCATCCTGCTCCTGATCGCGGTCCTGGTTGGCGCCGCGATCGGCCTGTGGCGGGCCCGGGCAGTCCAGATGACCGGGATGCCCGAACTCATCGCCCTGCTTCACAGCTTCGTCGGCCTCGCCGCCGTGCTGGTCGGCTGGAACGGACACCTGGAAGCCCCCGACCTGCCCGAAGCCCTCGAGGGAATCCACCACGCAGAAGTCTTCATCGGAGTCTTCATCGGAGCCGTCACCTTCACCGGCTCCATCGTGGCGTACCTGAAACTCTCTGCCCGGATGAAATCCTCACCCCTGACCTTGCCCGGTAAGAACGGCATCAACCTCGCCGCCCTCGCCACCTTCGTCGCCCTCACCATCTGGTACGTCAACGACACCCAACTGTGGCTCCTGGTCGTCGTCACCCTCCTCGCCCTAGGCCTGGGCTGGCACCTCGTCGCCTCGATAGGCGGCGGGGACATGCCCGTCGTTGTCTCCATGCTCAACAGCTACTCCGGATGGGCAGCAGCCGCCGCCGGCTTCCTGCTCAACAACGACCTGCTCATCATCACCGGCGCCCTGGTCGGCTCCTCCGGCGCCTACCTGTCATACATCATGTGCAAAGCCATGAACCGGTCCTTCATCTCCGTCATCGCCGGTGGTTTCGGCATTGAAGCCACCAAATCCGGGGACACCGACTACGGCGAGCACCGCGAGATTTCCGCCCAGGCAACCGCTGACTTGCTCACCAACGCCTCCAGCGTCGTCATCACCCCCGGCTACGGCATGGCCGTGGCACAGGCCCAGTATCCTGTCGCCGAACTCGCCCAACAACTGCGTGACCGCGGTGTGGACGTCAGGTTCGGCATCCACCCGGTTGCCGGGCGCCTGCCAGGGCACATGAACGTTCTCCTCGCCGAAGCCAAAGTTCCTTACGACATCGTCCTGGAAATGGACGAGATCAATGACGATCTCAGCGGGACATCCGTCGTCCTCGTCATTGGAGCCAACGACACCGTCAACCCGGCCGCGGCCGAGGATCCAGGCAGCCCTATCGCCGGCATGCCCGTCCTTCGTGTTTGGGAAGCCGAGAACGTCGTGGTTTTCAAACGCTCAATGGCCGCCGGGTATGCCGGCGTCCAAAACCCCCTGTTCTTCAGGGACAACTCCCAAATGCTCTTCGGCGACGCCAAGCAGCGAGTGGAAGAGATCCTGCGCGCGTTCTAATAAAGGCAGCCACGACGACGAGGAGAAATCATGTCCAGAGGCTGGGTGATACCCAAAAGCCTGACCCCGGCAATATTCCGATCACGGAGGCCGGATCAGAACGACTGCAACCAACAAGCACGAGTTTTGCGTCGTGATTTTGGCATTGATGAATACGCTGCATCACCTTGGATTGGTCTTCATCAGGTGCACGAGTTCTTACTCCACCACAGGCACGAATTACTGGAGGACCAAGGACCTGAAGTACCTCATCCAGAACGGTAATCACAGCTCTCGGAGGCATTAGCCCGGTGTGCTCGGTAGCAAACACGTGTATCCCCTTCGTAGGTCCACCTTGGCCTGAATCAGGGGAGAGCTTGCCGGTCCTACAAACAGTCTCGACCTTCAGGATGTATCTAGCTAATGGCACGGGACGATGGACACTTGCGGGTTCAATGCTGCCGGTTATCGTCTCTCCGTGCGCTGTCCTCGGTCTGGGGACGCTGAGTTTCACCAAAGGTGCTCATTCGTTTGAGGAAATAACTTTAGCCAGCGACTCAAGCATGTCTTTGTCGAACCAACAAACTCTTGTCACCCTCTGAGAAATGACGTCTGCGGTGGGCAATTCCACGGCAAGCGCGAAGGGCCAATCATCCACGATTCAGGCAAACGTAGCCAGCATTCTCGGACCACCGGCGACTGCAAGGGCTACCAGATCCTGGAGACCGCGCCGGAAGTTTCTTGAGGACGGTATTGCCCCGACACGGGCTCAGACGTGCTTCGCCTGTCCGGACGAGGCGCTTCCCGCCGCCGTCGAGTTGGCACACCAGGTCCGGCGCCGTGCACTGCGGCGAGGGCGTGGAAGGTATTATCTCCATCAAGACAGGCCGCTGCCCGGAGGATTGCCATTTTGCAGGCTAAGGACTGGGGCGCCCACTGCTGCTAAAACAACAATCTCGAAACGCGCGCAGCTACTTCCCCGAAGTCGTCATCACCCATACCTATGAGGAGCGGCTGGAGACCTGCGCGATGGTCACGGACGTAGGCATGGAACTGTGCTGGAGTCCTGATCAGCATGGGCGAACGCCTGGAGCATCGGTCGAAGTAGCCGTCCAGTGCGCTGCCCGGAAGCCACACGAAGTAGCGTTGCACTTCCTCAACCCCCGGCCGGTAACTCCGCTGGACAACCAGGGCATCATGGAGCAAGGACGGCCTCTGCGCTATCGACGCCTTCCACCCCGCGATGCCCCGCACCGTCCTCCGCTACGCCGACGGTTGGTGAGCTCACCTTGGGCGACCTCGACACTTGCGCCGGCTGCTCCGGGGGATCAACGCCGTAATCGTCTGCAACTACCTCACTACCCTCGGCCGGCCCCGCCACTGCAAGACCTGAACCTGCTCGTGGACCTTCACAAGCCATCGAGGAACTCCAGAAGACCCTGTGAACGCGGCTGCGGCGAGCTCAACCGCAGGGAACCTTTGTGGGCACCATAGCTGCGGCGAACGCCGGGCGGTGGAACCGCCGAGGTACTGCGCCTCGTGCCGGCGCCGGATGAAAGTTCCTGTAACACCTCTGGGCTGGACCGCAGAGTGCTGCCGCGCCACAGCTGCGGCATCCGTACGCACCTACGTCCCCGGAGCTTCCGTTGCCGGAAGTGGAGGCAGCCGACGGCGTGCGGCTGCGGCTTCGCGCCGATGACGGCACCCGCATTTCCTCGTGATGACGGTTCAGATCCTTAAGAACGGGCAGGGGCTACTGAACCGCGTTCGGTCGCCCTAGTCCCCACTGATTCTGGTTTTCGCCTATCCCTTGGTAAGGAACCTTGGTGTCACGGGATCATGGGTAAATTCGGTCCTCTGGACCACTTGCGTGTCCGGTAGTCGCTACATCCGGCATCTAAGGTTTATTGGGACCGACCCGTGGTAGAAAGTAGACGTCCTACTTACTGACCTTGCCCATCAGCGATGCGACCGGACGCAGGAAAAGCGGACGGGCCAGGAACCAAGCTGTGGTCATAACGACTATGGAAACGGCAAAGAACCAGAACCCTGTCCAGCTGTCGTCGTCCTGGGCCGCATACATATGATTTAGGTTGCGAAACAGCCCCGTGGTGAACACGAGGAAGACGTGAACAGCGACGAACAGCACGAAGTAGAGCATTACCGGGAAGTGCACCGTCCGAGCGAGCTCGACCGGATATGCCTTGTTCAACCTCGCGGCGTCCTTTGGCCAAGCTGGGGACATACGAAGCCCGGTAAGGATGGCCAACGGCGCGGCAATGAAGACGGTAGTGAAGTAGGCCAGCACCTGCAGGCTGTTGTAGTACACCCACCCGTTCTCGTTCGGCCACTGCAGCGAGGCGTACTGCAGCCCCGCTGAGAAGGCGTTTGGGACCACATCTAAACCAGTGGGCACGATGCGCGTCCACTGCCCAGTGGTGAATAGCAGCACCATAAAGACGATCCCGTTGAGCACCCAAAGTGCGTCAAGTGAGAGGTGGAACCAGAGGGTAAGGCTGATCTTGGCAGGCTTGCCCTTGGTTTTGATCAGGCCGGTATTGTTACGGGTCCAGTACTCCTGGGGTCGGACGGTAGTGCGCACCAGCCAGCCGGAGCGGATGATCAGCAGAATGAAGAACGCGTTGAGGAAGTGCTGCCACGCCAGCCACACAGGCAAACCGGTCGGGGCGGTCGCGGGTAGAATCACATGACCCGGATAGTCCGCTACGAAGGCCTGAACCTCTGGCAAGGTCCGCAGCCATTTGGCGATAAGGACGATGGCCAGCAGTGCGGCTATTGCGATGGCCGCCTGCAGCCGCTTTTTTCTCAGCGTCGTGGTCCGCTTTGTCGTCGTGGTCATATCGAGTGTTCCATTCCTGCCTGTTCGCTCCGTTCATGCCGCCCGGCAGGCCCGGGCGGCATGACGTTAGTTTTTTCGGGCTTCGAGAGCCGAGATCAGCTGCGGCACGACGGTAAAGATGTCCCCTACGACGCCGAAGTCCGCCACATCGAAGATCGGGGCGTCGTCATCCTTGTCGATCGCTACGATCGTTTTGGACGTCTGCATGCCAGCCCGGTGTTGGATCGCCCCGGAAATGCCGAGAGCGACATATAACTGCGGGGACACTGCGACTCCAGTCTGTCCGACTTGGCAGGACTGTGGGACGTACCCTGCGTCGACTGCAGCGCGCGAGGCCCCCACCGCCGCACCAAGGGCATCGGCGAGCTGCTCGACCAGGACAAAATTCTCCTTGGAGCCTAGACCTCGCCCGCCCGACACTACCCTCGCGGCCCCACGTAACTCCGGGCGCCCGGTATTTGCTGCGGCGGTGCGGACCTGCTCGATCACCGCCGCGCTGCCAGTCTCGACAAGTAGAGTCGCTGTGGTCACCTTCGGGGAGGAGGTAGGTGCGCGCTCTTCCATCGCGCCTTGACGGAGGGTTATTACTGCCGGCTTGCCCGTTACCTCGGATTCCACGCTGTAATCCCCGCCAAAGTAGGAATGTGAGGCTGCTGGGGTGCCGTCGGATAGGACGGACACGTCGACGGCATCCGCCAGTATGCCAGTTCCAATGCGGGCGGCGAAGCGGGCGGCGACCTCGCGGCTCTCCACCGAATTCGCGGCAACGACTGCGGACGGGGACCATGCCTCGGCTGCGGAGCTGAGGGCGGCGACTTGGGCGGTGGCGAGCACAGTGCCAGCCGCTGGGGTTTCGGCAAAGTAGATTTCCTGCGCACCGAATTCGGCTAGTTGCTGCACAAGACCTGCGCCGGATTCGGGCTGCACGGCAAGGACGGCGATCGGGGTGCCGAGCTTGGCCGCGGCGGCGATGACTGCCGGCGCGCTGTTCGCGATGGTTCCGTTGGGTGAGATTTCAATGTGTGCCAGTACGTTTGCCATGGTGGTGGTTCCCTTATCTAGATCAGGCGGCCGGAAGTCAGGAACTCGGCCAGCTGGTTGCCTGCGTTGCCGTCGTCGTAGATTTTCTTGCCGGCGGTGCGGGCTGGCCTTTTGCTCGTGGAGCGCACCACGGCAGCGTGCCTTGGGGCATCATGATCGAGGTCGGAAAGGGAGAGGGTGGCCAACGGCTTGCGCTTGGCGGTCATGATGCCTTTGAAATTCGGAAACCGGGCCTCCGCGGCGCGCTCCGTCACTGAGATCACGGCCGGCAGCTTTGCACGCACCGCTAACGTTCCGTTCTCGAGGCCGACTTCGCCGGTGACGTAGGTTTCGTCGAATTCGACCGAATCCAGCGAAGGTAGTAGCGGCAGCCCCAAGTGCTCTGCAACCATCGCTGGCACTACCCCACCCCTGCCATCAGTGGACTCGTTGCCGGCAATCAGCAGATCGAAGCCGGTCTGTTGGGCCGCGGCGGCCAGCACGACGGCAGTTCCGGCGATGTCTGCGCCTCTAAGCGCTTCATCGACGATGTGCACTCCAGAGTCGGCGCCCATCGACAGCGCCTTGCGCAAAGCGTCCTTCGCTCCCTCCGGCCCCATGGTCATTGCAATAACCTCGGTACCTTTTTTGTCACTATCCTTGTACCGCAGTGCCACTTCAAGGGCGCGTTCGTTGATCTCGTCGGCAACGGCTTCAGCTGCAGACCGTTCCAGACGTCCGGTTGCCAGGTCGAGCTTGCGCTCCTCCGCCGTGTCCGGCACTTGCTTCACCAGTACGATGATTTTCACAAAATCATTCCTCCTACTACTGCCGTTGATGGTCAGGCTTTTGCCAAGAATCTTCGGCCTTGGCTAAGGCTTATGCTCAATAAGCAGAATGCTCTGGACATCTATCCTATGATTTTATATGTATCTTGCCCGGATGTAAATGCTCCTTTGCCGAGGGCCTAAGTGATTGGTCGCGGCTAGACTTTCGCTTGCCTTAGGCGTGCTGGCTTTTTCTGGGCACCTTCACAATCAGCGCGTCTCCTTGGCCCCCGCCGCCACACAATGCAGCCACGCCGATCCCGCCACCCCGCCTGGCAAGTTCCATAGCCAAATGCAGGACGACACGTGCGCCCGAGGTACCGATGGGGTGTCCTAGGGCAATGGCGCCCCCATTGACGTTAACCCGTTCCTCGTCAATGCCCAGCTGCGTTAGGGAAGCAAGGGCAACGGCAGCGAATGCTTCATTAATTTCCACTAAATCGAGCTCGCTGGGCAGGATGCCTTCGCGCTGACAGGCTCTCACGATGGCATTGGCCGGTTGCGCCTGTAGCGTCGAATCAGGACCGGCGACCATGCCTGGGGAACGGATTTCAGCCAGCCAGGAGATCCCGTCGGCCTCCGCGCGTTCTTTGCTCATCAGCACGAGCGCGCAAGCACCATCAGAGATCGGGGAAGCGTTTCCCGCTGTCACTGTGCCGTCTCCACGAAACGCGGGACGTAATCGACCCAGCACTTCTGTAGTCGTTTCCGGCCGGATGCCCTCGTCGGTGTCAACTACGATCGGGGCACCTCTGGGTTGGGGTACCCGGACAGGAACAATTTCCTCGGCCAATCTGCCACTTTCCCTTGCGGCGGCGGCGCGAGCGTGAGACCGGGCCGCGAACTCGTCCTGCGCCAACCTCGTGAGCGGCTGCGCGTCGTTGTACTGCTCGGTCAGCAGGCCCATCGATTGATCGGTAAACGCGTCGTGGAGGCCATCGAGTTCCATATGGTCTGCCATAGTGACTGCCCCGTATCTTTGCCCATTCCGTAAAGCCAACTGCAGGTGTGGCGCTTGACTCATAGACTCCTGGCCACCGGCAACGACCGCATGTAGAACGCCTGAACGAATGAACTGGTCGGCCAGGATGATCGATTGGATGCCAGAGAGGCAGACCTTGTTAATCGTTAGGGCCGGGGTACGTCCACTGATGCCAGCTTTCATAGCAGACTGCCGTGCGGGCATCTGTCCCGTTCCTGCTGTAAGTACTTGGCCCATGATCACGTAATCGATCAACTCGGGCGATACCCGTGAGCGTTCAAGCGCAGCTTCAATGGCTATGGCACCCAGCTCGACACCGGAGAGCCCAGATAGCGATCCGAGGAGCTTCCCAATGGGTGTGCGTGCTCCTGCAACGATGACAGTTTCATTCATGTGAAAATCCAGGCCCTCTGCCGCGGCACTGCTTTGCAACCCGCGGTTCTCCGAATATTTTCCGTAACAGTGATTGGCTTGCTTGCGAAACGGACGATGTGTTCAAGAACGGATTCCTTGCTTAATCCCGGGCACTAAATCTCCCACTTCTCCGTACTCTATGACGACGCGAGAAGCGAGCAATGCATCAATCTCATGCCCGGGAAAACCCGCGCCACCGAGTACTGCCCGGGTGTCAGCACCGGGTGGCCGCACGGGTCCAGGTGTTCGAGTGGGAGTACGGGAAAAGCGCGCGGGGAATGTCGGCTCATGGCCCTCCCCCAGTGGCACAAACGTCCCGCGAGACTGGTTGTGCGGATGCATCGGCGCTTCGGCGAGGCTCAAAACTGGTGAGACGCATGCGTCGGTCTGCTCGAACAGTCTCGCCCACTGATCTCGGCTCCGAGTTGCGAACACCCCTTCGAAATGTGCCCGCATCTTCGGCCACTGCTGCTGGTCGTATTGCTTGTAGTCATCAGGTTGAAGGCCGAGGCCGGCACATAGTTCGGTGAAAAATTGCGGTTCCAATGAACCGACAGCGATGAATTTTCCATCGGCGCAGCGGTAAGTATCGTAAAAGGGTGCCTGTCCGTCGAGAAGGTTCTGCTCGCGCTCGTCCTTCCAAAGTCCCCGAGCGTGCATGCCATAGATCATGGTTGACAACGACGCCGCTCCATCAACCATCGCAACTTCAACCACTTGACCCAGCTCCCCATTGGCGCGGGCGTGTAGCGCCGAAAGAACTCCCACGAGAAGCGGCAGCGCGCCGCCGCCGAAGTCGGCGATGAGGTTTGCGGCTTGTCGGGGTTTTTCCCGTCCCCCCGTAGCGTGTAACGCGCCGCTTAGCGCCGCATAGTTTATGTCGTGCCCGGCCAGGGGTGCCATGGGCCCAGTCTGGCCCCAGCCAGTAATGCGAGCATAGATAAGTCCAGGATTCAGGACTCGACATTGCTCAGGGCCTACTCCAAGCCGTTCCGCCACTCCGGGGCGCCAACCCTCGACGACAACGTCAGCGGATTGGGCAAGTCGCAGCACTACGTCGGCACCCTCGTCTTTTTTCAAGTCCACAACGAGGTTGGGTCGACTCCTGTTCAGTGAGTCGATTGGGATTTGAGTCAGCCCCGCACCACTGGGCCGGTCGATTCGGATGACTTCAGCCCCGAGCTCGGCGAGGTGCATGCAAGCAAAAGGGGCGGGCCCGAGCCCGGCGAACTCGAGGACGCGCAGCCCGGCGAGCGGTCCGCTGGTTGGAGCTTTCGATACTTCTTGCGATTTCATATGCCCTCCTTCGAGTGTGGCTGATAACTCAAACCCGTACGGGAGTTGGCGAAGTAGGAATTTTCGCGGACTCCCTCTGACAATCCCAAGGCGTGACTACATGTCGTTATCTTTGGAGAGTGCGCATCGTTCTCAGCTTCGCTGCAACCATCCGCGTTCCTCCAATAGGTGGCCTGCCTTGCAATGGATGGCGCCCCAAGGGGCCCCTCCGAGCCGAGATGTCGGAAGCGGCTCAGTCCTTCTAATTTCATCCGGACCGGCCCTACTACTGGTTAGCGGGGGGCCATGCGGAGCGCTCCATCCATCCTGATCACTTCTCCATTGAGATAGTCTTGGTCGATCAGTGCGAGTACCAGTCGGGCATAGTCATCGGGCTTTCCTAGCCGCTTTGGGAAGGGGACGCCAGCGGCAAGCGAAGAGCGGAACTCTTCTGAGAGTGTCGCCAGCATCGGCGTTTCGACGATGCCTGGAGCGATCGTGTTCACACGGATGCCGTACTGGGCGAGGTCTCGTGCGGCTGGCAAGTTGAGTCCGACGACGCCGCCCTTGCTTGACGCGTACGCCGCCTGACCGATCTGACCATCGTAGGCAGCTATGGATGCGGTATTGATGATGATGCCACGGTGGCCTTGCTCGTCTGGCTCGCTCCTTGCGATTTCCTCAGCAGCGATCGCAAGTACGTTGAACGTGCCAAGCAGGTTGACCTGAACGATTTTGGCGTATAGATCGAGATCGTGGACACCGCCTCGGCCAAGGATTCGTGCGGATGGCCCGATCCCCGCGCAATTAACTACCACCCGAAGCGGGAAGCCAGATATCGAGGAGGCCCGATCAACTGACACCTTTACGCTCGCTGGGTCGGTGACGTCTGTCGCCACATACTCGATGCCGTCGACGGCCTGGGCCGAGTCAATCGCAGCGGCCAAGTCGAAAACGAATACTCGGCAGTCCTTCGCGGCAAGCGCGGCTGCGGTGGCGGCGCCAAGGCCGGAAGCTCCTCCGGTAACAATAGCGGCGGTTCCGGTAATATCCATTTATCTCTCCAGGGTGTAATGGGTGAGCGATCAAAAAGGGAAATTTTGACTCTGCTAAGCAGTCGCCCTACCCCCAGTGGCGAAGTGCGCCGCCGGAATCGCGGTCGAGGTGGCGGGCGATGACCATGCGCTGAATCTGGTTGGTGCCCTCGAATATCTGCATTGCCTTGGCTTCGCGCATGTACCGTTCGAGTGGAAAATCGCGGGTGTAGCCGTAACCGCCGAGCACCTGAACGGCATCGGTGGTGACCCTCATCGCGTTGTCCGTGGCGACGAGTTTCGCGATCGAGGCTTCCTTGGAGTACGGCAAACCGGCATCTTTTAAGCGCGCAGCGTGAAGAGTGGTGGCGCGCGCGGTTTCAACGCCCGCTGCCATGTCAGCCAGAATGAAGGCAAGCCCTTGATGTTCAATGATTGAACGGCCAAATGTCTCGCGCTCCCGGGCGTAGTCCCGCGCATGATCCAGCGCTGCTTGGGCGAGGCCCGTTGCAACGGCGGCGATGCCGAGACGGCCGGCGTCCAGGCCAGCGAGTGCAATTCTGAGGCCGTCCCCCTCGTTGCCCAGAAGTTGGTCGGGCTGAACGCGGACGTTATCAAAGCGGATCGTTGCGGTGTGGGAACCCGTCAGTCCCATCTTCTTCTCGGGCGCGTCGGCGCTTAGTCCCTCGGCGTCGGCAGGGACCAGGAAGCAGGAGATGCCTTTGCCGCCGCTGTCAGCGGTCCTAGCCATCACCTTGTAGAAGTCAGCTTGACCACCATGCGTGATCCACGCCTTGGACCCGTTCAACAGGTACGAGTCACCATCCCGGTCCGCCCTGCAGCGCATTGCAGCCGGGTCGGAGCCAGCGTCCGCTTCCGACAGGGCATAGGCACCGAGCAGTTCCCCGCCTAGCATGTCGGGGAGCCACCGAGCCCTTTGCGCTGCCGTCCCATGGGTGGCCAGGCCGAAGCATGAGAGCACGTGCACTGAGACGCCTACTCCAACACTGGCCCAGACGCACGCAATCTCCTCTAGTACTTGGAGGTAAACCTCGTACGTCTGACCTCCGCCACCGTACTCTTCGGGGTAGGGGAGACCGAGAAGTCCCACTTTCCCCAGCAATCGAAAGGCCTCCCTAGGGAAGTGCTCGTCGGCCTCTGTTGCGGATACTAGATCCTTGAGCTCCTGAGCCATCAGGTCGCGAGTCAAAGCCACGAGATCGCGCGTCTCCTCGGACGGCAGGACGCGGGTTGCTGGCATTTCTTCTCCCATCAGGGGGCGGATGGATCTTCACTGTCCTTAGCTGCTTCTGCTGGCAGTAACGACCTAGTCAAGGTGCAGCGGACGTTGCAATCGCTAAGTCTTCCGCAGCAAGTGCTCTTTACCAGCGATCAATACTCTAACATAAGAACATTGAGCTTTAACAAACGGAGGGCAGGCTAATGGCCGATCTTGAGTATGAAGTAAGTGACGGAGTTGCCACGATCCGATTGAATCGGCCTGGGCAGCGAAACGCCTTCACGCTGCCAATGCTGCAGTCATGGGTTGAGGCGCTGGCTTCGGCCCGCGACGACAATGATGTGCGTACCGTCGTGCTTACGGGTACGCCGGGCGCGTTCTGCTCCGGGGTTGATTTGAGCGCCTTGGGGGCTGACGATTCACCTTTGCAGACCAAGTCCGTGCTGGCGGATCACGTTCACCGCGTCGCTTTGGCTGTGGAGGATCTTGACAAGCCCCTCATCGCGGCCGTCAATGGGCCCGCGGTAGGGGCTGGCATGGATATGGCGCTGATGTGTGATTTGCGCTTGGCCGCGTCCTCGGCAACCTTCTGCGAGGGCTACGTCAAAGTCGGCTTAGTGCCGGGAGATGGTGGTTGCTACTATCTGCCACGGATCGTGGGGATGGCCAAGGCGCTGGAGCTATTGTGGACCGGCGATGTGGTTTCGGCGTCGGATGCTCTCAGCATGGGCCTGGTTAGCCGCGTGCATCCCGATGAGTTGTTCGCGACGGAGGTCGAAACTTTTGCTCGCCGACTCGCTTCGGGACCCCCAGTGCATTTGAGAATGATTAAGCGCGCCACGTATCAGTCTGCTCGAAGTGACTTACGGACAGCATTGGATCTTATCTCGTCGCATATGGCGGTAGCCAGGTCCACGGCGGACGCCAAAGAGGCATTTGCCGCCCTCAGGGAACGTCGACCCGCCAAATTTGTCGGCGCATGAACATCCCTTTTCTCCACATCAGCGGCTCCCTCAACGGGTAATAAGTGTTTAGAATTAGCTCTAACACATGAGATTAGATGTATGATTGGTCGCATGTATTCGCAACTGTCGAACTGTCGGCAGCGCTGCGATCGCCCGTGAATTCCGCTCTTTCAGCCCCCTTGATCCTCGACCCGAAGGTCGAGCGCCAGCTCAATGCTGTCTGTGTTTTCTTAGCTAACCCGGAGGTAAACCGTGATATCGCAGCTCAAGCGTCCAAGTCGAACGAAGCGGCCAGTGTCGCGCACACCGAGAGGGTATAGCAAGTGAGCGACAAAAATCCTCTTTACGGTCTGCCGGAGGAGCATCAGGCAATCCGAGAGGCCGTTCGCGGACTTTGCTACGCAAAGATCGCGCCCCATGCTGCGGAGGTGGACGACCAGGCACGGTACCCGCAGGAGGCTCATAACGCCCTTGTCGAGGCGGACTTCCACGCCCCCCACGTGCCGGAGCTTTATGGAGGGGTGGGAGCCGATGCGCTAGCCACGTGCATCGTGATCGAAGAAGTCGCGCGAGCCTGCATGTCGTCTTCTCTCATAGTCGCCGGCAACAAGCTTGGCTCGATGCCGCTTCTTCTGGCGGGTTCAGAGGATCTGAAGCATCGCTACTTGACTAAGCTGGCCGAGGGTGAGGGGTTCTGTTACGCCTTGTCTGAACCGGAAGCGGGGTCGGATGCGGCCTCGATGAAGACCCGTGCGGTTCGGGACGGTGATTCGTGGGTGCTAAATGGGGTCAAGCGATGGATCTCGAACGCTGGCGTGGGAGCATATTACACGGTGTTGGCTGTGACCGATCCCGATCTTCCTTTACGCCAGCGATCAAAAGGTATCAGCGCGTTTGTGGTGGAGAAATCGGATGCCGGCGTCTCGTTCGGTGCGCCGGAGCGCAAGCTGGGCATCAAGGGATCACCCACGCGAGAGGTGTACTTCGACAACGTCCGCATCCCTGGTGATCGGATGATTGGGGCGGAGGGGACCGGATTCGAGACCGCCATGCGAACTTTGGACCACACGCGGGTCACTATCGCGGCACAAGCGGTGGGCGTCGCCCAAGGTGCGTTGGACTATGCCCTCCTCTATGCCCAAGAACGACGTCAATTCGGGAAGCCAATTGCTGAGTTCCAGGGACTGCAATTCATGCTGGCCGACATGGGTATGAAGGTGGAGGCTGCTCGCCAACTAACGTACGCTGCCGCCGGCCGCAGCGAACGCAGCGAGCAAGATCTGACCTTCTTCGGGGCCGCGGCCAAGTGCTTCGCCTCCGATGTGGCGATGGAAGTCACTGTGAATGCTGTCCAGGTGCTGGGTGGCTACGGCTACACGAAGGATTACCCGCTGGAACGGATGATGCGAGATGCGAAGATCACTCAAATCTACGAGGGCACCAACCAGGTCCAGCGCATCGTGATGGCCCGTCAACTCTTGTCCGGAATTCAATCTCAGCTATGAGAACGGAAGTCGGTACGGTAAGTCCTCGACGTAATTCGGATTCCTCCGGGTGGTTCGCCTGAGTCAGGTTTTCCGGTGGGTGGCGGAGTCTGCCTTGAGGAATCCTTCGACGGCTTCAAAGCTGCTGTGCAGATGCGCTGTCATCCGTTCACGGGCCAAGTCCGGTGCCCTGGATTCAATGGCGGCCAGGATATCTGCGTGCTCGCTGTTGGTCGCGTGCCGCCAGTGCGGACCAACGTTAAAGGCGCCCCGGGCGAGGGGGGTGATCTCGGACTGCACGTCGGCCTCAGCTTTGACAAGGCGCGGCGAGCGTGTGCAGGAGGAGATCATGACGTGGAAGGAGGCGTCCGCCTTGCGGAACTCCGCGAAGGTTTCTGCATTGTCCATCTGTTTTATGAGTGCGCGCAGCTCGTCAATCTCATCGGGAGTGGCCCGACTTGCGGCTAAAGCCGCGCTGTGGGCTCCAATGGCAATCCGATAGTCGGTGAGATCGCGCGCCAGCTCTTCGCTTATCTCGGGCGTACCCGCGCTTCGGCCCCGTTCGGTCATCGACAGGGCGTCCGGATTGATGTACGTTCCTCCCATGCGGCCTCGGCGGGTTTCAAGGTAGCCGGCTTCACGCATGATGGCGAGAGCTTCTCGGAGGGTCATGGCAGAGATACCCAGCTGCTCCGCAAGGTCAGACTCCGCCGGCAGCCGCTCACCAACGGGGAATATTCCCAGATTCACCGCCTCGCCTAAGCGGCGGACGGTTTGGGCAACTAGGCCCCCGCTCGGGCCGATGCGGGAGAGTACGACGTCGCGTACCAGTTGATTCGCCTGCGTGGGTCGCACTGCAGAGGAGTCCGTAATGTCCATAACACCAGATTATAGAGGACATGGGCTCAGCACTTCTTTATTTACTATGAACCATTCTCGCCTTCGTCTGCATAACCGGGTGTGGGGGCAAAACAAAAGGTTGCCCGGTGGCTCGCAGTGCACTTCCAGGACCACCCAAGGAGCCGCCTCAACACAAAAAGGGCTGGACCAGGCGGGCAGGGCGGCGCTGACCCGTGCGATCACTCCCTCACGCGCACTTGTGCCCCTCCGTAGGCTTTCGCCTAGAGGAACCGTCGGAGCTTGGTTACGAGATCAAGGGCGTCGCCCTGAGGTGCTGGAAATGTCTAGCAGGGCTTATCTCTCCGTCGATCTGAGCTACACGCCAACCTGACGTCAGACCGCCCCGCCAGCACTGTCAGAATAGGGTCCGCTAATGGATTCTTAGGCCATCCAAGCAAGGAGCCTAAGATGCCAATCTGACAGAGTGTCCTTATTTGGCAGGCGCCTGCGGCTATCGTCCGGTCGAAGCACGGTCCTGTCCGGCCCGTGCTCCAAAGGTCATTTTGGACAGATCGATGTGCTGCTCCCCGTCTCGCGAATCTCGACGTAAAACTCTTGATCGGGCAGCGCGTCATCTGAAGCAAAGATGGTGACTGCAACGTCATTTCCCGGCGGAAGGGCTCTGGCTGTGATCAGTCCCCCTGCGGCTCTGTCTAAGACGGTGATGAGTTGCGTCGATGCTTCAAGGAGTACGGCCGGGGGAAGGTCTGTCTCCCGGTCATCGCAAATTTCTACGGCTACTCCTCGGGCACGGGCGGCGCGGGCGGATCTCAAAACTGTCGCCGTAGCCAAAGCTCTCCCTCGGACCTGATCCCTTAGCTCGTCCTGTAATAGCAGGCAGCTCGTTCTATCCCGCTCCTCAATTGCACGGGCAGCAATTTTTGACAGCAGGGGCTTGGCCTTTCGCTCGAGCTCCGTCACCCACTCGTTGTGGGAGACCCAACTAGCGTGCTCCTTCGCCAGCCGCGCAGAAGATGTTCTCTGACTGGCTTCATTGGCTCTGATCTGGACATCACAACGAGCGAAGACCTTACTTACCGCGTGAGAAATGGCGACCCACATCACCGGTGTCAGGATCATGGCCAATCCGTCTACAGGCGTTAGCCCATGGAGCAGGGAGCCGCCGAAGTCGAGGACCGCAAACATGCTAATTCCTACCCAGGCTGCGACTATTTGCTTTCGGATGGCGACGGTGACCATCAGCATCTGAATAGCGCCACAGTGCCAAGCTGCGTAACCCGGGTGGTCGACAAAGGGAAGGGTGCTCTGGACAAGGACGTCCATAACTAGGACACCAATGACCGCGAAGACAGCGTGCCGGCGTGGCATTCCCCTGTCCTCTGCCGGCCAAGTCGTGAGAACCATTAGGGCCAAACAGACTCCCATCGCCACTAAAGCGGGCCAAATGGCCGCGACCCGGTGGAGGTTCGCGATACCGAGCAGGATGTGGGCCGCCGGAAATGCCAGGCCCATAGCCAGGATAAGTGGGCGGCTGATTGCGTCATTCATGCCCGCGAAGGTTTTCCTTCCATGTCAGTTGCACTCTTGTGCCCGTTCCGGGCTTCGAAGTAACAGTGGCTGTGCCGTCTGCGTCGCGCATTCTGTTCAAGATGGATACCCTCAGGCCCAGCCGTTGGGCGGGGACCTTTTCAGTGTCGAAACCAGGACCCTCGTCCGTGATTTCAATGACAGCTTGAGCGGCTCCTGTGAGGGGGTCGCGATCGAGAATGACCTCGACCTGGCTGCCGCCACCGTAGGCGTGAATTGCGCTGTTTCTTACAGCTTCGGCCGTTGCTTGAATCAATGCGCGGCTGGGTACCAGGGGGAGGGCCAGGGGCTCTCCCGTGCTGAAATCCGTACATGTGATCTTGGTGGGGTAGCCCGCGGTGGCACCTGTGAGACGCCCGACGAGCTCAGCTGTGCTTATGAACGATTGCTCATTGCCCGTGCGAAGCGATTCCAACTGATCCAAAGAGTCTTTGGCCGCTTTTGCTGCGGCGTCAATCATTTCCGTTGATTTTGCCCGGGCTGCGATAGTCAGGGTAGCCATTACGGTGTCGTGGGTAAGCCCGTCCAAACGCGTCCGCTCGGTGCGCAGCGCCTCTGCTTTTGCAGCGCCAGCTGTTTTCAAAATCGCAGCCTCAGCGGCGCGATCGGCAGCGTCAGACGCCTTGCGGAGTGTGGTGATGGGACTGATGATCACCACCGCCATGGCGGCTGTCAGCAAGGCATCCTGTGCTGATTCGTACCACGCGCGGGCGTTACCGGCAGTTGTAAGCGGTACCAGGCACACAAGAGCTGAGAACACCGCACCGTATATAGCTGAAAAACCCGCATTGGAGGCGATGCATGCCAGTGCAATGCCGATACCGGCAATCCCATAGGACCAAGGCCGAGACGCTACTTGGCCGCCATGCCCAATCAGTCCTAGGTGCCATAAAAGAAAGCTGACGAGTATGAGCGCTGCCGAGATCCCTGCGGCTGTCTGCACCTGCCTTCCTTGATGCCGCACTAGTGCTGTCCAGAGAATAGTGCCCGGAATGCCCACCATAAGAGCCAGGTCCCATCCGAAGGCGCTCGTAGGTATCTGTACAACAAGGTCTGGAAGGGCAAGGCCATATAAGACTAGTGAGAATACGGACACCGAACGCGTCAGTAGCCGTTCGATGTTGGTTCGAGAAATTGTCTTCGGCTCCGTGGAGTTTTTCTTTGCCACTGCCATCCTTTCCGGGGCAAGGGATGGGGGTCTAGAGGAGCTATTCTGCAAAATAAGTTGGCGATGCCATGAGGAACATCTCTGCTCTTACCGAAGAGACTTTAGTCAGGATCAACAAGGCCGTCCTCCACTGCCCGCCGCCGCAGCGCTTCCTTGTCCTTAGCCTCTCGCCCCACTGCTTCATACTTTTCACGGACACGTCGAATGTAAGTCTTTACGCTGCTGTCCTTGACATTCATTTGGGCAGCAACTTGTGCTCGTGTTCTCCCGGTTGCGTACAAGCGGAGCGCTTCGCGTTCCTGATCGCTCAAGTCAGCGATCGCAGAAAAAGCGGCGTCTCCGTCGATGGCTGCTGCCATCTGTTGATTGTCAATAATTTCTCCGTCGGCAACTCTTCGAAGGAAATTCAGAGTCCGTTCGTAGTCCTCCGATTTACGCGAAACTCCCGCGGCGCCCGCGGCCAGTGCCTCCCGAAGATCTGCAGCCTTGTCGGCTTGGCTGTACACCAAGACCTTGTACCCAGCGTTAATGATTCTTCGAACGTTGTCCCCCGGCCTGGTTCCGTCGGCGAGGGACATATCAAGGGCGACGACGTCGAACATCTTTTCTCCCCCTGCCAAGAGATCTTCGACCGTGTCGCTGGCCCGGACTACTACGACTGGTACAGACGCAGTCTTGGCATCGAGGTAGGCCGCCGCTGCGAATCCCACCCGAAGCATCTCGTGGTCATCGACAACGCCGACCCTAATTACTGTTTTCATCAAAACCCCTATCGCGCGTAGTACGACCCATGCCGTCCCGCTAAGTATTCCAAGTTGCACGCGCGGATTTACGGATTCAGGCGTACTTCAAATGTTTGTCACCCATATGGGTGACAAACATTTGATTTACACGAAAACGGAGTCGTACGCGCAAAATGTGACCCTATTCTGGTGTCAACTGCTCCAAGTAAGGGAAGCCCGGTGCAGTCCTCTCAGTTCGACTTTCGAAGGCCCGTCCCATTTTCCTGCCGTGGATAACCCGGATTGACCCCAGCCGTGGACAGCTTGGAAGTCGGCTCAGTTCCTGGCGTGTGGTCCGCGGCAGCAAAGACTTAAGCGTGTCCCACGTCTTTTCGTCAATTCGTGACCATCCGGCGGTGTTAGTCAAAGATTCCTGCTTCAGGGGTTATATGGGGAAGAGCAGTCTTGTCAGGGGTGGGGGTTTTGTGTCCGTCGTAGGCGCATTTTTTGAAGGGGCCTTCTTTGTCCATGAGGATGCGCATGTGGGGGTCGGCGTGGTTCAGCCACCATGTGCTGACGCCGAGGGCGGGTTCGAGGCGTAGGTGTTCCCATGCGCGCCAGATGGCTTCCATGCGGATGAGGGCTTCGGGGTGTTTGTACCATTCTGGGCACCATGCGTAGGCTGCGCCCTCGTTGACTTCGCGGACGTAGGACTGGGCCAGGAGGTCAGCGAAGAACTCCACGGCGCTGGAGTAGACCAGTTCCGGTTCGGGCTCGGCGTGGCTGTGCCGGCCGGTCGCGGACTGCTCCTCTTCGTCTCCGAAGGCGTCCGCGAACTCTTCACTCACGGATTGTCCCCGTCCGTCCACGGGTTATGAGCTGGCACCGACACCGGCTCCCGCTCAATTGTTTCCTTGGCTGCGAGGGAGTCTTTGACCTTTTGGGCGTGTGGCCCTTTCATCCAGGGGATCGTTTCGATCAAGGTGGCCGGGGCGCCGGAGGCGAGCAGGATGGCCCGGAACCTTGGGAGCGCTGTTAGGTCGGCGACGGACAGGATTTCGTCCTTGCTTTCCTGCCGGGAGGAGGAGGATCCGGTTCTGCTGTGGCTGCGGGAGACGTTGATGTAGCTGTACTGGCCGATGAGGCGGGAGAGCTCGTCGAGGTAGCCGACTTCGGAGACGCCGCCGCCGTAGATTTTGACGTTGGATGCGGACCAGAGTTTCCGCATTCCTTCGAGGTTCCAGACTTCCACGCCCTGGGACCAGGACTGCAGGATGGTCATGAGGATGATGCCGCGGGAGCCGTAGTGGCTGTACTGGTCCGGCAGGGCTTTCCACCGGCAGACGTTCGCGGCTTCATCGAGGATGCCCAGCAGCGGGGTTGCGAGGCGCCCGCCGGGTTGGGAAGTGGCGTACTTTTCGGCAGCTTCGACGACGGCGACAGTCAGAGCGGTGACCAGCGGGCCTGCGGTTCCGACTCCTTCGCGGGAGAGGCTGTAGAGCGTGCCTTTGCCGCGGACGAAGTCTTCGGGGACGAACTGCGGACGGGGGTCGGTGTCGACGGTGGTGCCCGGTGTGGGGGTGACCCATTGGCTGACGTCCCGGTCGGTGAGGCAGGAAACCATTTGCCGGGCGGTGCCGTAGACGCCGGCCCGCTGCTTTTCCGGTTCCCTGATGTGGCCGATGACCATGTCTGCGAGAAGGTCAAAGCCGGCGGTGCGGAGGATGTCAGCCGGTGCTTCATCGTGTGGGCGGGTCAGCCAGGTGTACACCTGCGTGATCGGGGCGGCGCTGAGCGAGGCGGCGAGCAGGAGGGCTTTGAGCAGGTTTTGCCCGGCCGGGTCGAAGTAGGCATCTGGCTTGGTTCCGGGTTCCCGGGAGCCTGCGGAGAAGTGGGAGGCCATGTTCCCTGCCGTGGCTTCGTTCGTCACGTACGAGAGCGGGTTCCACCACCAGGATGGCTCTTCCTCGGCAACGGCCTGCGGGTCAAAGACCCACACCTGCCCGGCCTCCGAGCGGATAGGCCGGGTGACGTCGACGATGTCACGTTTGTTCGATGTGGCGATCACCGCGCCGGGTGCGTCAAGAATGGCGGGGACGGCGTAGGAGGTGGTCTTCATCGTGCGGGGACCTGCGATGAGGATCAGCATGTCCTCCCAGGATGCCCAGAGCGGCCGCTTCCCGGCAACGCTGCGGCCGAGGCGGACACCGGTGGAGTTTTCCACGCCGAGGCGCACGGCCGTGGCCGTGGCGCCCTTGGTCGAGAGGTGGTTCAGGTCCTTGCCTCGGCCCATGTACACCGCTGCCTTGTCCACCCTGGTGCGTTTGCTCGCGGTCCGGGACCGTACCAGCAGCACAGTCACCACCAGTGCGATCAGGACACCGGCCAGCACGCATGCCACCACTGTGGACTGGTCTGGCCAGGGCACCCGGCCCTTGGCCAGCCCGGCGATCAGGTCAATCGGGTGCGCCGGCGGGAAGTCGAGGCCGGCCATCCAGGACCCGAGGTGGGCGGCAACCCAGGTGCCGCCGCCGAAGATGGTGGCGGCGCCGATGGCGAGCCAGATCCCCAGGGCGTCGCCGAGGCCTGTTCCCTTGCGGTTCGGGGCACTCATGCCGCACCTTCTTCCCGGATTGGAGCGGCCGCATCCAGCAGGGTTTGTGCCGGTGTATGCCAGCGCTTGTTTGTGTCGTTCAGGGAGGCTTCGATGGAGGTCAGGCCGATTTGGACGGGGATGCCTGGGCGGCCGCCGACCTTGATGAGGAACTTGCCCCGGCCCGGGGGTTCGACGTCACCGCCGCGGGAGTCCCATGAGGGCGGGTCCTGCCAGGAGATGAGTTTCTGTTGTTCCTGCCTGGAGAGCGGGATCGCAGCCGTCAGGAGTGGCATTTCAGAAGCGGGGAGGCCTGCGCAGATGACCATGCCGGAACGTTCGACAAAGCCGCGGGCTTTCATTCTGTCTTCTTCCGCCGGGAGGGCCAGCAGGTCCGACATGGTGTGGGAGATCATGACCTGCCCGACCCCAACACTCCTGTTGAGCCGGGTCAGGGCGTCGACGCGGTCGACCATGCCCTTGCCCGAGCGCAGCGCCCGCCACAGCTCATCGAGGACGACGAAGTAGTTCCGGCGTGGTTCCAGTCCGGCGTCTGCGAGGGCGTTGGCGACGTTGACGGTCCCGAATCCGTAGGACCAGCACGCCAGGAGGATTGCTGCCTGCAGGTCGGTTTCGGTTTCGTCGATGCTGGAGACATCGAAGACCACGGCCCGGTCCCGCCGCATGGGGTTGGTGGTTTGCCGGGAGAAGATTTCGCCGAGCTTCCCGCCACCGGTCAGGCCCAGCAGGGTCGCTTCCAGCGCACGGGTTTCCTGGAGGTAGACGGTCATGTCGCCGCGGTCCAGGGCGACCTGGCGCAGCTCGGCCGGGGCCGCGGTGATGACGTCGAGGAGGTCTTTAAGGACCGGGATGCCGTTGAACGTGTCATCGAGCACCCGCAGGGCCCGGTCAAGGATGGTCTGTTCCTGATCCGTTGGGGGTGAGTTCCGGCTGATCGTGATGAGGGAGACGACCATATTTAGCCGCCGGCCGTGGGCGTCGGCCCGGACCCGGACGGCCGCGTCGTGGTGCCCTTGTTCTTCCAGCAGCTGGGCGACCTCGACGGCCTGGCCGGGATCAAGGATGTTCAGGTAGCCCCGTCCCCGGCCGAGCCGGATGACCTGACCGCCCAACGCCTCGACCGCGTCGACGTGCTCTGCCTTCAGGTCCCCCAGCACGAGGGGGTGCACGCCCTGGCCGGAGAGGCCCAGAAGCATCCGTCGCACCAGCGTAGATTTACCCAGCCCGGGTTTGCCGAGAATGAACGCAGACGGGTTGGAGATCAGGTGGGCACGCTGGAACCAGCTGATCGGGTCACAACAGACCGTCGCCTGGGTCTCCTCATGCCGGCCCAGCGGCACACCAATCATCGGGGAGGACGTGCCGGAACTGAACGGCCACAACCCGCACACCTGCACCGTCGTGCCCCGGTACTCCCGCACCGCAGGAACCAGGGCAGCTGCTCCCCCGCCACGGCCGCCCCAGCCACGCGAGCCGGGACCCCGGACACGGCCAGGACGCGACGCCCCCTCCTTCCCTTGCCCGGTGGAAGACTTCTTTGCTGTGTTTACTGTTTTCACTTTCTTCGCTTGCAGGATCGTGTTGCGGGCCATTTAGAGGGCCTCCCTGACTTCGCTGGGCAGCAGGATGTGTTTGGGGAGCACCAGGCCCAGCGGCAAGGACGCGGCGAAAGCGGTGTCCTGTGAGCCGTAGGCGCGGCGGAGCAGGACCCGGGCGGTCCCGGAGGTCTGCTCGATCGCAGCCACCGCATCCGGAAGCCGGGCAGCGTCGGTCACCGTGGCAGTGACGACCATGCCGAAGTTCACCAGCCCGGCACCCTGCGCTTCCTCCTGGGCAGTCTGAGCCGCCGACCGGGCATCGACCAGGGCCCTGGCGCTGGGACGGTTTCCGGAGGTGATGCGGACGTTGGCGTTGTTCTGGTCCCGCTCCACCACTGCGGCGGCACGGGCCGAATCCATCGGACGGTACAGCAGGGAGACGCGTTTGCGGTCAACGTCCCCGTGCGGGGCCAATAGCCGGGACAAGACCGAAGAGTTCACCGAACCCCGGGGTGCACCCGTCATGGTCCAGGAGACAGAGAAGGCACTGTCGTGCCGGTACTCGTCCCAGTTCGCCTGCGTCGCCGTGGGGCCGACCTCGCCCCAGGTCAGGGCGACCGGGGAACCGGCCGCGTGGGCCTCATCGATAATCAGCGCCGCGGGCGGATCGTAGGCAATCCGGACGACCTCGCACAGTTCCTGCGCTGACATCGGCCGGGCGATCCCGGCGCCAGTGGCCTGCAACCGGGCACCCAGCCCAGGAATGCGGGAGGCGATGTCGCGGGCCACGTCCTCCGGCTCCCGCTTCCGGGACCCTGCACGGAGGGAAGCGTTAAAGGTCAGGGACACCCAGGCCCGCACGGTCGCAGAACCTTCCGGGTAGGTCCGAATCACCTCCCGAAGGATGGCCTTAGCCGCTTCGGGGGCGTTCTCGTCAATGTTCATCTCGACTTCATTGCGCAACCGGTAGCCCGAATCCGGAGCCGTCTCTACAGTCACTGCGGCGGCTTCCAACCCTGCCTCATCGCCCAGTCCGGCGAGCCAACCACCCCAGTTCGCCACCCACGCATCGACCTGCTCAGGATCCACGAGCGAGGCGCCGTCTGGTTCGGTGGAAAAGATGACGGTGAAGTGACTGGTGGTCGGTACATGGAGCATGGCGAAGGGGCGGTTGTAGGAGTCGTTGAACTCATACAAGCGCGACTTCGCCGCCAACCCCGGAAGCTGATACATGCCCCACTCCGTCACCCCCAACGGACCCGAGCGGTACAAGTTCGCACCCGAGGAACGGGCGAGCCGAAAATTCATCCGGGTCGCGAAACGGTCCACCACGGACTGGCCGTGCTTGTCCTTGACGGTCAGCAGCAGAACCAGCACCCCGGCGACGGCCAGGACGCCCAAGCCCGCGAAAAGGCCCCAAATGGCAAAACTGATGATACCCAGCAGCAGCCCGGCCATGACAATCCCGGTGCCGACAGCGCCAAGGTCCCCCAGACCTGCTGACCTCGGGACCCGCCAGTTTCCGTAGGACGGTTCCTTGTATTCGGTATTAATTGCTGCCACTGGGGCCCTCCCCCGTTGAATCCTGCGCTGTCTGTTGTGCGGCCGAAGAGGCCCGTGAAGCTACCTGCCCGCCAACGGCGACAGCGACGCCGGCCGGACCTGCAGCCTTCGCCGCCCCCGACGCGGCTCCCGGGCCAGTTATGCTGGCCCCCGCACCTGGGGTCGAAGCCCCGGGGCTTCCTGCAGTGCCCTTACCGGGGACTCCCCCGGCTCCGGACGCTCCGGCGGATCCCGGGGAAGGTTTAGCGTTCCCGCCGTTGGTCCCGCCGGGACCTTGACTGCCGCCAGGAGACGCAAAGCCCTTGGATGGTTGGCTGGGCGGGGTCGGGGAAGCATTCCCGCGGCCGCTTCCGCTGCGGCCCAGAGATACAGCACCAGTGGCCATGGCCCCTGCAGCAGCAGGGGCGCCTCCGCCAGAGCCTGAAGCGATAGCACCGACCATCGGGGTGACAAACCGCATCAAAGCCGGGAGGGCAAGTACTGCGACCACCATGAGCGCGAGTCCTGTAATTGAACCGAGCAGTGCGTCTTTTTCCGTGCTGAAGTCCATGAGCTTGAAAGCTGACGCGTACACGATGGCTGCTGCGGGCTTGTACAGAATGAAGGCAATGGTCCACCCAACGGCCTTCTGAAACCACTGCCTGCCCATCTCTGTATTAGTGAAGGCAGCGGTAGTGGGAAGAATGCCGGCCAAGATGACCAGCATTCCGCCGCGGACAACCATCAGGACTATCTGGACCAATGAGGTCAGCAGGCCGATAAGGCCGAGGATGATGAGAATAAAGACAGCGTCGCTTTGGTGAATGACTGCCATAGCCGTGAACGCCTCGGCAAACCCCCTCCCGTCTGTGGAGCGCTCAATGATGGCAGCCGAGAAAGCGTCGGCCGCCATGACCAAGATTGAAATCACGCCGAGGCCAAGCCCTGCAACCAGTGTGAGTGTCAGAAGCGACCTGAGGAGGTCCTTTAGTGGCGCCCCGCGCTGCTCCCAAATCATCCGAGTACCGCCAAGAATGACCGAAAGTACGGCCAGCGTCAGCGTCCAGTAAGACAGTTCAGAATTCAGAAAGCCCACCACCGGGCTGGCCGTCACGCCGTCCTCTGTCGTGAGGTTAGTCGTCGGCATGCTCACCCAAAACGTCGACAGGGTAGTCACCATACGGCTCAGTCCTTCGAGGATGGACTGCGCAAGATTTCCTATCGCGTCATTTGCGATGTCGGCAACTACATCCCCGGCGACGCAAGTAATGTCCCCCAGCTTGCATTCAGCCACGTCAGACTCCGGACCAGAGGATGAAGCCGCTTAGGGAACTGAGCCGGGACGTGCCGTTGAATATCTGTCCATCATCAGCGGCCTTTACTTTCCAGTCCCCATCAACCCACCGGAGCGATAGCACCGAATGAGCCAGGGCACCGTTCGGTAACTCAAGGGCCAGATCAACGTCTGCTTCCATCGCGCTGTAGGACTTGATCAGAAATCCGCGTATCTGAGCGCTGTCTGTGCCAGTCGCTGACGAAGGCGACCTATTCTCGGCATCCTTTATGGCAGCATCCCGGCCGGGACCGGGGACCAAGAGCTTGTCGGCCAGCTTCAGTTCGTCCTGCTCGGTTGAAGAACCTAGGGCAATGACGTTGGCCGCGGCGTAGAGGGCTCCGGTTGGTGAGTGCGCGAAGCAGGAACGGAAACCGTCGGTGTCTGTGACTCCTGGCCCGAAGGTGTCAGGGTCTTTGGGCGTTGCCATCCTTCCTACTAGCTCCCAGTTGGACCCGGGGGCAGTTCCCAAAGCCGTTTCCGAGGTAGAGGGCAGACCGCAGATGCTACTGGACGCGGCGTTACTTGGTGTCGAGGCCGCCGTTGAGTTGCCTTCCAGAGCGGACGGGGCTGGCTGCTGCGCGCCACCGTCCCCCTTCGGGAGCAGGAAGATGACGATGACGGCTGCTATCAGTGCGACCACGAGGGCGGCCGAAATGACGAATCCGGGTTTGGTGAATGGATTCCGTTCGGTGTTGTTCTGTGTGGATTCGCTCATGATGAACCTCCGGGGATTGGGTTAGACGAAGGCGCGGACGATACCGGAGGCGCCGGTGATGATGATGCAGCCGGCGAGGACCCAGCCGAGCTTACCGACGGATTCGCCCCCTTCGCCGCGTCGTAGCTGGATGACCATGCCGATACCGACGATGATCACGCCCAAAACGCCGAGGACCAGGCCGATGCCGGAGGCCCAGTTCAGTACGGTGAGCAGGCCCTGTGCCTGGGGAGGTACGACAGGGGTCGGGTTCGGGATGACGCTGGCGGGAAGAGCTGCGATGAAGTTCATGGTGAGACCTTTCGAGGTATGGCGCTGTAGAGCTGTTGGTTGGTTAGTTGGTGAGGGCTGTTAGGTCGGTGATCAGGCGTTGGTAGTCGCGGCCGGGTGTCCCGGTGGTGGTGTCCCCTAGCCGCCAGGATTCGACCCAGGGGAGCATCCAGAGTCGGGGGGCTCCTCCGCCGATGAGAGCTGCGAAGTCCCGCAGGGCTTTGGGTAGTTTTCCCGGTGCATCGGCCAGGACCGCGAGGCCTAGCAGGTTAACGTCGGGAGCTGCGCCGGAGGCCCATTGGATGAGGGCTCTTTGCGCTGCTTTCAGTCCGTGCATGTCTGAGCGGCAAACCAGGAGGACGGCAGGTTTGCTGAAGCCGTCTTCAAGGATGGGCCAGGCATGTTCTGTTGGGCGTGCGCCCTCCACGAGGTGGCTGAGCCGGGTTTCGCCCGCTCCCCCGTGGGCGCCGGTAACCCAGACCGTTGCCGTGCCGGTGACCGTGCGGCGGGCGAGGCGGTCAGCTGCGTCGGGTTCCACCATCCCCAGGACCGGGCGGGTGATGATCGCCGGCGGAGAACCATGTTCATCTGCGGTGGCTGCTTCGGGCTCTGCCGTTTCTGGGCTGGTGATCCAGGGGTTCAGTTGCTGGTTCATCTGCATCCTCCTTTCAGGACTGGATTGTGGCGGTCAAGGGGGTACTTAGAAGCCTTTGGCGACGGCTGCCGCGGCGGCCAGCCATGCGCGCTGGGTGGCGGGCTGGAGGGCTTCGTAGCGGATGGGGCCGTTAACCAGGGCGGGGTCGTAGGGAATCCGGACGAGGGCCCGGACGAACGGTTCAAAACCATCGGCGATCCGCTGGGCCTCGTCCTTGGCCCGCTTCAAGGCATCCCCTGACATGGCGCGCTTGGCATCGGTGGATTCGGAGACGATGACAACGGCGTTGCGGGCCAGCTCGGCGTCGTGGCCACCACGGGATTCGAGGGTCTGCAGCGTCAGCCGGGCGGCTTCTGCGCGGTCCTCAATGGCCGTCACCGGCACGACGAGCTGGTTGGTGTGGTGAATCATCCTGCGCCAGTTCGCTGCCCGGGCGGTGTTGCCCGAATCCATGACCACCAGCCGGTAGTACCGGGTGAGGACCTGGTGGGCGATGTCCACTTCCTCAGCGGTGACTTCGTGGTCGCCTTCCTCGTTCTCATCCGAGCGCAGGACATCGAACTTGTCAGCGGTCTGGTGGTGAACGAATTTAGCAATCTCGGCAGCGTTCGTTGCCGGGGAGAGCAGTTCGGTCGAGGAATCGATCAGGTCCAGAACGCTCCGGTCATGGGCGCCCTTTTCCGTCCGCCAGCCCAGGGTGCCTTGGGATTCGTTGTTGTCCCAGGCGACGGTAGCTGCCCCGCTGTAGCGGGCGAGGATGGCCGAGAGCATCACGACCGTGGGGGTCTTGTTCGCACCACCCTTGCGGTTGACCACGGCAATGGTCCGGGGACCGGGCCAGTGCTGGCTGACCGTGCGGATATCTTCCCGCTCGGACAGTTCTTCGGCGGACGGGTCCATCCGGAAGCCAAGGCGCGTGAGCGCACCCCGCCAGCCCTGCGTGGCGGGTTCCAGGACCGGGGCGCTGACCAGGAAGGAGGTTTCCTTCAGGCTGCGCCGGGTCGGTGCCTCCTGGGCCTCCGGGGTCGGCGTGGACGTGGTTTCGGGTGTCAGGGTCATGGATGTTCCTGTCGCTAATGGGACGTTGCCCGGTACCTCAGTAATCGACTCGTCATTGATGGGCGCAGGGATGGTTTCTGCAACCGCAGGAGCAGGCCGGGATGCTGCGGGGGTGGGAGCTTCAGCCAGGCGGCGGCGTGAGGCCTTGGCCATGTAGGTGACGGACTCCTTAGTGCCGTCCGGGTTCACGATCAGCTCACCCTGGCCTTCCGGATCATCGACCTGGACACGCACCGGGCGATTCAGCGTCTTCGCTTCCCTGACCACGAGGGACAGGGCATTGTCGCGGAGTTGCTGCAGGGACTCTGCCGCTTTCACACTCCGGGAGTTGCCGGCAACAACCACTTCTGCGGTGCCGTTGGCACGGACGATGGCGTTGATCTTGGGGAAGGCCGGGACATCAGTCTGGTTCATGACCATAGCGTTCTACCTTTCTGAAACGTGGTGAGGAGTGTCAGGAAGCCGGTGGGGTGAGGCGGTTGACCTTCCACGGGGATTCCTTGCGCGTGCGGAGCAGCTGCACTGTGTAGGTCCCGGCGTCGGTGGGCACTGCCGCCATGACCCCGTAGCCGTTGGCTTCATCGACGTTCAGCATGGCCGGGCCGGTGACGCGGCTGGCGGGAATGTTGGCCGGGTCCACGGCGGAATAATCGGCGGTGGCCTGTGGCGTCAGCCAGCGGGCAAGATCATTGGCCCACTGCTCTTCCCCCAGACCAGGGCGGGCAAAGTCCGCCATGGCCTTCTGGGCGATGTCCACGGCCGCGTCCTTGCTGGCCTGATCCCAAGCGATGACGATCGTGGCCGGGGCCGTGCCACCGGGCGCCTGCGGGCCGCTGCCGGCGCTGAGCGAAACGGGCGCGGAAGGCGGGGCGGTCGATTCTGCCGGCGCCGGCGTGGTGTTCGCTGCCGGTGCGCACGCGGCGCAGAGTAGGGCTACTGCGATGAGGGCCAGGGGCTTCTTCACTTCGTCTCCTCTTGGGTGGGCAGGTACAAGAACGCTGAAGGGACATCGCTGCTGACTATGCGGGTGTAGTAGTTGTGGTCATCCGGGGGCGGGTTGCCGTTGTAGCCCTCTTCGACGTAGGTCCCGTCGTCCTTGACTTCCTTGACCACGGCGACGTGACCGAAGGTGGGGTCCGCTCCCCCAGCCCCGGGTGCATACCAAACGACCGCGCCGACCCGAGGCGTTTTGCCCGTGGCCCAGCCTTTGGCGTCCCAGCCGGCCTTCCACGTCAGGGCCGAACCAAGGCCCTGCCCGTCGGGGCGGAAGTTGCCGTTGAGGAACTTGAACGGTTCGCCGGTGGACCCCATTTGCTGGTTCACCCGCCATAGGGCGAAGTCCACGCATTCGCGGTAGAACATGCCCAGCGGTGATGCGGCGGCAGTGCTAGCTCCGACCTGCATCCAGGTCGGAGAGTCTTTCCACGGGTAGTCATCCCCGGCACCGGAGTGGCCTGGGATGGCGCAGTCGCTGCCTTCGAGGGTGAACTGCCCGTCCGAGAGTGCCTGGACGAGCTTTACGGCCTCCGGCCAGTACTTCTGGTAGTGGTACGGGTCGGCGTTGCGCTGCACCTTGTTGCCGGCAAGGGGCGGCTCTAGCAGCTCCCAGCCCTCGACCTTTTGCAGGGCCTTGATGAAGTTCGTGGCACTGATGGTCGGGTCCATGCGGTCGGCGTAGGAGCCCCACGCGCCGTTGTCGCGCTGCTGAAACAAGCCACGGGAATCGGGACCCGGTCCGTCACCGTAGTCCAGGACACGCAGCCCCGACTCCCCCAGCGCCACCATGACGCTGATGATCTGACCCTTCACGGACAGGTCCAGAGCCTTACCGGCACCCATGATCGCAGCGGCGTTCTTCAGCTGCTCCTCGGTGTAGCCCTCGACCTTCGTTTCGGCCTCGATGACAACTGAGACGGACGCGCCGCAATCGGCAGCCGCGGGCTTTGCTGGCGCAAGGAGCAAGAGGATGGAAAGGACCAGCCCTATCAAGATGCCAGGGACCACGATGACCGCCACGAGACCAAGTGACTTCCGCTGCATGCAAATCCCCCCTTTGAGCCCCCCACTGGCCCATACCAAGACTATCTGCGTGTAGTGGACATGTGCAACGGATGTAGTTGGCATGCTTCATACATATCCAAGGTTTGAGGAACGTTACGATGATTGGGCTTCGATACTCTTCCCGGGGTTGGCGCTGGAGGGCGGGACATGATGCTGACGACAAGGCGTGGCCTCGCCTGCCTGGCGTTCCTCGTACCCGCGGGCTCACTATTCGGATTCGCGGTCATCATGGCCCGCAAGATCGTTAGACGGGGCCCAAAGGACTACCGTCGTGCCGAGCTGACAGATGATGGCCGCAGAGTCCGCATCGACTTGGATGACTACACCAAAGCCCACGGCGACTTCGCCGTGTTTGACCCTGCGGCCGAGCGTTTCACCAGGGTCGGCGAGGTCACCCTGATCGACGAGGACCAAAAGTTCGTGGAGCGTCGAATCCATCCGACGGGGTCCGGGCCGGTGACTTTGGGACCCGTGGTCGACTGGACGCCCGACGTGTTCTTCGAACCTTCCGCTGTGGCCGAGCGGTTTGAAGAGGTACACATTCCCACCGCCTACGGCGCGGCGCCGGCATGGCTATTCGAAGGTAGGAACGCGGACACATGGGTGATCCACATCCATGGCAGCTGGACCGACCGCTCGATCATGTTTCGTGACGTCCACGCCTTCAGCGCCTTGGGATTCACCTCCTTGGTCCCCTCATTCCGCAGCGACCTGGAGGTCAGCCCACCGCAGGCCGAATCGAGCCACCTTGGTCAAACAGAATGGCGAGACGTGGAAAGCGCTGTGGCCTACGCCGTGGCTCACGGCGCGCAGCGAATCATCCTCTCGGGCTGGTCAATGGGTGGGACGATCGCCCTGCTCACAGCGGAGCGTAGCGCCTACCGTGACCGGATCGCCGGGATTGTCCTGGTTGGACCGGTCACGAGTTGGCGCAAAACCATCAGGGCAGGAGCGGAGGCCGCCGGCGTGCCTGCGGTAGGAGCCGGCCTTGTCATGTCCTTGCTTCAGGCTCCCCCATTCGCGAAGATGCTCGGACTGGAAGAACCGATCAACTTCGATGCCCTTGAGTGGGTCGACATACCTAACCGTGTGCCAATCCCAACCCTGGTCCTGCACTCGAGTGCCGATCAGGAGGTTCCCTGGGAAATCTCGGCGGCGTTCCAACGCGCGAACCCCGACACCGTCACCCTGATTCCCTTACCTGAGGCGCATCACACCCAGGAGTGGAATGTGTCACCCCACACCTTCACCAACGAGCTCACGAGTTGGATCAACAAAACGATCCTGACCGAAGGCTAGACCCGCGCGTCCAGCTTGGCCTCGATCTGGCTGATCCTGCCCTGAACAGACTCCGGGAACGGGCACATGTTCCCCCGCTGGTAGTTGTGCAAAACGATGAGGCTTTTGTAGACCCCATTTTCCAGCGTTTCGTTGAAAAGGTCCCATGCCGGACTAACTCGAGACGTATCTGCATTTACCCGGATCCTCAGCGCAGTAAGCCAAAGCGCATCGATCATCCAGAGCCGCAACCTCGGCAGCTGCTTGGACAGGAAAAGAATTAGCCACCCCGCGGCAGTCACCGAGAGGCCGGCATAGAAAAGACGGTCAAACCAGGCTCCGATCGCCTCTGCGAAGGCATCCCACGGCGTGAAGTGGAACAGCAGCACATATGCAATGTGGCACGAGACGGCCGCCGCGACCACGACCAAGCCCGCTGAGAATGTTGCGTACAGGCCCCTAGCCTTGTGCCGAAGCATGTAGATGATCCTAAGCACGGTGAATAGCAACGCGAACATGTACGTGCCGCTGTAAGTGGCAGTCGCAAGTTGGTCCATGCGGTAGTCAATGAAGTCCGCAGAGGTTGGACCTTTGTCCTCAATGAGGGCGAAGCTGACAATCATGATGGGAATGCTCAACAACGGAGCATAGTAACTCCACCTGACTGGTACGGTTGCTAACCGCCGCACACTGTCGTTGAAGAAGAAGATCGCCAACAGTGCGAATATGGCTTGAAGAAGGTTCGTCACGTTGACGCCACCGAGGTAGCTGTCGATGGACGCCAGCGGCGCAACCGTTCCCAGGACATAAAGTGCCGCCAAGCCGAACATCGATGCCACCCACGATGCCCGGGCTTCCGCCACCTTGACTACCGAGGGGATCCGAAGGAGGCATAGGGCACTGAGCAGCGCAAAGAGCAACTGTTTCATGGTCTATCAGAGGAAAGGATCAGTCTCGGAGGAGCTACGCGCACGGGTCTTCTTTGACATCTCGAAAGCAAAATCCTCCACCCAGCGTTCTACGGGATGATTCAGAACAGAACAGCAGCTCATGCTTTTCGCGCCGGCAGCCTCCTTCAGCATCTCTTCAGAGAAATCGGGCAGAACCAAGTGGCCTTGAAAGCTCTCCAGATATATGTGTCCGAGCTCGTGATAGATGCAATGAAGCTTGTACTGCGTCGAGTTTTGCGGCGGGACATAGATCTTGAAGTGATCTTCAAAGTCCAATTTGAAGGCTGTCAGAGTTCCCCAAGACCCCTCCTGCTCGATCAGCTTGATCGGCTTTTCGCAGATGACGGCCAGACGTTCCAGGACCTCCGCCATTGACGTCGTTCCGTCTCCGCATAACTCCCGGACCTTTTCTGCGACCGGTGGGAGGCCCATTCAGTCCTCCTCTTCGCCGTTCATCGACGCATCGATGATCCTGGTAATCGTCCGTAGCATTTCAGGCGAGGTGGCCCCCAGGTTTCTCGCCGCAAAGTTCTTCACCTTGAGCTTGCGCATCTGCACAAGGAACTCCATGCGCGCTTCCACCTCAGGGGGAGTCTCGCTGTTGAGATCACACAGATAACTGGCAGGTACGGCAAAAACGTACTCTGCTATGCCCTTTAGCAGTTCCTGATCGGTCACCAGGCTGCCGGTGCCGTTGATCAAGTATGACCAGCGAGTCCGAGACAGGTGGATTCCGTGGGCCGAAAGTGCTTCTTCCACATGAGGGTACGTGAGCACAGTGTTGTGATCGGACTCCCAGATATCCACCAGGATGCCCATGCGATCCGCCAGGCGCTCTTTCTTCTGCTGTTGCGTGAGAAACACGCTGCGGCCCCCATTTGCCATCTATAAAGCTCCTTAGCCAAGCTCAGCCTCTTGTATAGACCGCCACACAGAGCAGGCGGGCAGCTAAAAGAATGCTACCTGACGGCTACCAGAGGGTACAGGAAGTGAGTTGTGCATGTGCGGAGCATGTATGTAGTCTGTCGTTTGCTTGGGCTGTTGAAGGAACAATTAGGCAACCTCACTGTGGCAGTCGTTGACGTCGTAGAGCCGCAGAAAGGGCATGGGAGGGGGTGCGGGCACCTTTGGCGGGCGGGCTGAACAGATCTGCCGCCTGCGGCAGGCCGGGCGCAGCACACTACTCCCCCAAGCTTCTGCTAAAAGTTGGCACCAAGGGTGGCTCGAGCAGCAAACCCACCGGGCTGCCCGTCACAGGAGAGAACGAAGTTGGTGTGCTGAACACGTTGAGAGGACTGAAGGGCTTGGGCCGGCACGTAACCGATCGTCAACCTTGGGCCAGACCAGTCATTGGCCCACCCCTAACTGCTGAGCGGTTGCTGTTGGGAAACTAGTCCCCGTACCGAGGCGAAGATCGAGCTCAAAGTCACAAACGCGACACGCTACCGTTTTCTGAAAACAAATCCCCGCCCCTTCAATTGGCCGGTGATAGCTTCAGAGCAGTCGCAATGACAACCCAGTCAGTTTGAGCGGCAGGCAATACAACGATGAAGCTGTAACCGCTCTAGCGGGTACAAAATTCAAAGGACACAGCACATGACGGCAGTAGCAGTAAATCGAGGCGGCGGGCGCCCCAGTAAAGGCCTGCGTAAGTTCATTGGTTTCCGCACACAGGAACACACCGCTGACGGGATTGCCAAGGTGGCCGCCCACAAGGGTCTGACCGTCACTGAATACGTTCTGTCCGTTGTAGAGCCGAAGCTGCAAGAGGATCTGGCCGCACTCGACCAGGATGACTACCAGCAGGAGCTGCCCATCCGCATCGCCTCATAACAAAAGAGAAGGCCCGCACTGGGCGGGCCTTCGAAGCTTGAGACTTACCCTCTGGATTGCTTGCCGGCGGATCAGATTGTAAGTCGTGGAGAGCCTAAACAGGCCATCCTTTGTGTTGCTATGAAACCGATCTGGCAGGATCGGCCCTTTTTCGTACCTCAATCCCCGAAAGGATTACCCACATCGTACATCAGCACGTCTCCGTGCTGCCAGCACGCCCCGCTGTTGGCGTGTCAACGCAGCCAGACGACCCTGCAACCGTTTGGGCAGCTCTAGCTCCCTTGCTAGCCGGCCAGCCCCGAATGCGCCTCTCTCGTGATGCAGGTAAAACGTACCCGCAGAAGCACGAACGGAACCTGACCGAAGCACTCCCCTCGCTGCCCGCGGCCGTGAAAATTTTCGGTAAGGACGGAACCTGCGCGGCAATCTTTCTCGACTTTGACTCCTCAGTGGCCGGACTCGATTGGGTACAGGCCGACGTCCGAGCGGTCCAGTCCTGGCTGCACTCGGTTGGGGCCCGCTGGATTGAGGACTACTCCCCCAACGGCGGTCGCCACGTCTACATCCCCCTCGCACGGCGGGTCACCTTTTCAGAAGCACGTGACCTCGTCGAGGCGCTGGGCACCCGTTACCGGACCCTGGATAAGACCCCGCACCAGAACCTGCTTCATGGATGCATGCGAACTCCCGGGTCGCCGCACAAACGCGGCGGGCACCAGGAACTGGCAATGAGCCTGTCGATGGCCTACGACATCGCCCGCCGTCCCAACAGGCCCGCGGTCTGGGATGCCATGACCAAGGACCTGGCTGCAGAGATCAAGGCGGTTCGGGCGCTGCGCCAGGAAGAAACCTTTACGCCTACCACCTCGGACGCACCCATAATCGACCAGCCGGTTGGGCGCATGTCCCGCGCGATGCAGGTGCTGGCCCAGACCGGGATGTACGACACCAATCGCTACGCCTCTGACTCCGAGGCCCGCCAGGCGGTCATCCTCAGTGCCGCGGCTGCCGGCTTGAAGCTGCTGGATGTGGAACGTCGGATTCTGCAGGGAACCTGGCCCGGACTTGCCTCTTTCTACGCCCGCTACGCAGCCCGCCACCGCCTCCCGTCACTGCGCCGGGACTGGTCGAACGCCCTCAGCTACCTCAGTAGAAATCAGGCAAAAGGAACCGAGAAAAACAATGTCCGCAGATCCCCCACAAGCCAGCCAATTACACAGGCGGCAGGGATAAAGGGATCTCCTTCCATTTCAAATCCCGATGCAGAGCATCGGTACATCCGTACGTGGCGCAGTGCGCTCAGGATCCGGGAGGTGAACTACCAGCAAATCAGGACCGGGATGGGGCGACGAATGGTGCTCAGGGCACTGGGCGAGGCAGCCCACATGACTGGGTCGCGCTTTGTTGAATTCGGGGTCCGTTCCATTGCCGTGGCTACAGGTCTTGATCACACCACTGTTGGGCTGCATCTGAGGCAGCTGCGTGAGGAGAAGGACCCCCTAATCACCCTCGTTGAAGAAGCCAGGGGAACTAAAGGCGATCTCTACATGCTGACCGTTCCCGAAGAGCTGAGAAGTGTTGCCGAGGATGCTACTTGGCAGAAAGGGAAAATCCACGCGTTGCGGCCTGTTTTCCGGGAACTGGGTCTACCGGCCGCGTTCGTTTACGAAGCGCTGGAGCACTCTCCCGGGATGCCCATCGCCGAGATTGTGCGGGTGGCCAGACTTTCCAGATCCGCAGTGCACGAAGCCTTGGAGGTCCTCGCTGCATGGAACCTGGCTGTCCGCAGTCCTAGTCGGGCCTGGTCAGTTGTGGCCGGGACATCACTGAAACAGCTGGCCGAACAATTCGGGGTCCTCGAAGCGGTGGCAGCCCAGTTACAGCGCTACCGCAACGACCGGATCATTTGGCGGGAATGGCTCGCCAAAAACGTCAATACCGTGCCGGAGCTGCTCTCCCCCGACGAAGACTATCCCTGGGAAATGTTCGAGGGGCCACCCGATGAATGGCTGCTGTCCGACATGGCTTTCAACAGAACAGGATGAGGGTCAGCGCCAAAGGCGTGTCAGTTGTGACTTACGCCCGGACTGTACACTTTGACGGCGTTGATGGGCCGGTCGCCGCCTCCACTCCCCCGGTGTAGCTTTCACAGCCTCGTTTTCTTGCCATAAGTCATGCCATAAGCACTACTGGAAGACTAGCCATGCTTGTCCAAGGAGCTCCTGGATCACTCTCCCGCAGTCGATCCCGCGTGAATATGAAGCTTGAGGACGGCCGAGACGAGCGCGCTGCGTGACGGTGCGTCGAACTCGGCGACCTTCTCATCCAGCCAAGCGACCTGAAGCCCGTCGAGGCGCAGCTGGATCTGAATGCCGGCTTCGCCCCGTTTTCGCGGTGCACGGCGGGGCATGCCGGAGCTGGTCAGCGTGGTTTCGGGAGTGAACTCATTGGCGATCTGATTGTCGTCGACGGCTTCGAAAGCATCAATTAGCAGATCTGCGTAGGTGGTTCGTTCTTGGTAGACGGCATCCTTCACTCGGGCCAGGAGCGCCGGCGGCAGGTAAACCCCGACGTTGCGCAGCGCCCCGGGAACCAGTTCGGAGGCTTTGGTTGCGTTAGCTGCCTTCTTGGCACCAGGTTGATGCCGCGTGGTGGCCTTTGGGGCCTTGACGACTGTAGGCGCGCGCTCCTCCTGGGCCGCCTCAAGGGGTGCTTCTTCAACAGGTGCCTGCTCAGCTGGCCACTTATCCGCCTGCGGTTGCTCAATAGGTACCGGTGCGGGTTCCGGTGCTGCTGCTGGCTGCACCGGGATAAGTTCAGGGGCCGTTGTCTCCATGGACTCTCCGGTTTTGTGTTCCGGTGCAGGAGCGCCCCTCCCCCGCTTCGGAGCCAGCAACCCTTGGAGTGCTGCACCACGGGCAGGCGCTACAGGTGCGAATGCCCCCGCAAGGCTCTGTCGGCCGCTCATTCTTCGTTCCCACTTTCGATCTCGTTTAGTCGGGCGAGGATCTCGCCGGTCAGCTGCTCGTACTCTTCAGCGAGTCCCCCGGCATTTCGCGAGAAGAAGCCATCCGTCGGCTTCTCCCCCGCCCGGAGCGCCTTCAGGCGGTTCTTCTGAGCGTCGGTAACGGCACCTTCAAGTTCGTGGAAGAGCAGGCCCTTTCGGCGGGCGTCGGCGCTTGCGCTCTCGAGATTCCGGATGCGGGTCGCGAAGACCGGGGCAACGGTGCCGAGCATTTCTTCCAACGTGTCTCGGACGCTGCGTTCGAGACGCATGGAGCGCGGTCCTACACCGAACAAGACGATGCCTGCCAACTGCAGGGACGGGTTCCGGTCACGTACAGCCATGAAGCGGCGTGCAATGCGTTCGACACCGTCGATGCTTGCATCATCGGACCGGGTAGGAATGACGACTGCACTGGAGATCGCGAAGGCACCTTCTACGAGGATCCGCTCCCCCGGCGGCGTGTCGATCAGGATCAAGTCGTACTCGTCTGCCAACGGGGCCAAGACTGCGTAGAGCATGTCGCCGAAGTCGCCGGCGCCGGAGCGGCTGGAGCGGGACACCATCAGGCCCTGGATGTCTTCAAGGTCCTGGCCGCCCGGGATTACGTCAAGGTTTTCCCGAACGTCGCGCAGGATCATCGGCGGCGTGCCGGCGATCAGGGCCTGAAAGAATTCCCTCCCTGTCTGCCGTTCGTACCCGAGGTCACGGGCCAGATCGCCCTGCGGGTCAAGGTCGATCAGCAGCACACGCGAGCCGGCCAGCGCCACGTAACCGCCAACGTTGGCTGCAGTGGTCGTCTTACCGACTCCACCTTTGCCGTTCGCCAGAGATACGACACGGTCAAGGGCCCGAGTTGCTTGAGGTTTCGGGGGTACGGGGGTTTCCAGCGATCGTGCCATCGGCCGACGACTCTCCTACTTGATCGGGTGCATGTTGTCCTACCTTCAACGCTATGTGGGTTCCGCTAGGAATGTTGGCAGTGACACGCGCAAGAGTAATAACGTTCCGTAGAGCAGGGCTATACGCGGTGCATCACGCTATTGATATGGCAGGAGTCGTCGTCTGCATACCTACGTGTCATCGAGCCTGTTGCTGCATTGGACAGCTCAATGTGGTTCCACACCGTGCTTCGTATTGTGCTGACCGTAGAAGTATCGATTGCTCGACCTGTAACGGGTCACGTTTACTGTCACGCATGCCCTCCTGCCTGTCTTCCCTCGTTGGCTCAAGCTTTGCGACCTGTGGGGTCTCCCATTGTCTTGTACAGCGTTGCGTCAGACGGGTCCAATGGCCTTAGTTCGAAGCCTTATTCCAGCGAGTCCTTCAACTGGTCGTCCAACAGGAGATATGGCATGCCTTATGGCATGAAGCGATGTTGACCCCGGAGTGGACTGCATACCTGTAGCGCAGCAAGGACCATGGTTGCGCCTACGGCCTGCAACCAATGTTAACCGAGCCCCTGCGCAGGAGCCCGCAGTCGCCGCCCGGGGGGAAATTAACACAGTCGCGCTATTAGCCGATGGCCGGAATTCTGCTGGCCGCCAGGGGAGAGGGCGGTGATCCAGTACTCCCTACGCGACTTCCCTAGCTCATCAAAGGCCCACTTTCCCTTTGTTGAGAATGGCTCAGTTGAGACACATTGTTGAGACGACGTAAGATCCGCTGGAACCGTTGGAAGGCTGGCCCCGAAAAATAGTCGACGACCTAGCCCTGGCAAAAATACTGGCAGCCGTCGCGGGGAATACAACCTCGTCCTACTTGATTGCCCGCCGGCAACGAGCCGCTGCAGGCAGCGGCCGTCGCTGCCGCACGGTATGCACTGGTGCCGCTAAAGACTGACATGTCTAGCCGTAAAGGTGTTGCTGCGGTGGAAGCGCGCATGGACGGCGTGGTGGGAATCAACCCACAACTGGATCTCCTGGGTGTTGTCTTGGTGGGAACCGGAACCCACTCAAAGCAGGTCCACAAGGTCACCCGCGATCACCTCATTGCCGACTTGGGTACCGACGAAGTTCTGTTCTCGATGACCATCCGTCACGCAGAGGCGACTGCCCGGGCCTGCAGGGAAAGGGGGGCTGCTGGCGCACGAACTAGACCGGGAGCTCAGCAAGGCTCCCGAATGGTGGGAGGTTCTTCGCGGAGAAGCCAAAGCCACGAATGCAAGACCAAAATCTGCTTCCAGCGTCGCTGAAGCCCTGCATGCCGTCGCCATGGAAGTAGCGCGGCGCGTCGCCGCTACGGAATCCCAGGAGGTTACCGCATGAGCACCGTCCAAAACTCCAGCCGGCTCGCACTCGGGCTCCCACCGCGCCCCCCAGCGCTGCCCCCACGACCGATGCGCCTCTAGCGCGGATGCTGCCGGGTCGCCGCAACGAGGCGGCCGCTAAGAAGGAAGAACTCAAGGACGCCGAGACGGCGGCCATGACTGTAAACATCCCCACCGCCATTCGCAACCGTGCCAAGGCCGCGTACAAGGCGGCAAGCTACGTCGCGGGGGATAACATGTGGGCCCATTTCGTTGTTAAAGCCATCGAAGCGGAAACCCTACGGCGCAAAGCGGAACACAACCAAGGCGAAATGTACCCGGCTTGGGGCGAGAAGCTGCCCGGCGGAAGGCGGCTGAAGGACAGCTAAAGGCACCCATTCTTCGAAGCGCGGCATCTCCTCGACTACCGAAGGCGCAGTTCGAGCTTTCGGGAGAGGTCGGGGTGATCGAAGTAGACCGCCTCGTCGCCTTTTTCGAGCGTAAACAATGGATCCAAGTCCTTGTGTGCTTCTTCCGCGAGGTCCGCTAACGACACCTCAGGTTGGTGGTTGAGACGGAACAACGCGTAGTGAACCGCACAGATAGATCCCGCAATGGGCGTTTACTCCGAAAGATGCCATCTTCGCCGCGGACTAATGGTCCACGAGAAACGGCGCCGGCCTTGTCTGCCCAGAAGAAGGCGGCGGCTTATGCCCACTGCACGGAAGGTACTACGCGGTCCTACCTCGTTATGTTAAACACTGTTGCACTCGCTAGGAGCATGAGCTATCGTGTCCTATACGAAGCTAAACAATGCTACGGCCCCTACTAGAACCATGAAGGACGGACTATAATGAGCGAGTACACCGCGGATGACCTCAGTCGAGCACTTGCCGCGGCTGCCGAAGCGTTTCTCACTACGATTCGCGGCGACGAGGAAGCGGACTTCAACTCGGCGCTCCGGTCCGAGGACGTTACATGGGCACCCGCGGCAGCCGAGCCGATCTTGTTCGACCCTCTGACCGACCCGCTTCCGATGAAGGCCACACCCGACCGAGAGGCGGACCAGAAGTTCCAGGACATGTGCTCGCTGGTTTATATCGGCAGCATTGGCCGGTACTACGCCGAAACGGGCGAGGGCGCCGGCGCCGAAGAAATCCGCCGATTCGCCCTAAAGGCTGGATACAGGAACGGTCGTGCCGTGAACGGTTGGAGTTCACGACCCGGTAGCATCCGTGCGGTGGAAGTGATAGGTGGCAAGCGATATATCAATCAGACCGCCGCGAACTGGCTTCCCAAGCTAGAACGCGCCCTGGGCATCAAGATCAAGGGTGACACCCGGTGGGTCGAGGTCGATGATGGAGGCAACGTGTCCCTTTCGTAGTTCCCGACCGCGTGCAGCCCGTGGCTTCTGACACGTGACCTCTCGTTGACCTTAAGGGGAGAGCCCACGCAGCGGTCCCAGCCGAGCGCCGGACTGGGGCCGATGCTTCTGGTGTCCCGCTGGGAGGGTCCCACTTCTAAGGAAGTGGGACACTCATGGGGAAGATGCGGCACCACTTACTTGTCTCGCCACTTAGGATGACCATCAGTATCGAAGTCCGGAGTTGCGGTACGTAGTTGTAAGAATCGCAGGGGTATTGGAATCGGCCTCCGCCTAGAGACTGTAGCTAGATCAGTGAGACGCCTCGTATCCGAAGCGATGCAAGACAGCCCACGGACTCAGTGGGCGGGCTGTGCAGCGGCTTTGGACATTCCGGGCAGCCGACTTCGAAAACTGACAAGACTGCACTGTTGGGAGCGGCCACCAGGGTGTCCCAGTTCCAAGGAACTGGGACACCCTTCTAGTACTTCACGAGCCACAGCTATCGCGACAGACTTGGTAGCCCTTTGAGTAAGGCTAGTTCCGCTGCAGGGGTTCTTGCATCGAGGGTCCCCTGGGTGAAGTCGTAGACAAACAGGGCCATCTTCACTTGTTCACCGAATTCAATAGATGCAGATGAGTAACCAGACAAGGAAAAGAAGAGCGCCGTCTTCCCTTCAGCGGTGGCCACACCGAAGATCTGCCGCACCAAGGCGGGCCCGACTGGGGCGGCGTGGTGCTTGACTTCAGCCACGAAGCGGCCTGAAACTACGTCCGCCCCACCGTCGCGGGTTGCTGGAGATACCTGACAGCCGGATTCACCTAAGAACAGCATCCAATCCCTTGCCAAGAATTCCGCCTGTCGATCATTGCATGATGCCATGGCTGAAGGTTGCGGCCCACAAGGGGTCCACGCTAACTCGCGACGCGGCCTGTCGGGTACATGGCTGGCCGGAACCGTGGCCACAGGCCTGCCGAATTCGTACCAGGCTTCATTGATCTCTGAACCAAGTCGGCGCGCCAGTTCGGACCGGAGCTCGTCACGATGCTCGTGGTGCGGATCATACCTTGTCCAATACTGTTCCTTTGCCCTGTAGTAGCGTTTCTCCCGCGTGGACGAGATGAACCACAGCGCCACATAGCAAATCCAAAAGGTGATTACGGCAGCAAGGATTCCCTGATATTTCGCCCCTGCTCCCGCCAACCCTGCAATGGCCACGACGGATGGAACGACACTGCATATCCCTACTAGGGCCATGAAGTTCTGGGGGAAGCTAGGTCTCCGCGGCGGCGCTGGGAGCCGACCAGGAGGTGGAAAGATTTGCTCGGCTCTCCAACGAGCCCATTCGTCCATGTAGGGATCGTCTCGATCCGGGTGGATTCCTTTGCGGACAAAATCGTTCGCCAGCTCTTTGAGTTCCTCGTCCAGACGGGAGTAATCGATCTTCAGTCCGTCCAGCCTGTAGCCCCACATAATTCCTCCACCTGGTGTCAGGCTGACGCCTTGGCTGTATTAAGCGCAAGCCTATAGCGAGTTTCGACCAAAATTCAGGCTCTAGGTAGTGGCGCGGAGGCGCGAGCGGCTCAGGGGGAAACGTCAATGCGGCATTAGACAGATTGCCGCTCTGCTGCCAGCCGTAGAGTGACTTTGGTGGCTGATTAACGGTAGCGGCGCCGACAGTTGCTACGTCGGTGAGTCCGCTCCATTTTCATGTCTGCTGCTCATGCGATCCTGTGTGAATGACTGTGGTGAACTGGGAACGTGAATCGGGCGATCGTGTGGAGGAATTCGCGGCGGCGCTGATCCTTTTGGATAATCCACAGGGCAACCGCATCACGCCTTCAAGAGGTGATGGCGGAATCGACCTTCAGGTCCAATCGAACGGTCGGTGGGACATCTACCAAGTCAAGAAGTTTGCCCACACTTTGACTGGTTCCCACAAGAACCAGATCAAGGAATCGTGGGAGAGGTTTGTTGCAGAGACACTACCTCTAAAGAACGTTCGGTCATGGACGCTGGTCATGCCCTGGGACCCCACCCGTGAACAAATGGGTTGGCTTGAGGAGCTGACCAGCGGCTACACGTTTGAAGTCCGCTGGTGGGGGCGAGCCCATTTGGACGGCCTTGCAGCCGGTCGACCAGCCGTCGTTGACTACTTTTTCGGAGACGGCGGCCGGCGCATAACCGCGCTGATGGAGCAGATGCTGGCTTTGGGAGGCGGCATTCCAGATGGCCGACGAGCTGGCGGCCTGCTTGAGCGCATCGTTGAACGTCAGCAACAAATTGTCCAGGCTCTTTCCCACGTTGACCCTTTCTATAAGTACGTGGTGGAAATCCGTGCGGGCAACGTGAACGACGTGAGAGAAAGCCAGATGCAGGCGGACGCCCGAGGCGCGTCCCTCGTCCAATACGTTCAGATCAATGAAGAGCAGTACGCGGGGATACGCGTCCTGCCTTTATCGGCAGAGTCTTCGTGGCTCCGGCCGATAGGCGGGACATTTGTTTTCACCCCACCTCCCGGTAGCGACCAAGCTGCGGCGCTTGCTGACTTTTTGGCCTACGGGACGGGATTTACCGCAATGCCTGGTGAGCTAACCGATGTAAAAGGGCCGCCTGGACTGATAGAACCCGGTGGCGGCCTATTCTCGGTCATTCCGGTCTTTGATGAGAGCAGTGTGCCTCCCCTCGAACTCCAAGTGAGCGCTCCTGGTGAGGGCGTGATCCTGCGCCTACCACTGACAAACGTCAAGGCTATGGGCGCGCCACGCGGAGATGGCTTCTCACTGACAGCAGAGGATGTCAGCGGAACACTAAGCTTCGGCTTCAAGGGAAGAACCCACGAGGGAACTGGCCAAGAGACATTCAATTTCCGCGCCCATTCTTCTGTGGGAAAGTACCCCCATGACGTCCTGCCGGCCATTACCTTCCTTGCACAGATGGACGGGAAGAACGAGGTTAGTCTTGCTGTGCGCGGTGGTCGACCACTCCTTAAGCCTTTGGTAGGCAAAAACGACTCACGGAACCGGGCCTTGGCATTTGTTAGCTTTTTAGAGGACTTGATCCTGATCCAACAACACACCCACGACGCACTGAAGATCCCCGACCTTGAGGCGTGCTCGCAAAAGGAACGTGATCTTATCGGGGCCACAGCCAAGATGCTGCGAGGTGAAAAGGTGGAGGGCCGCTGGAACACGTTTACGACAGACGGGATAGATGTGAACCATCCGATGTTTAGCAACGGTGAACCCATAACTATCGTTACGCAAGAACCCATGTCCCTGACTTTGGAAGGTGTCCGGACGGAGCTGGATGCATGGATGCGCGTCTGCTCCTCAGGTCTCCCGGAGAGTCGTTCATTGGATGCCGGCGGACTTCTGACCGTCAGCGTGGCTGACGGCAAGCTCACCTCAGAGATGATCGAACCGCCTATCGACACCCTTGATTAGGGCCTAACAAAAGGCGGGTCAGGGCAGAATGGCCTCATGTGCGGCAGATACGTGATGTCCAGGCAACGGGGGCTTTTGCCTGCAATTTGCAGCGGTAGACGGCTCTCCTTCGCAATGGAACGCGGGCAGGTACGAGTTGACGCGGTCGCTGTGCGAGCCCAGTCCCTCAAAAGCAGCCCTGATTGTCTAGAAAAGACTTTTGAAGGGAGCCTGGACCGCGAGCCCTCTAAAGGACCAAACCTCTAGCGGTGTTCGAAGCTGCCCGAAAGCACACCCGGACCAAACTCTCTATGGTTCAGGCGGGGGCGCGGCGCGGCCATATCTTTCGTGGACTGTCTTCACCTGACGAATCCAGAACTCGTCCTTGTCCATGCCGTCTTTGAACAGGTCGACCTCACGAGCCTTCGCATAAAAGCCGCTGCCCGCATCGTTCGCGTTCAGGTAGATCACTAGGGACGAGATCATCAGTGAGGGGTTCAACTTGCGATCCTCATCGACAATCCTGCCCAGCAAATATCCCAACGCCGCCCGCTCTTCTACTTGGTTGAAGTCAAAGCCTCTGAGACCAGTACGGCGCCGCAGGACCGCGTCGAGCTCAGTGTAAGTGGTGTACCTGTGCCTTCGCGCCACGTCAATCAGGAAATCGTGACCCACCCTGACCAGTTCGTCCCAGTCCTCATCAGACCGTCCGTACATTTCTGTTGCCCCCATCCCCGCTGGTCCAAGAGTAACGCGGACGCCCGAACATTTAGAGATATACAGGGCGATGAAATCTCCTTCGGATGCAACTCTGGACGCAAGCGGCGGAGAGTAAGGGCGATGTATAAATGATCAGCCAGACCAGAAGTATCGACCTCGACTTCAAAAAGAACCAGCAGGGCGACATGGCCGCGGGGGAGTGGCCCACTGGGCTGTAGCACTTCCAATCTAGCGGGACAGGCATGGCACTGCGCGTTGTAGGCAAGTGAAGGTCCCTGTCGCGTTCAGACACGGGCCTTAACGGCATCCTGTGACTGCGTTAGCGCCTTGTCGGCCTGCTTGATCAATTGATTCAGGTCCGCGCTGTCGTACGTGGTCAGGAGTCTCTGAACATCAATCGTCAAGACCGTGATTTGTGCGGAAGCGATCTCGAAGAAGTCTTGGTAAAGTTGCCGATTGCTTTGGCTTAGTGATTCCCAGGTCAGGAGTCCCGACCCGACTTGAGTCCTGATTTGATTGTTCCACCGGTCGAGTGCATGGCCGGCATGTACCGCTATGTAGTCGAGGGTCTCGGTTGCTCGCGGGAGTATGTTCTGGAGCGCTATGAAGCCAGGGGTGGTGGCCTCGAATTCGGCTTCTGCCCGCTCGAGCTTTGCGTCCAGTTCCTGCTGTCGTTTGCGGTTGCGCTTGGCGATCTCGATGAATCCAATGGCGGCCAAGGGTGCAGCAGCGATAATGGGCAGCACCATGGCTCCGCCGGCACCCGCGGCTGCCAGTCCGGCGACTCGCCTCAGCAAAGCAAGTTGGAGGTCGCTTGCTTCCTTGCCGGTGCTGGACGCAGGCGGCAGCGGGACGCTTTCTTTTGTGGCGTCGAACTGGCTGGACACATCGCCCGCGGCATCGTCGTGGAACGGTCCCGGGTCGGGCTGTCGTGCGCCTTCGATGCGCTCCGCGATCTCAATGAATTTCTGCAAGAACTCATCGCGGGCCCGGTCCCGAGCCTCGTTGTACCCATCGCTGAGGCTGATGAGGTCATTCTTCCGCCGATCGACTTCCCGCTCAATCCGCCTATAACGTTCCTTGGCCCCTTCCGCGCCTCGGGACTCGGTAGCAGTAGCCGTCTCGGAGTTGATGGCGGTCTGCCGGAAGGCTCGCGCTTCCAATTCCTCCGGAGTGAGCCCGAGCGCCTCCGCAAGACCGTGGAGTCGTTCGGCGCCCGGCTTCAGCTGTCCATTTTCAAGCCGGGAGATGGAGACGCCGGCGCCGCTGCGGTATCCGGCTTTCGTCCCGAGCTCATCCTGGGTCAGCTTCTTCGCAGTACGAAGTTCCCGTACCACCTGCCCGAGAGCCTCCATACGGTTTTGCGTCATGACTAGACCTTATCGCACTAAATTAGTTTAGACCTAGTTGACACCAGAAATTTAGCTAGCTAAGTTAAGCTAAATCGGCGCAAACAGCCCGAGGTTTGTTCGTTCAATCAAGCTAGAGAAGGGCTCTCCAATGGCTCGCATTTACCCCACCCAGCAGACCTCCAACCGCGCCGACTTCTTTCGCCGCCTTTACAAGCTCTCTGAGAAAGACACCGTCCGGAACGCCGGAAGGGAGGCCAGTCGCGACGCAAGGAAGCTGACTAAGTCCGTCAGCAAACTGATCGACGCTGTCCGCAGCGCCTGGCCACCCGCCTGAGCCCGGATGGAACACTTCGGCCACTCCAGAGCAACACGGGCGAAGAAACGACTCAACCCTCGTTCGTGTCGACCTCGGCAATAGGTAAGTCGCCGGCGCGGAGGAAGAAGCCCAGCGCCGAACTTGGTTGTAGACCACCAGGGGGCGGTTTCACCGTTGGACTTCATACGGCTGATGGTTCCTTCAGTGCCCGCGCACTGAGGCACTGCATCACAGATGTCGCCGGGTCATGAGGGGCGTGGCTGGTTCCCTTTGTACCCGTAGAGTGATCGCAACAAGTACGACAAGTGGGGTTCTAAGTGGCGAATAATTGGCTTCAGGAATACGTGTCTGCGTTCGGCGCCGACTGCAAGAACAAGCTGCAAGGCAATGTGGGCCAAGCTGAAGCTTCCATAAGAAAGCCTCTGGATGTACTAATAACGTCAATCGGCACGGAGTTGGGCTTGTCGGTCGTTGCCTTTGACGAAGCCGCTGATCTCGAACGCAACGTGCGCCCTGACTACGCCGTTCAAGTTAACGGTGCCGTGACCGGTTACGTGGAAGTCAAGGCGCCAGGTGAGAACCTTGAACCCGCCGCTTTCAGAGGACATAACCTCACGCAATGGAACCGGCTGAAAGACCTGCCAAACCTGCTCTATACAAATGGCATTGAATGGCGCCTTTGGCGGGCGGGGGAACCCCTAGGTGAACCCGTCCACCTGATAGGAGGAACACTCACAACTGCCGGGGCGAAGCTTTCACCGGGCGAGCGGTTTGAAGGACTCCTGACAGACTTTCTCCGTTGGAAACCCACAGAAATATCATCGGTAAAGAAGCTCGTCACAACAATCGCCCCCCTCACCCGGCTACTGCGTGGAGAAGTTTTGGACACCCTTGCCGCTGAGAGGCGCGCCCTCAGTAGTCCCGGGGGAAAGCTATCGGAGCAAGTCTTTCTGGGCATGGCCAAGGAATGGAAGCATCTCCTTTTTCCAGGAGCAACCGATGCCGAGTTCGCCGATGGTTACGCCCAAACAGTGACATTCGCCCTGCTGCTGGCCAAGTCCGAGGGAATCGACCTCGATGAAAAAGGTCTTCATGACAGCGCAAATGACCTCGGGGAGTCCCACGGACTGATGGCCAAAGCCCTCCAGCTCCTGACGGATTCTGTATCCAAGAAATTCCGGATCACCCTCGATCTGATGATTCGCACCATAAACGCGGTGAACTGGAAGCACATACATTCCGGGCTCAGCGACATGTACCTTCATCTCTACGAGCATTTCCTGGCCGTCTACGACAACGAGCTGAGAAAGCAATCGGGCAGCTACTACACGCCTGCTCCAGTGGTTGAGGAAATGACTCGCTTGACCGAGGAAGTATTGGCCGACAGGTTGGGCAAGTCGCTCCGCCTGCGGGACCCCGACGTCCGAGTGATCGACCCCGCAATGGGAACAGGAACGTTCCCCGTGCACATCATGGAACGTGCAGCTTCACAAGCCGCACTTGAAATAGGTCCGGGTGCAGCAACCGAAGCCATCAATTCAATCGCTCGGCGGCTCTACGGGTTCGAACTCCAGACCGGGCCCTACTCAGTGGCTGAGCTTCGCCTGTCCGACCTCATTCGCGCCCACGACGCCAAAGTTCCAGGCAACGGTCTGAACCTCTTTGTAGCCGATACCCTGGAAGATCCCCACGTTGCAGTCGGGCAGATGTCATACATGACTCAGCTCATCGCGCAACAACGCCAACGAGCCAACCACATCAAATCAACAACCAATGTCACCGTGTGCATCGGCAACCCGCCCTACAAAAACAACGCCGAAGGCAAAGGCGGCTGGATTGAGAACGGCCCCTTTGGCAGCGAAGGTGAAGGCATCCTGGCCGACTTCCGCAAGGAGGGAAACGGTGCTCTCGAATATCACCTCAAGAATCTCTACGTGTACTTCTGGCGCTGGGCATTCTGGAAGGTCTTCGAGTCGACTCCACCTCCGGGGGCTCTTTACGGCGATGCCGGCATCATCTGTTTCATCACGCCCTCCAGCTTCATGTCCGGACCCGCATTCAAGGGAATGCGGGAGTACATCAGACGGAACTGCTCAGAGGGTTGGGTTATTGACTGCTCGCCTGAAGGTCTGCGGCCTGAAGTGAACACTCGCATATTTCCTGGCGTCCAGCATCCCCTGGCCATTTCCATCTTCGTCCGAAAGCCTGACAACAATTCAGAGGTTCCGGCCAGTCTCCACTACACATCCCTCCATGGACGCCAGAGCCAAAAGTTCCAGCAATTGCGCGACACCGCCATAGACGGAGCAGGGTGGCGGCCAGTGCGAACCGACTGGACAGCACCTTTCACTGCCGCTGCTTCAGGAGACTGGGACGCATACCCAGCCATCCATGACCTCTTCCGTTGGCTCTCACCAGGCATTAAACCGAACCGGAACTGGGTTGTAGCGCCTAACATCGAAACCCTGAATTCCCGTTGGCTCGAACTCGTTTCGTGTGATGACCGTACGCGGAAAGAGGAACTGTTCAAAAAATCCAGAGACTCTTCCCTAGACAGGAGCAAAGTTCCTCTGTCCGGAAGCGATGTCGAGCAGCAAACTACAAAAAGGTTTGCTGACGAAATCCGACTTGAACCTACAGTCGTCAGAGTGGGGCACAGGTCATTCGACCGACAATACGTAATAGCTGATCATCGCCTAATGGACACACCTCGGCCAGACTTGTGGCGGGCGCGTATCTCCGGTCAAGTGTTTCTCTCCGAATTGCATTCCAGTTCATTGAGGTCTGGGCCAGGAGTCAGCTTCTCGGGCCTGATACCCAGCGAGCACTATTTCAGGGGTAGCGAAGGAGGCCGCATCGCGGCCATGTATCACCCGGATGGGAGCCCCAATGCCACCAAGGGTCTTCTGGAGGCCCTTTCCTCCGAGCTTGGGACGCAGGTATCGATCGAAGAACTCATGGCCTACGTCGCATGCACCGTCTCCCATAGTGCTTACACCGCGACTTTCGCGGAAGAACTTCAAACCCCCGGGGTGCGCGTACCCCTGACCAGGGACCCCGAGCTTTGGCGCCAGAGCGTCGAACTGGGCCAGGAAGTGCTCTGGCTCCACACTTATGGACAAGCCTTCGCTGCAGGGCGAGCGATAAATGTCCTGTCCGGCAGCGCACACCAAGTCAGATACCTGTCAGCCGTGAAGCAGCTCGACGATGAATACTCCTACAACCCTGCGACCCAAACATTAAGTTTCGGCGGCGGCTCGTGGGGCCCCGTCCCGCCCCAGGTAATGGAATACAACACAGGGGGCAAGAAGACCGTGAATGCCTGGTTCTCGTATCGAAAGAAGTCACCAGTCGGCAAGAAAACGTCCCCCCTCGACGGCATAACTGCCACCTATTGGGACGCAGACTGGTCTACCGAATTGGCCGAGCTCCTAACCGTATTGGCACACCTTGTGAGTTTGGAACCCCGGCAGGAAGAACTTCTCAGCCAGATCATTGCCTCAGACCACTTCACGCGCAGCGACTTGGGAGAACTGGGCGTGAAGTGGGCTGCGACCCGCAGCGACAGGGCGCCAAGCATCAGCTTGGAATCCGCAATGACTGAGGGCCACTTGTTTTAGTGACGATGACTCTTGGGAATGGTGAAGTAGCGGGGGAACTCAGCCCAGGGTCGCAGGTACCGGATTACATGACGGAAGGCGGTCCCTGTCCACGCAGTGTCAGCTGAAACTTCGACCACCAGGGGTTCCACCAGCGTCAGGGGCACAAGCTTCCTTCCTGGAAGATGTCGAGGAAAAATCTACCTCGCCGGAGGTTGGACAAAAGGTGAAAGAAACCAGCGACGACGGCCTCAAGAAGGAGTGGCCCCATCAGACTAATCACCCCGATCTTTTGGGAAGCAGCGAAGGCCGGCACCTGCGACGACAGGTGTCGACTTCGCTGCTACGTGCCAGAAGTTGCAATCTGTTTGTTTAGAACAACCCAGGTTCAGGCGGTGGCGCGTTCACTGCCTTGTGTTCCTTCAATTGGCGGGACAGTTGGCGCATTGCTGCCTTGTACGCGTCCAAAACAATCTCGTGCCCCCCGCCCTGGAAGGAATACATCAAGGCGTCGTCAAGAAGAAAAACCAATCGAATGAGGTCACTCAAAACTATCGGTTCTTCGCCCGGGTTGGGCTCCTGAGCGTGATATTTAGTGTCGATGTACGTTGACAACAGTTCTCCTTCGTCATCCCCCTGCCCTTCCGGCCCTTCGACCTCTTTCCACTTCTCCCACGCTTCGACGAGTTGGTCCGCTAGAGCTTCTACATCAGTCATGCTCGAACAATATCGCTATGGCGTGTATTCAAGCTCGCTAAGTGCAAATTTTGCAGGATGAACAGCGTTATAACAGTGAACAGCGTTATAAACGGGGAGCAAAAAGAATGCGCCTAGCCTTGTCGATATACTGCCTTTTCGCTGTCGAACTGCCGACAGGCATTCCAGGTGCGAATTGGCGAGTACTAAAACCGCTTGCAGGGCCAATCGATGGGACGAGTGTTGAGCATCCCCAACGGTGCGAACGGCGCAGTCGGTGTCCTCGCCTGGCCGGGTCGGTACTGCTGGAACATGTACTGGACGGATGCTGAAGTCGCGGCGCTGTTCGATAGCGGTGTGCTCTGATTAGCCTCACTGTTGCACCGCCGGCAGCACCCAACTCGCCAAACGCGTCAAGTTGTCAGGACCGTAGTCCCCCATGGATAAGCTTCATCCATGGGGGACTACGACAGATGGGGCTGACGCAACGGCAAACCCATAGAGAAAGAATTCTTGCAGTCTTGTCCGAAGAGCCGTCGGGCAGCCTGCGAAGGTCCGAAGCATTGCAGCGCCTCGCCACAGGGTTTTCTTGGTCAGTTGAAGACAGCGTGTCTCCCAAAACTCGGCCGTGGGAGACGAAATGGGAGAATCGAGCCAGTTTTGAGCGAGCCGAAATGGTTCGCGCGGGGCTGCTGAAAGGCGACGAGCATGGGCTATGGACGCTTTCGCCTGCCGGCTGGGCACAAGCACGAGAAGCACGCAGCCGGAACCAACCCGGTTTCGGTGATGAATACCTACGGCGAGAAGAGATGTGGAAGGCTCTGTTGGCTGCTGGTGGTCCGCGTGAAGTGAGCGCAGGACTGATCCGCGACTTAGGCATCTACGCGGGAGCCCGAGGCATCTATGTGAATCAGGAGCGGACCAAGTCTCCTATCGCTCCAGACGGGATAGCGGTGTCTTTCCTCCACACAGGGGGAAGTTACGCTGATGACCTGACTGAAGACGGCGCTATTTACCACTATCCGAAGACGAAACGTCCAGGACACGACAAATTTGAAGTGTCTGCGACGAAAGCCGCCTATCGGTCTGGCTTGCCGGTGTTCGTGATTGCACCAGGAAAAACGTTATCCAAACGCATCGTCTACAGAGGGTATGTCGAACGCTTCGACGACGAGCTGGGCGCCCTGCTCATTACTTTTACAGAAGATGAACTTCCCCCTCCGCCGCCTGAGGGAGAGGACGAGAGCCCGTTCACGCTGACGGACGAGGCCTCCAAACGGACATACAGTTTGAGACAAAATCGGCCCAACCAGGGTCGATTTGCGATGAAGGTTTTTCAGCGTTACGGCAGCGCTTGCGCCGTCTGCGGGCTCGACGTCTATGGCCTCGTGCAGGCCGCCCACCTTAGGGCCAAGAAGCGAAGCGGTAGTGATGATGAACGCAATGCCCTACCGTTGTGCGCGAACCACCACCTCGCTTTCGACCGGTTCCTGTGGGCTATAGAACCAGGGACTTTGAAGCTGGCGAGCCGCATCAGCGGCCCTGATCTCAGTGAGTTGGGAATTTCGAAGCCTGATCTGACACACCTGAAAAGCACACCGCATGATGCCGCGGTCGTTGACAGTTGGCAGGAGTGGAACAGGGGGCAAGGCGAGAATCTCTAGACTCCTCCAGTGATAATTCCGTCTGCCGGGTATTGGATGCCTTAGGACGCCAGAAGGAGGGCGCCTGTGCGGCGCCCTCCTGAGGGTAGACCATCGTTAGGTGCTGTGTGTCTAACTCGTCGTGATGAAGGTCTTGACCTCCATGATTTCGATGAGGTAGCCGTAGGCGGCGTTGCGGGTCTGGCTGGTGTTGCTCACGGACGTTCCGGTGACGCCTTCGGGACCGTACTGCTCGATCAGGATTTTGCCTACCCACTCGGGGTTCTTGCGGCTCATGACGGGCCCGTTGAAGGTTTCGTTGCCTGATTCGTCCTTGACGGAGATTGTTTTGCCGAGCCTGGCGACGGCGTCCTTCCATTCGGTAGCCGTGGTCCAGTCAGTTTTATTGAACCGGTAAGTCATCCAGAGGTCCTTCGCGATGCGGAAAAGCGGATGGATGAGGATGTTGCTGATCGCGAACGTATCGTTGCGGGTCTGCATCCTCAGCTCGCGGCTTGCGCCAGCTTGGACGGCAGGAAAATGGGCTGCGTACTCCTCGAAGAAGTTGGCAAAAAACTTCTGCAAGTCCTTGTGTGCGCCGGTCTTGCCGTTTTCGTCCTCGAGTTGGCCAAGGAGTTTCTTGAAGTGGTCGGCAGCGCCTACGAGGGTGTTGTTCGTCCAGAGCTTGCGGCTGTCAGTCCCGATGTTGTTGGAGTGCATTTCGATTTCAGTCTCGTCGAAGATAGGCGAGATCCGCATCAGTCCGTCGAGAATGAAGCGTCTGCCCGGGGTCTTCAGCGGGTTGAGGGCGTTGCCAACGGCTTTCTGCGGCGCCCGGGCGTCGAAGTTGAACTGGTCATACAGGAAGCCCTCCTCCTGGGGAGCCAGGTTGTAGATTTCGAGGAAGATTGTGGCCTTCTCCGGGTCAAAGCTCTCCAGCATTTTCTGGATCTCAGCCTGCGGTACTGCCTTGTCGTTAACTGTGACCTGGGTGGGAACACGCTTAGGGTCCGAGGACCACTCCCACAAGATGTAGTGCGCAAGGTGGCGGTGGGCAGTGTCGGGGATGGTGATCTCGGTGAAAATCTTCAGGTCATGCGTGGTCGGGTCGTACTCCGGGGCGGGTTCGGCCGGGTCTTTGCGTGCGTTCCAGATCAGGCTGGCGGAGAACAGGGCGCCCGTCAGGTATTTGACGGCCATCTCTTCCGAGCGCTTGCGGTTGATCTGCAGAGCCTTGTCCGTGATCGGCAGGAGTACGTGGTAGGCGTTCGGATCGTCTTCGACTTTCTTGAAGCCGCGCTGGTACTTGGGGGAATACCGGACGACCGACTTGCGAAGCAGCTTCGCCAGGGTGGCGACGGTAATCAGGGCGCGGTACACCCGGCCGGTGCCGGGCATCTCCACGAAATCGCGGACGTCACGGACGACGACTGCGCTGCTGATGTCGTTGGGCTTGTCACTCATGAGAACTTCTTCCCGGCCTAGGCGGCCATGCTGTTGCTGTAGAGGTGCTGCAAGTACTGGAAGGACCACCGCTCTATGCGGTGGCGACTGGATGCAAGGTGCAGATCGATGCGGTCCTGCGTGCGTTGGATGTAGTCGGTCACGTCCTGGCGTGAGCGTCCGTCACGGATTAGTCGGCGGGCTATTTCATCCTCTTGAAGCAAGATCACCCCTAGGGCCGGGGCGATCTGTTCCAGGACGGCTATCGATCCAAGAATGGTCTTGGGTGATTCGCTGACCACTACTTCCAGCGCCACCACCGGCAGGCCACCGAGCTGCTCCCCGTGTGCTGGCCGTGTCAGCCATACCCCGTCGGACGGGAACCGCCTTGAGTAGGAACGCCGTGTCCCGAATCCATGGCGTTCGCCCAGGATAAGAAATTTGTCTTGGGCCTCCTTGTGGCCTTGACGCATATGCCTTGCCCTCCCTGACGTAACCGCCGGTGCTGATGTTCTTAGTAAAGCACCTACAGCACATCAGCGCAAGTACTAAAGGACATCACGACAGACATCATGGCACATCATGCCACGGGTGAATTCGCAGGGTCCCTTAGGCTCAGGAAGCTGAAATGAGCCAAAGGGAGGTACAGACAGATACATGTGCCCGAGGATTTTTAGCACACGTTGGGGGAAGAAAGGCCGGTGATCTCTGGGCTGTATCCGGCAGGGCAGAACTACTTCAAGAACGTAGGCCGGCTGATCACAGCACGGAATCAGGCCGAGGAGATCGCCGGCCACGCATTGCTCTCGCCATCGGAGTCGGAGGACGAGGACGATTAGGGGAATTCGAACATCACAAAGAGCACCTGAAGTGGACGTCGTCGTGCAGCAACTCCGGGAGCAACTTTAGAGACCGGTCCTTGTAACTCTGCACGTCTTGGGACGACTGGCACCGGACAGGTGCCGGTGGTCCCGCCGGGAGCACCTCGAAGACCTCAGGTGCTGGTGCTTAAGCGGGTAATAACTGCCGGCTAACCCCGTTCCAGCCTGCTACGAACTTGCTGAGCCGGGATCGTTGGAGGACGAACGGAGGGTGGACGCTCACCGGCCGGTATGGGGCGCCCGTTGCCTATACCCGGTACTGGGAAGGATGCGGAGCTGATGCGGGCTGCTTTCCGGGCTTCATTTTCCTCCCGCCCTTCATGTGCGGATGCATCGTTCTGCGGTGAAGGCGGTGAGTTGCGGATGAAGGAGGTGCCCTCCTGGTAGACCAAGTCCATGCCGGAGTTGTGAATCAGGTTGGTGAGATCTTCACCGGGGTCAGAGGGGAGTAGGACCGTGCATCGGGCCGGTGGTGGATTGATGTGTCGGCGGTAGTCAAGGAGTTGTCCGATGGCGAGGCGGACATCGTTGCGGGACACGCTGCCTTTGGCTTCGTACAGTTCACTCTTGTCGGCGTCCCACGTATCGGTGAACAGCGGACTGGCTTGGCCCTCGAGGGTGATGCGAAGCCTGCCAGGTCGGCCGCCCGTCATCTGCAAATGACGGTGGAAGGCATCTTCGAGGGACCGCTCGCGGCGCACGCCCACGGACTCCTCCTGGGCTGCCCTGGTGAACGCGCCGGTATTGGAGGCCTCGGGTTCGACCGCCTCCACTCCGGTTCGGGTGGCAAGTTCCGGGGTGTAACTTTCGGTGTGGGTACGGGGAGCAGGTGACGTCTCAAGTCGTTTGAGTCGGAATACGATTGCAGATCGTGTTGCGCCGCTTGCGTCCGGACTGTCTTCACGGCGCCAGGGCGCGTCAGGGTCAACGACGAACTGGCCCATGTAGCGGTGCGTGCGTTCCCGGCTGTCATTTCGGTACCCGTCAGCGACGAAGAGGTGCACCTCCCGGCCTTCGTCGGCGGCGTCGCGCAGCACCCGGTTTCGTCGGGTAAATTCCTGGTCCCCGGCGGAGCCTTCGCCGGTGTAGAAAAACGTCTCGAGGTTCTCGTTTTCCCAACCATCCCAGGTATACCCATACTGAGCACCCGGGGTCGGGTCGGAAAACAGGAACATATAGCGGCCGCCAGCCGGAGTAAGCATTCCGCCTTGAATTCCTCCGCCATAAGCAGCATTAAGGTCCTGGCGGGTGACGATGTCATCAACTTGAAGATCCAAAGGCATGGAATCGACAGTATCTGACGAGCCGGCGGACGCGGCGTGATGTGCGCGAATCCTTCATCTACTCACGCTCGGCCATCAGGGCTAAACAATTGCCGTTACGGGCATCATCGAAGCCCTGATACCTATCAGGACGGCCGGGAACTTGTCTTCCGGAGGGGTATGCACCTCAGAGTGGTGGACGTACTCGGCAGAAGTCAGTTTCTTCGGGGGCCCCTGTTTGGTACTCCATCATCGCTCGCCAGCTGCATGCTCAGTTGTTGCGGCGGACCTTGTGGCAGAAAACATGAGAGCCGGCACCTGCCGGTTCCTTCAGACGGGACCCAAGTTTCCCGGCAGGGACGACCCGCAGGCGGTGGGGGTGCTAGAGCTCCGTGAGGTCCATCTCGTATCTGACCTGCTTGAGCCGTTGAAGTGGCGCCGGGAACACTTCGTGGTCACCTCGGACGGCATTTCGGGGGCCAGTATCGTTGACAGTCTCGCGGAGCATCTCGACGTCAGCTGGTTTGCTCCCGAGGGGAAACCGTTGATCCGAATCAGACAGGAATTCTGACCTAGAACCAGTGATGTATAGCCGTCTCAGGCAACGATCTTCGGTCAGACCAAGGGGATTGAGCCGGGCAACCAGATCACAGGCCTCGGCGTCACGAGGGCCGCGGCCTTCATTGCGCCAGCGCGAATGGAGGGTCACGGTATCGTCGGCTATCGTTCCCAGACCGGCAACTACCCGTCTTGTCATCTCAGCTGTACCAGGAATAGCCTCTTCGTCCGTGAAGGCGGCTTCGTCTACCAGGGCGCTGATTTGCGCCTCCCGCAGTTCCCAATCGCAAAGTGTCGCGGCCCATTCATGGGGGAGCAGTTCACGTAGGCGTTCAAGGCCGGTGACTTCTTTGTGCAGAGCCAGGAATTCTTCGGCAGCGCGTTCAATAACGGCGGGGGAATACCTGACGTTAACCCCTTTCCACGGAAGCCATCTGCCCTCGCGTGCCCACTCCAGAATCTGGACAAGTCTCTGGGCTGTCTCCCATCGTGCCTCCTTTGGCTGGCGTTCCGTTCTGTAGTAGGACGAGCACTCAACCATAATGAACTCGAAGGTTGCGTCACCCACCACGTCTTGCTGCTGGATGCGCGCTTCCAATTCGCCGGCGGCCTTCAATAATTCCAGCACTATGTCCTCACCATGTTGTGACCGGACTGCCAGCGTGCTTGCCTCTTCACGGAGTTGCTCGCGCATTTGCTGCCGTACCCGGGTGGCAAATGCGGCTTTCTGCAGAGCCTCCTTAGTTGCCTGGGCGGCTTTCTCCAGAGCCTCCTTAGCTGCCTGAGCTGCTTTAGCTTCGGCTATTCTTGCCGCGTTCTGGGGTGCTGATTCCAACAGCATCCGGGCGGGGGCATTTCGCGGTGTGACATCGCCATAGATCGTGTAGCTAAAGAGAGAAACGCCCGCAGTCGAGGCGTATTCGATGGCTTGTTTTGTGAAGCCAGAGAGAGCGAAAAACAAGGCATGTTCTGAGCCGTGGCTCGCGCCCTTTGCCTTTTGGATTTCAGGGGCACCAACCGGCGAGGCGTAATGTTTCACTTGGGCGGCAGCCGTGGCAGAGCGGACGTCAATCCCACCATCGGCTCCGCTGCGGGTCAGCGCGACTGCTTCCAATTCGAGGGTTCCACGCATGTACCATGCGGCCAATTCTTCGGCATCCCGCCAGTCATAGACGAGAATTTCTTTCGTATGCCGCGACGAACGGAACGGGCTAGTCATGGAGAGAGCATACTTTCACCCCACGTCACTTACAGCTTGAGACTTCCGCTGCAATTTGACGCCTATAGGAGCATCATGGGCACGGCAAAAGCTAACTCCTTCGGGCTTTTCCCGCACACATGATGGACGACGGGACCCACCTGACCGGCTGCACACAACCGCTGGCTCGCCGACTCCGGTTACCTCACCGTCCTGTAACCGGCGATCATGCACCGCCTCCGTGCCGGGGGGAGGGCACCCGCAAAAGACCGGATTAAGCCGGACAGGTGATGCTCAGCCCGGAACGTTCCTGGGGTCGTTGCCGTAACTGTTCTTGCCGCTGATCTTCCCGTCCTCATTCTTGATGACGTGCTCGACCCCGTCACGCCTGGCGGCCTCCCTGCCCTCGGCAACAGCCTCAGACTTCGTGCCGTAACCGGCGCCGAACGAGTGGTCAGCGAGGCGGGCGGCCCGGACTTCGTCGGTGACGTAGGACAGCGGGTTCCACCACCAGGTGGGTTTCTTCCAAGGCGACGGCCTGCGGGTTTTGGTGCTCCCTGGATCTCGAGCTGGAACCTCGTTGGGTGCGCCCGGACGAGCACCATGGAGAAGTGCACAGCAGGCGTTGTACGCCGCCGGATGCCAGCGCCAGGACGTGACTTTCAGCAATGGCCAAAGGACCGAATTATTGACCGGGGTAGTCCGGAGAAGATACACCCCCAGCGAGGTCGAGAACATCATCCTCGAGGGCTTGAAGCCAGCCGAGGACGACGCGGCCGCATAAACACCCTTGCCGGGCGGAACCACACCGCCCGGCAAACCCCCGGCCACCCACCACGCAAGGGCCAGGAACCTTCCAGAAGTCGGGCGGTCCGCCGCCCAGGGCGAACCACAGCAGCCACTCACCAGCGGCGGACCGCCGATCAACGCACCACCAGGTGCCGCGCTGCCGGAACAACGACGTCCACTGGGCAGCTGCAGGCACCACCCGACAACATTCAGCTAGCCTGAATCCGTAGATTTCCTTTGCCGAGGAGAACGCAGTAGGGCCGGCTCATTTTGAGCCGGCGCTTGTTACTGCACTTGCAGTTCCCGCATCTGAAACTTGGACTAGATCATTCTGGAGCGGGCGGACTTCCACCGTGCACGTGTACCACGGTTGGCTGCAAATGCCTTGTAGGTCTCCGCTCTGCTTTCCCACATTGCGGCAGCAAATATCGACAACCGTTGACCTGCAAATCCAAGCACTACCGAGAACATAGCGACGTAAAATGCCCAAGGGTGCAGGGACCACTCGTCCATTGACGTTGTACTGAACAAAAGAGCCAGTGACGTTCCGAGGGCGCCGCCGCAAACGAGAACTATCCCTTCTCCCAGAAGCCCGCGTTGTCGAGCAATACTGGCCGCGAGCCATGCATAAGCTTTGGCCTGCTCTATGCTCATTTTGTGCCCAACGGGTTTCGGCCAACGACCGAAATTGTGTGATCCATGTTCAAAACGCCAGAGAATCGAGCGATCCCAATCTTCAAAGGGAAGCTTTCGCCAGCCCCTTAGTTGTAATAGAACAGGGGTTGCTCCAACTAGGGTCAGTTCGGTCGCGAGGGCAAGAATAACAGCCGTGACTAATGGGATCAGTAGAAGCTCGATCGTCCAAGCCAATATCAGATCCCAACCCTCGTCGTAGAGAGCATATTCGTCCCAGCCGCTAAAGAACAGTTGCAGCCCAAAGGTCACTAGAAGAAAGCCTCCGAATAGGAGGCGCGGACGATGGCCCCGCCAGGGAATCATGGGTATCCAGCGCCTAGCTGTTTTCAAGGGTTCCAACAGAACAGTCGAAAGATAGCCGAGACCCAAGAAATAGCTGCCCATCCAAAGCAGGAACACGTAGCTGAAATTGCTCTCGATCCAAAAAAGCAGGTACAGGGACCTGTAACGGCTTAGTAGCATCAACATGCCGAGCATTAGCATGGCCAACCCTGCCGGCATCATCAGCCAGAACAGGCCGACAACGAGCGCAGTCGACCTTAGATAGAGGGTCGGGTAAGTCGGTGCTTTGTCTTGGCGGGGCTGGCTGTTCATAACTAAAGATATGAGGTCTGGTGCCCTGAGTAAACGCTACGCATTACAGCGGCGGGCCGCCGATCAACGCACCACATAATGCCGCGCTGCCAGGGACAGCAACGTTCACCTGTCAACCACGGGGCCCGCCGACCACCGACAACACAGCTATGCATTTCCTTTGCCGAGGAGAACGCAGAAGGATCGGCTCATTTGAGCCGACCCTTCTTGTCTCCCCGCGCGCCGGAGCGCCAGGGTGTGGATTAGCGATCAGCCAGGGACGTTCCGCGGATCGTTGCCGTAACTGTTCTTCGAGCCGATCTGGCCGTCCTGGTTCTTGATCACGTGCTCGACCTTGTCCGTCTGGGCAGCTTCCCGGCCTGCAGCTTCTGCTTCGTCCTTGGTGTCGTAGCCGGCACCGAACGCGCGGTCGCTACCTTCGCGCTTGTTCTTCCACGAACCGTCTTCGTAGTACGTCTCAATATCGCCCTGAGCCACTGCCCACTCCCTCTGCCGTTCCGAATCCTGCATCTGCTGCCCACATGTGGATAGCGAAAAGCCCCGCAGCACGAGTCGTAAAGCGGGGCCTCCCTGGCAACCACTCCGCCTGATGGGGGACAGGCGGAGAAGCTGACATCAAACCTAATAGAAAGCATGCTTACCTTTCAAGTTTGCCGCGCCGTCGCCCGTAAGCTATGCCAAAAAGAGAACTCATTGGGGGAGAGTATGGGCCAGTCGATAGACACTGACCAGAAACAGCAATTAGCGGCCTGGAACAAACGCTGCGGGATCCTATGGCTTAAATACTTCGCCATCGTGCTGGCCCCGATATTTCTGCTGATGTTCCCGTTCGTCCAGGTGCTCAACTACTTTCTGGACGTAACGCGCCCCCTGGTCACGGGGGAGATGGTCTACGGCCAGTCCGGATACTACGAGTACCAGGCCGCAAAGGACCAGGCACTGATTATCCTGGCCGTCCTCCCTGTTCTCGCCGCAGCCCACTATTACCTCTGCAACCGCTGGTGCAATAAGGCAATCCGCGCCCTCGGACTGCCGCCCGGAGACACCACCAGATGGAACCGCTGGGTATTAGGAAAGGCGCAGGACTCTTAGAGACAGGCCGGGAACGTTTCCCATGGTCCACACCATGCGCTGCCGACGCACCATCCGCTGTGGGCGTTCTTCCTTCAGTAGGGACGACACCTATTCAGCACTCCCACTCCAGCCGGGTACGCTCATCACCTCAACTCCTGGGGATTTCTCAGGCACAGGGGGGCTGGACATTGGGGAACCTGCGGGGATGACCACCGTCGCCGGCGGCGCCACCCACCGTTCGTCTCCGTGGTTTAGGCCCGCACGAAATTGCATATTTTTTGAATCAAAAAGGCTCCCAAAAACCTCTAAAATACGCGGTAAAAGCACTGTTCATTCAGTTGAATGATTGCTAGAATTGAAGTAGCAAGTCAGTCAGACGAACGAAACTCATTTGATACGAAACCAGGTGCTGAAAATGACTGCAACACCGACCGCTTACACGGTTTACACCAAGCCCGAGTGCCCGAACTGTGAGAAGACGAAGGACTACTTCGACTCCAGGGGCATCACCTACACGGCCGTGGACATCACCGAGGTGCCAGCAGCGCTGGAGTACATCACCGCCGAACTCGGCTATTCCCAGGCGCCCGTTGTCGTGAACAACGCTGACGACGAGGACCACTGGGCCGGCCTGCGCCGCGACAAGCTTGTCCAGGCGGCCATGAGTCACAGGGCAGCGTGAGGGCCGTGACCACCCCGCGCCCGGTCGTCGGGTACAAACTCAGCCCGCGGATCCCGTTGGAGGTGGACCTGTTCCGGCAGGTTAACCCCAGCGGCAGGATCTACCCCGACGTTGTGGAACCCTACGTTGTGGAACCCGCCATTGTGGAACCACTCAACGTGGACCTGTACGACGGCTATGCCGTCCCAGACGAGGGAGCGGATGACCGGTACCTTGAGGCGATCAACGGCGCCCCGCTTGGGGAGGGCGGGTTCTGGGACGCGCACACTGCGGACCAGTACCAACCCAACGATCTCACCCACGAGGAACCGGGTGGGACCGAAGCTCAGAACGAACCCGCAACACACACCGAGAACATCACCAGCACACGAGGAAAAGGAACCATCATGGCCGGCGAAACGACGATTACTGTCATTGGAAACCTGACATCAGATCCGGAGCTGCGCTTCACTCCGAGTGGGTCGGCCGTAGCGAACTTCACCATCGCATCAACGCCCAGGACGTTCGACCGGCAGTCCAGCGAGTGGAAGGACGGGGAGACATTGTTCCTCCGTGCCAGTGTGTGGCGGGAAGCGGCTGAGAACGTGGCGGAGTCCCTGACTAAGGGCATGCGCGTCATCGTCACCGGCCGGCTGAAGTCCCGCTCCTACGAAACCAAGGAAGGCGAGAAGCGCACCGTGATCGAACTCGAAGTGGACGAGATCGGCCCCTCGCTCCGGTACGCGAACGTCAAGGTCGACCGCAGCCAGCGGAGCACCGAGGGTGGACAAACCGGTGGTGGTTTCGGCGGCCAGGGAAACAGCGCCCAGGGCTCGCAGTCAGCCCCGCAGGATGACCCTTGGGGTATCCCGGCGACCAGCAACGCCGGCGGCGGTTGGGGCAACGGACCCGACTCCGAACCCCCGTTCTAAACCGTACAACTGTCGGGGTCAGCAGATACGCTGGCCCCGACAGGGTTTACACCCACCCTTTGAGATGACGGGACCAGAATGGCCGAGAACTTGCCCACCGTTGAAGACATTCGGGCCCGTGCTTTCGCGCTCCTGGGAGATCCGGAAGACGAGCTTCGTTCCGATTGGCAGCCCGGGACCGGGCCCACTGCGGAACAAGGCCGCGCGGCCAGTGAAGCCAAGCAAGCCATCGCGCAGGCTAAGGCTGCCCTCGACCGCGCTGCCCGCTGACAGAGACGGAGTAAAGGACACACAATGACGCACGCCGACGACCTTCGCGCCTGGGCACGAGGCACCTACACCACCGAGGCCGCGACGGAGCTGCTGCTGCGGGCTTTCGGTGGCCGCTTCGCCGCTCCCGGCAACCCCTGGGTCCATGCCAAGACCACGACGCCGGAGGGCTACACAGAAGGCCCCTGGATCGACTTCGAATCGATTCCCGGAGAGGTAGGCGTACTCTCCGGTGGGGAGCGCCGTTTCCTGCTCCTGGCCGCGTCGCTGGCCGAGAATGTGCCCGTGGTTCTGGGCGACCTCGTAGCGGGACTGGACAGGGAAAATCTTGACCTTGTGCTGGCTGCGATCGCGCATGCCGGCGGCAGTCACCAGCACTCCGATGTCCGCCTCAACGACGACGGTTCCATGTCGCTGGGGAAGGGTTACCTGGACAGTCTGCACCCATGGCCACGGCTCCTGCGGGCCGTGCAGTGACGACTATGGCGTGCTGATGGCGAAGCCGAAGAAGATTGCGGCGTTCACGCCCTATTACACGGAGGAGCAGGCGGGTCAGGTCCGTGCCGCTTTCGTCGCCGCCGGTAAGACCGAGGAGGGTGATGCGAGCGTCTCGGATTTCATTGTCCGGGCGACAATGCGTGAGGTGAAGAGGCTGCAGCGAAAGTACAACGGTGGTAAGCCGTGGCCGCCGGTGAAGGCAGGCGAGCTGCGGCGCGGGCAGAGAACGATGGATGAGATGCAGCACCGGAATGAGGACGCTTAGCGATGGGAAAGCCGACCGAAGAAGTGAACAAGGCTGCCGTGCCGGCGGCTTCGCCGTTCCCCAGGATGCTGACCCTGGATGAGGTTCAGGAGGTCTTGAACCTGGGCAAGCCACTGGTCTATGCGCTGGTTAAGAGCGGTGAATTGAGGGCTGCGCAATTCGGCGGCCGTGGCATCTGGCGGGTGCGGCAAGACGACTTGGAGGCTTACATTGAGGCCGCCTATGAGAAGACGGCAGAGCGCATCGCATCTGGACAGATCCCGGACGGCGACGCCCCGGGCGAGAGCTAAATGACGCGGCCCTGACAAGCGTGAAGGCCGGCACCCATCGGGTGCCGGCCTTCGTCGTTCTGGTGGGTGTTTGTGATACCCCCGATGAGCGGTTGGTGCCATTGCCTGGATCACGCGCGAGCGGGGGGGACTAGGGGGCGATGAGCGCCGCCCTGCAGCTTGTCGTTGTCACCGCCAACGACCGAGCCGGGAGGCCACCCGGGCGCCTCGAAAGCCGCCGGTCGACCACGGCTCCTTGCCACCCAATGTCGCTGAATGGATGCGTGTTGTCCCTGCTGGAAGAAACCCAACCCCCACAGTGGGTGGGCCGGCGACGGCGGTCTTGGACCATGGGGAAGGGGGCCGTTGGTGATGCCAGCGTGCCTAGGCTGTGCACATTCGCCGGACCCGGCGGTGACATACGCATCCCTGGTGTCCTGGCGTTTGTGTGCAGCCGGTCAGGTGGGTCCCGTCGTCCACATGGGTGCGGGAAAAGCCCGGAGGATTTAGCTTTTTTGCCGTGCCCATGTGGACGAGGGGCAAGCCTACTCAGCCCCGGTAACCTCGCCGTCAGAAGACGGGAAATCATCGGCCGCGGACCGGGTGGTGGCCACTTTGCGGCGGCGCGTGGCGGCGCCGGATTCGAGCCCGAGTTTCTTCAATTCCTCCGGGCTCCACCCGTCCCTGGTGGCGCGAACGTAAGCGCGCTTGTCGTCGCGTTCGGCGTCGGCGAGCTGTTCGCGGAGCTCGGTGATGCGCTGCCTGGTCTTGACCAGGTTCGTGACGGACTCGATGCGTGAGTCCAGGAGGGCTCGGGCCTGGTTTCGGGTCTGTTCAATATCGATGGTTGGCATGCACCCACGGTAACCACACAGGTGCCCGTCTTTGGTGGAGCGACGCGCAGCCGCGGTCCAATTCCCGACCCGATAAGCGTCTGAGGTGCGGAAAAGTGGGTGAGCCGCTCTCGGCGGAGCAAGCTGGAAACTTAGCCGGGCTAAGTTCGTGTCGCTCCCGGAAACTGCGTTCCGGTCACAGCAGACTGGTGTCTGGTCCCGGGGTTTCCGGGTCGCTGCGCTGGCAAGGTAGGGGAGGGGCGGAATAGGTGAGTGAAGGCAACGGCTTCGCCGGGTGGAAGTCCCGCCGCCGCCGGGCGAACGTTGACGGGGGCAGGATGCACCGTCACGAGGTCAAGGTCAGCCCCGAAGAAGAGGCCCAGCTGTTGGCCCTGGCGGAGAAGCACCGCGTCACGATCCCACGGCTCCTGATCGAGGCAGCGTTGAACGAGGACAGTGAAAGTCCGTCGGAGCGGCGTGATCAGTTCATGCAGCTGTCGAACCTGCAGCGCCTGATCGGATCCGTGGCGAACAACATCAACCAGATCGCCCGGCACGCCAACTCAACAGGGGAAGTACCGCCTGACGCGGCGCCCGCTATCGCGCACGCCAGGAGCGTCATCATCCGCATCGACCGCCAGCTCGCTGACATGGCCGGCCGGTGATCCTGCCGTGATTCCGAACATCACCCAGGGCGACCGCATGGCGGGCCTGATGATCTACCTCGCCGGGCCGGGACGTGCCAACGAACACGAGGAACCGCACCTCGTTGCCGGCGACGCTGCGCTCATGGCCTGGCATGACGACAACGAACTGAACCGCGACGCTGCCCTGGACATCGCCAACGCCCTGGACCGTGCCAAGCAGTTCTACAAAACCGAGGTCGACGGCGGCCACGTCTTCCACTGCTCACTGAGCCTCGCGGCTGAAGAAGGCCAACTCACTGACGAGCAGTGGGGCGCCATCGCCAACGACTTCATGAAGGACATGGACTTCACCGAGGACGGCGGAAAAGCCCCGGCCCGGTGGGTCGCCGTCCGCCACGGACTGAGCAAGAACGGCAACGACCACATCCACATCGTGGCCAGCATGGTCCGCGACGACGGCACCAAATGGAACAGCTGGAAGAGCAAGTACAAGTCCCAACAGGTCGCCCGGGCACTGGAGAAAAAGTACGGTCTCACCGAACTCGACGCCGTCCGCGCCGAACGCGGATACACCCCCGCAGAACAAGCCAAAGCCACCCGCCAGGGATTACCCGAGGTTCAACGTCACAGCCTCGCCCGCAAGGTCCGCACCTGCGCGACAGCATCAACGGACGAAGCAGAATTCGTCCGCCGCGCCCGCCAAGAAGGCTTGCTCGTTCGGCCCCGCTACGCGGCCGGCCGAACCGACGTCGTGACCGGATACTCTGTTGCCGAACGGCCACGGAAGGGGGAGCGGGCCGTCTGGTTCGGCGGTAACTCCCTGGGACGCGATCTCGCCCTCCCGAAGCTCCGCAGCGACTGGGAAAGCACCCCCGAAACTGCCACCGCGGCAGTCGCGGAATGGAACGCCGCAGCACGCAACCGCCGACCCGTTGCACCCGGCAGGGAGACGCTGCAGCCATCCGCGGAACTGTGGAACAAATACGCCACCGACATCAGCGCTCTCCGCGAGAAACTGGCCAACACCCCGCACAACGACCACGCCGCCTGGGCGCAGGCCGCCCGCGAAACCGCAGCCGCTTTTGGTGCATGGTCAAAGCGCATCGAAGCCACCCCCGGGCCACTCGCGGATGCTGCGCGTGAGCTGTCCAAATCAGCCCAGCTCCGCCGCTACCCGAAACGGCCGGCGGTAGCGCTGCCGTCGGTACGGGGCGCGACCATGATCCTGCTGGCGGCCACATCCAAGAGCGAACGGGCAGCCTACGCGCTGATGTTCCGGCAGCTCGCTCAGACCGCCCGGGCCATCCACGACATGCACAAAGCCACCGACGACCTGCGACGTGTCCGCGGTCTAGCGGCAGCGGTGACCGCTGCCAGCAAAGCTGTCGAAGCCAGCGCCACAACCCAGACCATCAAGGCGCAGCCCATCACCATGGACGCACTGCGGGAACAGCACCCTGGAGCCAGCGACGAAGCCCTCCGCGCGCGGCTCATCGCCGAGCGGAACCGCGGCGGCTCACCCCTCCCGACGACACTGACCAGGGCAGAAAAAACACTGCAGCAGGCCGGAACCACGGGCCCGCAGGGACCACAAATGGACAACCATCCGAAACCAGGCATCGAGCGATAGGGGAGAAGCATGAGCGAAGCAGACGGAATGGACGAAGCAGTAGACGGCGCAATGCGTACCGGGCTAATGGTCGCCGCCCGCATCGGCGAACAACTGGCGCGAATGCGGGAAGAAGAACAACGCAACATCGCCGCCGCAGAAGAACAACGCGCACGGCAACTGCAGGAACGCTTCGACGCCCAACGCGCTGCCGCCCGCGCCCAGCTCGCGCCCACCGCCAGGGATGACTGGTGGGACAAAGCCACACCCGACATGATCGAACAAGCCCACCAGACCGCCACCGCATGGAAGGCCTACGACCCCGAAGCCGCCCAAGCAGCAGAACACTTCCGTGAGCAGGTGAAGGCCCACTACGGCATCGACGTGAACAACACAGGGGCCGACGAAGCATCCGTGTCCGCAGCCCTCACCCAGGTACAGCAAGCACGTACCCAAGCCGAAAACGAACGGACCAAAGCCGCAGCTGCACGCACTGATGAAGCGGTTGCCGGGTCTGCGGTGGCCGGCGCCAACAGGCAGGACAAGGCAGCACAGAAGACACAGGAGGAACCGGGTTACGATTCCGCGGAGCGGCGTCAGCAGTTGGCGGAAAGCCTTGAGGGCAAGGGCGACCGTGAAGCGGTCAACTCCCGACTCCTCGCGGACAAACACCAGGGCACGCCCGCGACTGCCGCAGTTGCCCAAAAACCTTCTGTTGCTAAGACGTCAAAGATGGCCAAGCTAGCGGGCAAGGGGAAGACGCTGGAACGCGGAGGACTCGAACGTTAGCTGTCGCGCGCGGCCGTTTATGCCGAGAAGCCCAGGCGTAGGTAGGCCCTAATCAAGGGGGAACCGGAGGCTTTTACGGAGGAGGCACCGGGGTGTCGCAGAAAGCCTCGCAACGTCGGCAACCAAGTTTGCTGTTACATGCCGGTCAGTCCTGGAATGCATCTGGGCGCATGTCTTCCAGGTCGAGCTCCAAAGCCAGCTTTTCCTGGTCGGTCAGTAACCGCACCGCCCGCTCGTACAAATGCACGCCGGCGGCCCAGTTGTCCCAGCGGCCATCGCTTTTCACCACGCCAGTCCTGGAGGCAAAGGTCCGGACAGCAGCAGCAATCAAGATCGCCGTGACCACTTGGTCGTAGGGCTTATTCTCCGTCTTACAGAAGTCACTCATATCCGGGTAACGGGACGGATCGGTGCCCCTGAGGTGGAACGTCTCATAGCTTTCACCGGCAGCTTCAAAGCCGTTCAACCGGATGCCCGTGGTTTCGTTCATCACAGGGAGGCCTTGGCCTCTTGGACCGCAAATGGTCACGGCTGACGCGGAGATGATCTTGCCGGCATCGGCGAGTACATCGACTGTGGCCCTCAGCCCCGGAAAGTAATGCGTATATCCCATGATTCCCCCTCTTCAGTCCTTCCCACGCATCTCTGAGGCGCCCCCCGCGTAGTCATGGCCGGGAGCGATCCTATCCGTCCTACAAGAGAGTAGAAAGAACCAGTTCCGCCCGACGGCGACGGCTCCGCCCGAGTTGATCAGGCGCGGGGGAGTGCTGGATGAGTTCGCTTGGCCTGCGCCTTGGTTCAGGGGCCCCAGATCCCTTGAGTATCCCAGGACGTGGGCGGCTAGCGGCACTCCAGCCCATACAGGGAGAGCACATAATTGAGATCGGTGTCGTCGCGGTGGATCTCGGTTTCCGTTTCGAGTTCGACGGGGTCAGGTCCGAGCCGGTCGTCCTGTCGGCGGAGCCAGTACGCCCAGCAGTGACCACCACCGTATTTGGAATGTGCCCGGACACCGGCAGCATAATTGGCATCGTCAAGAACCTGGTCACGCAGCCATTCGGCGATGGCTGTTGTCGCGGCACGGTTTTCTCCAGCCAAGGTGGCCAGGGTGACAGTGCCAATGCCGAATGTGTCGTCGAGCTGCTGCCCGAGGTGCCGGTTCAGGGCGGCGATCGACTCGGCCGCTGTCAGGTCGATCCATCGGATCGGTTCGTTGACCCTCAGGGTGTACATGAGGCGTCCGTCCCTCCAGTTGGCCGGCAGCCAACCGGGGACCATATTTCCGTTCCTGGTCCAGTCGTCCTGGATCATCCTGCGGGCAGCTTCGACAGGAATGTTGAACTGTCTGGCCGCGAAGGCCACCGCGTCGCGGAATTCCTTCCCGACACGGGCCATGGCCAGCGTCTCCGCGTACGCTGTGCGGCGGTCCCCAGCGAGGTACATGGTCGAACCCGGGGTATCGAAGCGCGACCACGAGGAGCGATCGACCGCTCCTGCGCTTCGCGCCAGCGGATTCATGGGTCCATATGATGACTTGGCAATCCGGTATCCAGTAACGGGCCCTTCCAGATAGGCCAGGCCGGTACTGGAACAGACTCCCGTCAACCGGAGAACCTGTCTTCAGTCATCGCCGTGGCGGCCGCCATGACCTCCTTGGCACGCATGTCCTTGATGGCCTCAATGGGGGAGACTTCATCCAGCCAGGGATTGGCACCGACAAACCACAGCCGGGCCACGTGTTCGCCCTCCACGCTGGAGACGACAGTCCAGGCGCGGTGTGCGAGCTGCAGCCGAGCCTGCGCCTCAGGCCGAGGCTCAGGCCCATCGGTGCGAGCCCAGCGGTAGCTGATCTTTGGGTCCTTGCTGCCAGCCAAAGCAGCCACCAGCGTGGCACCGAGTGCACTGTTGAGCTGCCGGACAATCTCGCGGATGCCCAGCCGTGCCGTGCCGCTGTGTGCGGTACCAGCGTCAATCGAGATACTCACAATGCCTCACTCCTTCCGGTGCTTCCCATTCTACCGGCAACCACCCCAAGGTTCCACTAAAAAGCCACTAAAGAGCTACTAACTCAACGCCGGAGGTCCCGCCTTCTGTGTCTGGCTAGGGTCTAGACGATGCCCCAAGGGCATGTAAGAAAGCTCTGCCCGACTCTATTCTGACGCCATAACGCTTAGTCGCCGGACGTCAGGTTGGGGTGTACCAACCCTGTCGATGCAGGATCGGTTGTCGACGGCAGGGTCGGTTGTCGAGGTCAGGGTTGAGCCGGTCCGATGGATAATCGAGCAAGACATCTCTGCGTAGGCTTTTGCGACTCGCCGTGGGGTATCCACTAGCCGCGCGCGCCAGACCGACGGATTCAGAGGCGATGCCGCGACCAGTGCGACGACCTCCGGATTTCCCGACCCGCGTCGGATCTTGATCAGAAGGTCGGTGCCGATGTTTCCCGACCAGATGATCGCTGCTACAGTGCTCAGCGAACCGCTTGGAGTGATAGTCGTCACCGCCTGAGCATGTTCCTACTCTGGCCCCGGGCCCTCCCGGGTCGTGTCACTGAATTGCAAGGAGTCGACAGCGAGACTGAGACGGTCGACCCCATGCATGGCGTCTGCTGCCCTAACCAAGGTCAGGTGTGAGAATGCTTGCGGATAGTTTCCGGCCATCCGCTTTTCGTCGGTTGCGTATTCTTCGCTCAGCAGGCCGAGGTCGTTGGCGAGCCCCACGAGTTTGTCCATCAAGGTCTTTGCCTCCATATGTCGACCTGTACGTGCGTACTGTTCCACGAGCCAGAATGAGCACGCGAGGAAAGGATGTTCACCCGGCTCCAGGCCATCAACGCCGCTCTCTGTTCGGTAGCGCAGCAAAAGGCCGTCATCGGTAAGGAGTTCCTGTTCCAGCCGGGCAACTGTACCGAGCATGTGCTTGTCGCCGTAAGGAAGAAAGCCCACCTGGGGCATGACCAGCAGCGCCGCGTCCGTTTGCCGTCCACCATAGGTCTGAGTGAAGGAGTCGATGCTTCGGTCGAATCCCTCGCGCATGATCTCTTCACGCAGCCGGTCACGGAGATGTTCCCATTTCCTGGCATCTCCGTGTAGTCCATGGATCTGTACGGCCCGTATCCCGCTGTTGAAAGCGGCCCACATCATCACCCTGGAGTGGGTGAAGTACTGTGCGTCACCGCGCATCTCCCACAGGCCGAAGTCCTTATCATCAAAGTGTTTTTCGACGAACCCCAATAGCGCCCGCTGGAGGGCCCAAGAGAAGTGGTCTTCTTTACCGCCGGCCATGCGCAGTCTTTCCAGGGCCACCATCACCTCGCCAACAACATCAGCCTGGAACTGCGACACTGCCGCGTTTCCAATGCGCACAGGCCTGGAGTCTTCATAACCAGGGAGGTGATCGAGTTCGCGTTCAGGGAGTTCCCGTTCTCCACCTACCCCGTACATGATCTGCATCTGCTCCGGATCGCCGGCCAGGGCCCGAAGGAGCCAGTTCCGCCACTGCAGCGCCTCGGTTTCATAGCCGTGGGTCAGCATCGATTCCAGCGTCAACGCGGCATCGCGCAGCCAGCAGTATCGGTAGTCCCAGTTCCGTGTCCCACCAAAATCCTCGGGAAGGGACGTCGTGGGTGCTGCGACAATGCCGCCTGTTTCAAGATGCGTTAGGGCTCGCAGCACCAGCAGCGAACGCTTTACCGCACCTCCGTAGGCACCGTCCTGCCGACAGTGGCTTCCCCAACGGCTCCAATACTCGGTGGCTTCCTCTAAGGCGGCATCAACGTCAGTTGCTGCTGGCAAGGGGCGGTGCGAGGGGAACCACGTTAGTTCGAAATCCACCGTCTCACCGTGCGAAATGAGGAATTTTCCTTCATGCCCGTGCGCATAGGCTTGCGGAAGATGAGGTCCTCTCAGAGCGAGTGCATCCGGGCCGGCCATGGCCAACAGAACAGGCGTCGCAGTCGGCCCGCTGTCACGGACACGACTCACCCAAGGCAGGACCGTTGCATATCCTGGCCGAATCCGAAGTTCCTGGCGCATTTCAACCCGGCCTGACAAGCCAGTAACCCGGCGCACAAGGGACGAACCGCGATCCCCTAGCGGCATGAAATCCGTAACCAAGACGCTGCCGGTGGCAGTATTCCAGATGGTTTGGAGGACAAAAGTGGAGTCAACGTAATGCCGATCGTCAACGACGGCGCCGGGTTCGCTGGGAGCCAATAACCAGCGGCCGTGCTCATCGGACCCTACAATCCGGCTAAAGACGGACGGTGCGTCAAAGCGCGGGAAACAGAGCCAGTCCACGCTGCCGCCCCGAGATATAAGGGGCCCCGTTTGGAGATCCGACACCAACGCATAATCTTCGATCAGTGCAGCCATGGCGACACTCTTTCACATATAGGCCAGTACCGCCCCATGTAAATTCAGTCCGCTTGGAACCACTTTAGCCGCCTATCCCTCGTGCATTGGGCGCGAAATTTCCTACTCACACTTGTGAGTGAGCGCTTAGTAGTTTACCTTGAGGATGTAAGTCCGGCTCGGGGTACAACGATCCCTCCCGGCTCCCGGTCACTGTTCGGATCACGTCTAGAACTGACCGGACACATCCCCATCACCGTATTCATTTCTGCCGTTGGAGGCTGATCGCAGGATGCACACTGCCATGCTTAAGCTCGACCACTTCAGTGTCGAAGCAGACGGGGCCTCGAGCACCGTCACCGAAATTCTGCCTGAGTGGCACAAACACCAGCGCTTTGGGATTGTCATCCAGGAGCCCATGGGTCACGTCGGGGCCGGATTGTTGAGCCAAGCTGCCATCGCGGCGTTTTTCGAGGATCTGTTCAAGAACTCATGGGCCGACGTGCCAGTCCCGAACGAGGACCTGCCCGGTCCTTCCCAGTACCCCGGCACGTATCCGGAGATCTACGCGTTCCACGTCGGTCGTCGCCACGGCACGCTCAGCCCCGCTGACTTTGTGCCGAATTATAAGGAAGTCCTGGTCGAGGCCGATCCGATGCGGGTGCTGCAGGAAATTAATGGTCGTGGCATCACCATCCTCGCCGTCCCCGAGGGGGAGGAGAGGACTCACAAGTTCTTCTGGCCCGAACACCGGGCTTTCCTTTGGCGGACCGAGTGTGTGCTCAGCTACAGCGCCAGCGGGCGGGTGGCAGACCCGGACATTTCCATCACGTCGCTGCACGACGAGCCCGAGGCCAATGTGGACCGCCTGCTTGACCCAATGGAAAGCGCCGCGCCGTTTCGTGTAATCAACCCCGAGCGGACCAAAGTAGAGGCAGAGGGCGTGGTGTTCGAGGGGGACACCCTCGACGACCTCCTGCGCTGGACGGCCGATATTGACATGCGCCACCACGACGTCACGGAAGAAGAGCGCGCTGCGGCGGCCGCCGCCAGAAACGCAATCCGGGTCAACGGGCGATCCACCGAGACCTACCGCCGCCGCGATGCAAACTACGCCCTCAGACGACTCGTGCGCTAACAACACCCTCGGACGCTTCCGTCGTACGCCCGACTTTTGAAAAA